>JAITLC010000070.1 GCA_031278095.1 Treponema sp.
GCGGTAGCAGTCGTTACCTACAACGCCAGTGCGGCCGTGGGCGTCAACGAATATGTCATGAGTCAGGTCAATGTTGACAAGGCCAAATTCGGCGTCTTCACCGGCGACTGGTCTGAGGAATATCAGACCCTGATGAACGCCTCCTTACAGAACAAATCACTTACTCGGGGAACCATGAACATTGCGGGGCCGAAGATCAATGGAGAGTTTGTACCATTGGAACAGGCAACATGGATCTTCATCAAGGATCTCTACGAGGGTAAGATGAGTTACGGTAAGGCTGCCTACGACGCTGTCGCCAAGACCTATCCCAAGGCAGAGTAGAGGCCCCCAATGAATGAAGCGATCCTGTCTCTTGCAGGTCTCACGAAAGTTTATCCGGGCGTAATCGCCCTCAAGGATTTCAGTCTTGATTTCCGGCCGGGCGAAGTTCACGCTCTACTTGGCGAAAACGGCGCGGGAAAATCCACTCTTATCAAGATCATCGCCGGAGCCATAGAACCGAATGCGGGTTCGATAAAAATTGGTGCGGAATCATATTCGCGTTTGACCCCGCACGAGGCACGCAGGCTTGGCATTGAGGTAATCTATCAGGAATTCAACCTTATGCCATCCCTTTCTACCGCGGAGAATATTTATTTTGGCGAGAAGACAGGACGTTTCGTTAGTCAAAGGGCGATGGAAATCAAGGCGCAAACTATTTTTGATGATTTTGAGATAGTCATTGATCCGCGGTCTCTTGTACGGGATCTTCCGGCATCCCGGCAGCAGATCGTCGAGATTGCAAAAGCAGTGTCCAGAAATGCAAGAATCCTTATTATGGATGAACCGACCGCGCCGCTTTCCATGTCCGAGGTTGAGCATCTGTTCAAACTGATCCGTAAATTTAGGGAGCGCGGTACGGCAATTATTTACATTTCGCACCGTATTGATGAACTCTTTACGATATCGGACTACGTAACAGTTATGCGTGACGGGCAACTCGTGACGACTCTTGAAACCGCACGCGCTTCAAGGCAGGAACTCATCAGCCTCATGGTTGGCCGGGAACTCAAGGAGACCTATCCTGAACGAAGCCGGTCTCCCGGCAAAACCGTATTCGAGCTGCGCGGTGTCACCGGTAATGGCGATAGGGATATCTCCTTCAAGCTCCATGAAGGGGAGATTCTTGGAATGGCAGGTCTCGTTGGTGCGGGACGAACTGAACTCGCAAAAGTCATTGTAGGAGCTGCCGGCCTTGAAACAGGAGAGATCCTGCTTGACGGCCGGCCAATTACTATCCGTTCACCTCGCGATGCTCTCAGGTACGGTATAGGACTGATCCCCGAAAACCGCAAGGAAGAGGGTTGTTTCCTTAACATGGATATCTCATGGAATATCTCTTTCGCAAATCTCCCGCGAATATCAAAAGGCTTTATGGTACAAAAGAATAAAGAGCGGATCCTTGCGGAAAGCTTCAAAGATCTTATGAGAATCAAAACGCCAACTCTGATCCAGAAAGTAAAACTGCTCTCCGGCGGCAATCAGCAGAAAGTTGTACTTTCCAAAGTTCTGGCTACCGAATCACGGATACTCATTTTTGATGAGCCTACACGCGGCATTGATGTCGGGGCACGGCAGGATATTTACAAACTTATGGATGAACTCACCCTGAAAGGGCACTCGATAATCATGATTACTTCCGATATGGAGGAACTTCTTGGCATGTCAGACCGGATAATCGTCATTGCCGAGGGCCGGCTTACAGGAACTCTTGAACGCGGAGAATTCTCACAGAATGCAATTCTTGAACTTGCTTCCACCGGAACTTATAAGGAGATCGTAGCATGAAACAACTTAAACGCTATGCAATCATTTTCATTCTTTTCGGACTCATTATCTTTTTTTCGATCTTGAGTCCGTACTTTTTTACACAACAGAACCTGACAAACATCTTTGTCCAACAATCCTATGTGATCATCGCCGCGGTAGGGCTCTCATTTGTAATGATCTCGGGCGGCATGGATCTCTCGATTGGATACCAGATCTCAACAGTGGGTGTAACAACGGCCGCCCTGGTAAAATGGGCCGGATTGCCGTTCCCCATCAGTTTTGTGATAGGAATCACCATGGGTACCGCGCTTGGAGCATTTAACGGATGGATCTCGGTACGTCTTAAAGTCCACACACTCATTGTCACACTCGGTACGATGACAATCTTCCAGGGACTCTCCTATATCATCTCCAGGCAGAGTGTAATTCTGAACCTTCCACCTGCATTCAAGTTTTTCGGTCAAGGGTACCTTTTTGGATTTCTCCCCTTTAGCGTCGTCCTTATGGTTCTCTCCATTGCCATAGCGAGTTTCATCCTGAATTTCACCAGGTTCGGACGCCGGATATACGGTGTCGGCAGCAATGTGGAAACAGCACGGTTGTCAGGCGTGAATGTAAATGCCGTCAAGATGATTGTGTTTTCCATCTGCGGCTTCTTCGTAGCGCTTTCATCTATAGTTCTCTTTGGCCGCTCAGGTTCGGCTTCTTCATCCACGGGCCCGGGCGTCGAGTTCACGGCAATGACTTCCGCCATCCTGGGCGGTATCTCATTCACGGGAGGTGAAGGAAAAATGTGGGGGCTTGTAACCGGCGTGCTTATTCTTGGGGTACTGAGCAACGGCATGCAGCTTGTAGGGCTTAATACCTACGTACAGTACATTGTGAAGGGTTTTGTGCTCCTCCTCGCAGTCGCTTTCGATTTGCTCCAGAAGCAGGGTCTTATAAAGGTGAGCGTTCGCACTGCCGAAAAGAAGGCCGTATGATAACCTTAATGCCGTACCGCATGAGGGCGGTACAGTCCAACTGAACAGGAAATGAAACTTCATGAAAGGCTATGGAAAGAAAAAAAGGATGATTGAATTACTTATCTGTCTTGTGGTGGGCCTCGTCATCGGAGCCGTCTTTGGTCTGTTCAAGTTGCCGCTGCCGGTACCGCATGGCTGGGGCGGCGTAATTGGCCTCGTCGGTATGTTCATCGGCGGACGTATCATTGAAATACTAATCCATCATGTTTAGAAGGAGTAATCTGTATGAAAGTACAACCGCATAGCTGTTCTCTCTCTGATTTTCCAGCCAGTGTTATTTCTGCCCAGGGTATCAAAGTCCTGCAAGCGGATGAAGGGAAGCGTTCCGTCATAACGATCCCGGGTGTAGAGTATGCGCGGAAATCGGGAATACCGCTTCACATCAACATCCTCATGCCCAGGCCGGAGGAAGGTGAGAAAACGGTATTTCCTCTCATAATGTTTGTACAAGGATCCGCATGGTTCAAACAAGAAATCACTCAGCAACTGGCACAGCTTGTGTATTTTGCCCGGCGAGGTTTCATCATCGCAATGGCCGAATACCGGCCTTCTACCGTGGCTCCATTCCCGGCACAGGTGAAAGATGCACGGACCGCATTGAGCTTCATGATTCGGCATGCCGCGGAGTATCATGCCGATCCGGAACGGTTTGTCCTATGGGGGGATTCCTCAGGAGGCCACACGGTAACGATGCTGGCCGTCACTAACGGAGATCCATATTTCTCCGATGAAGAGGATTCTTCCCTTCCCATCAGGGGCGTAGTCGATTACTACGGACCGGTAAATCTCGGCACAATGAATGATGAGCCTTCGACACAGGATCACGATGCACCCGATTCACCTGAAGGCATGGTTCTTGGCGGTGTAAGAGTATCCGAACATCCCGATCTTGTCAGTGCGGCTTCTCCGCTCACCTATATCAGGGAAACATCGCGGCTGCCGCCGTTCCTGATCATGCACGGTGATAAGGATCGGCTGGTACCCTACGGTCAGAGTGTTCTGCTCTACCGGAAGCTTGCCGAATGCAAGCAAAAAGTAGATATGTACCGTATCACGGGAGCAGATCATGCGGGCAACGCTTTCTGGACTGCCGAAGAGCCGCTGCAGATCACGGAAAGCTTTATCAAATCCTGCTGTCTACTCTCGTGACCATGCTCCGTTGTTAAGGATGTATGTTCCCGCCTTTTTCCGCCGCCGTTGTAAAAAGTGGCGAACCCGTTCCCGCCAGGCGCCTGTTGCCTATGAATGAAGAACCCGGGAGCAGGCTCCGGGTATGAACCACCGCCTTCCAATCAACTAATGATTCCGCGGAGACCGTCATTCCGGCAGACGAAGGGGATTCAGGGCCTCTATCCGGGACTGTATGCGTTTTACTGTTTCTTCTCCGCTCCTGCCGCTTTCAAAGAGGCCCATGAGTTCCTCCCGTACCGCTGCATCCACGGAAGCGGAGAAGCCGTTCCCGTCGAAAACATTCGAGGCTTCGTAAATGGACCATGCCTTCTCATAGAGGGGATCTTCTTCAGGATCATGGAAGCGGATACCTGTTCCCGGAACTGCTCCGGACTTTTCTGAAAGAACAATACTTTTTTCTTTAAGAAAACTGATAAATTCCCAGGCCTCTTCCGGATGTGTACAGTCCGAAGAGATACCCACATGCCAAACTAAAGAGGCAAAGCCGGGCTTTCCAAAATCAGCCTGCCCGGGGATCAGGGTAAGGCCGAGTTTATCTCCCATTCTCGTGCGGAGATACCGCAGGTTTCCTATATTTGCCGTGAGCATTGCGGTTTTGCCTGAAATAAAATCTTCAAGCCGTTCCGCTCCGGTCTGCAAAAAAATTCCCGGCAGGAGGAAACCTTCCCCGTTGAGCCGGCTCAAAAAATTGAAGACATCGGCCGTTCTTTTTTCATCAAAGCCATTTTTTTCCAGGCTGTTGCCTGCGGCCCGGATCCATGAGTAGATATCCCGGTACAGGGCTTCCGGATCTCCGCTTCCCAGGCTTATGGCAAGAGCAGGTACAGACTGATTTTCCTTTAACGTCCGGGCAGCGGAGAGGAATTCCGTCCGGTTGGCAGGCGGCCTGTCCAGGCCTGCAGCCTTGAGTATATCGACATTGTAATAGAGGAGATTCATAAAAGAGATCAGCGGTACAGTCCACTCCGCAGAACCGCTGTCATCATTATACCCTTTGAGGGAGTGGAGTTTCCCTGCGGAAAGAAGTTCCGGAATCCAGGCGCCGTCCAGCGCCGCAATGTCAAACGCGCCGCTGAGGACATTCCCTTCAACCTCCGCCTTATCCCGGAAAAGAAGTTCTCGTTCTTCAGTATAGGAGAGGCTCTGCAGCCGTATTCTTATGCCCCGGTGTTTTTTTTCAAATTCCTTTACCAGTTCCGCAAGCGTATCCCTGCCGAGGGCATTGTCCCAGTAGTGTACAAAGACCAGGCTTGCCCGGCCTTTCTCCCCGCCGCCTTCATGCCGCCCTCCGGGTATGACTCGCCAGAGGATGACAAAAGCCAGGAGCGCCAGCGCAACATAGAAAACCCACTTTTCATATTTGTGTAATTCCATTCAAGCCTCTTTTATTGTACTATACCGGCATGCTCCGCTTTTTCAACCGGTTACTGCTCTTTTTACTCCGAAAAAAAACTACAGCTCCTCCCGGTACATACGGGGAGGAATTCTGGAAGCCTCAATTTACCAAGGCTTCCAAAACCGGTTTTAATCTTACAGAAGAAAATGTTGAAGAAAAAGTCTACGATGCCGGGCTTCTGGACGGCGCCCTGGTGCTTTCGCTAAAACAAACCGTTTCCCTTGCCTGGATCGATGCTCCCGCAAAGCGTTACCGGGACATGGTCATAGACAGTCGTTTCACTCTGGAGCCTCTGGGAGGCTATGCGGCCGCAGGGTTTATGTTCCGTATGGTGGATCATGGCACCTATTATCTTGTCCT
Source organism: Treponema sp. (assembly GCA_031278095.1). Lineage (GTDB taxonomy): Bacteria > Spirochaetota > Spirochaetia > Treponematales > Breznakiellaceae > JAIRNJ01. Next base: position 5,785 of record JAITLC010000070.1, read on the forward strand.
GGTTTCAAGCAAGGGTTACTTCCGTCTGGACGCAGTCCGTAACGGCATGCCTTTCCCCCTGGCAGGCTGGACAGAGCTGCCCTCAGTATCCGAATCTGCCGGAGAGGCCGTCTTAAACGGCCCGGTAAACCTGGGTATTATCGTTTCGGGCGCCTATATCCTTATCACGGTTAACGGCCTTTGGGCAGCGGAACTGAACGATGCAAGTATCGATGCGGGGAGTATCGCCTTTGCCCTGGCCTCTTACGAAGCCCCTCCTTCTACGGAAAAATCTTTCATTGCCCGCGCACGGCTTGAAGCCCTTACCGTTGATTCCCGTATGTTCCAGGCCGCGGCTGCCCGGGAACGGCTGAGTACAACCGCAGGCCCCCGGAGCCGTTACTTTCTGGCGGAGACCTTTGCAGCCATGGGCCGGCTTGATGCCGCCCTCATCCAGATACGGCAGGCCTGGGAAGACCGGGATGCCGCGTCTCCCGAAGAGGGCCGTGGAAACCGGACTCAGCGTGAACTGCTTCTGGCGGCCCGGCTTGCACTTCAGTTGGGATTGGCCGGAGAGGCGGAGACCTGGATAGACGCGTGCATTGCCCTGGGTGCGGAAAGTTCCGAAGGCCGGAACGCCCTTACCGAGAAGGCCAAACTCCTCTATGAGCGTGAACAGTTTGCCGCTCTCCGGGACTTTGCGGCCGGAACGCTTGAGTCCGGCCCTGCCGATCCGGTATTGGGAACCCTGTTGGGTCATGCCTACTGGAATCTGGGAGAGTATGAGGCTGCCGCCGCGGCCTACGATAAAGCCTTTGAGCAGGACAGGGGAAACGGCCTCCTGGTAAAAAATGCCGCCAATGTTTACGAAGTGTTGGGAAATAGAGAGGAAGCCCTTTCACGCTATATCACTGCCGGGAACTGTTTTCTCAATGATGACAACTACGAGGATCTCAGTGTTCTGGTACCCAAATTCCTTTCGCTTGGGAATAAAAACTATAAGGCCAGGGTACTGGCAGGAAAGTGGGCCTTTAGCATAGAAAATTTTGCCCAGGCGGAAAAAGAATTTGAAAAGGCGGAGGCCCTGCGGAGGGAGGCGGCAGGGCTCATTCCTCCCGACCCTTCCGTGATGCTCCTCCAGGCGCTGCTCCTTATCCGGCAGGGGAAACGGAAGACGGCCCTGCCCCTGCTTGAGGAAGCCGCCTCTCTTGCCGGCGAACACGGCATCTTCCATTTCAGGCTTGCCGAATGCCGTTTCCTTCTTTCGGGAAATGCCGCCGATCCGGCGCTCAAGGCGGATCTGGATCGGGCTCTGCAGCTTTTGGATACGGAGGCGGAAGAGAGGAAGCGTATCGCAAAACCGGTAGATGAAACCTGGGCCTGGGCCCGCAATCTGGCGGCTCAGATAAGTCTCCAGAACAATAATCTTGAAGAAGCGGCGGAACATCTGGAAAAAGCGGCAAGTCTTTTGGGTGAAGTTCCCGCTATCAAGGTAAACCGGGCGCTGTACTATTACCTTTCAGGTTTTCCGGACAAGGGCCTGGAACTTCTCAAAACCGGCCGGGTAAACGATGATCCTGAGGGGATTATGGTAAACTGTGCGGGAAATCTTCTCTATCGTTCAAAGCGTTACGAAGAGGCCGACGACTGTTACCGCAAAGCCAGAACTCTCGATCCCGGCAATATTGATTTTATCTGTAACCGGGCTTCCTGCCTTATTGAGCTGGGCCGTTATGGAGAGGCCGATGCCCTTCTCGCCCTGGCTCACGAAAAAAGCCCCTCTCCTGCGATACTGGAACTTATCGGTTATGTGTCGGTTAAGCAGGGGGAGTATCAACGGGCCGAAACGGCTTTCACCGAAGCGCTCAAGATAGATGAATATTACAGTCCTTCCCTCTTCTCGCTGGGTTGGCTCTGCTGCAATACCCGCCGCTGGGAAGAAGCCGGGGCCATGCTGCAAAGGCTCGACGATCTGGAATTAAAGGGGGAAGATGCGGAACACCGGGAAGAACTGCGCAGGAGACTGGAAGAAGGCGCCACCCGGCTCATCGCCTGTGCAGGCAGTTGCGAACGTTCCTGGAGAGTGCCGCTGGATCCCCCGTTGTCCCCTGCCTTGCGGCTCTATGCCATGCCCCCCGATGAACTGCCTGCGGGAACCTGTACCGGATGCGGGAAAACCTACTGTATCGGATGCGCAAAAAATAACCTGGACAGTTCAGGCCGCTTTACCTGTCCTGACTGCGGGAAGACACTCAAGCTGATCAACGAAGGGCTCAAAAAATTGGTAGCCGATTGGGCTGCCCAAAACACCGGTGAGGATCACTGAGCGTATATCCGGTCTCCGCCTTCAGCCCTGGCCTTTGCGGCCCCGGCGCTTACCGCAGCAAGAACAGTGTCGGCCTTTTCGTCCCCGGTTTTTATTTCCTCCAAAACGATACTGAAACTTATCAAATATTCTTTGTCTGAATAATGAAAACGGTAGGTATGGCTCGCCTTTAGCAGTCTTTGGGCCACCCGCATGGCGTTTTCCCCGGTACAATTGCGGATCAAAAATACAAAACCTTCATCGGAAAACCGTGCCGCAATATCCTGGCGCTGAATATGCGACCGAAACAGTACCGCCATTTGCCGTATAAGCTCATCCACCGCCTGGGATCCCAGTTCATCATTTATGCCGCTATATTGATCGATCTGCAGTCCGATCACCGTATTGCCGCCGCCTTCCCGTTTAAGGAGATCGATACTCTCCTGGAGCCTGCGGGTGAAGGTGCCAATATTGTTGAGCCCTGTCTGTGCATCATGGCTGGCATTGAAATCCATAACCGCAGACATTTTTTTTACTTCGCTGATATCCCGAAAAATAAGAATAAAACCCGGAGGCTCCCCCTCTGCAGTCTGGATCTTGGTAATCGACCCGTCAATGATAGAAATATCCCCTTCCTGATTTTTCAGAATCACATCCCGGAAAAAACGCGGCATATCGTCAAACGGGAGAGCATTGGGAATAATGCTGCTTAGATCCACAGAATTAGTGAGAGACAGTACCTTCTGTACCGGCTTCTTCCTGGCTGTTTCTTCATCCCAACCACACATCCGGGCTGCCGCGGGATTTATGAACATTACCTGCAATTCCGGATCTATTGCGACAATACCATCGCTGACATTTCGCAAGATAGCGGAAAACAGCTTTTCCTGCCGAAGGGAATTTCTATCCATATCATTAATAGTAAAGCCGGCTTAGCTATCCGTCAAGCTTTCCCGGCAGGAGCCTTGGCAGAACAGATTTCCGCGGCTATTTGTTCCGGGCTTTTTCCCTCTGCCCGGATATGGATTTTGGCAAGTGAACGGTATGCGGCTGAACGGCGTTCGTGGAGAAGACGGTGGGTTTCCCGCGGGTTTCCGGTATCCAGGAAGGGGGGGAGTCCACCGGCCGCCTCTTCGATGCGTTTCCAGGCCGTTTCCGCAGAAGTCTCAAGAAAAACGATGTTGACGCCGGGACTTTTTAGGAGTTCCAGGGCTGCCGGATTGTCGCAGAGCCCGCCTCCCGCAGCCAGGATGACACAGGCTTTTTCGGGGGGAAGGAGACTTTGCAGTGCAGCCGCTTCCGCCCTGCAGAAGACCTCGGGCCCCTCTCGGTAGAGTTCCCGGGGACTTTTTCCTTCCTTTTCCGCTATCAGTTCATCCAGATCGGTAAAGAGGCTCTTCATAAGCGCGGCCAGAGCCCGCCCTGCGCTGGTTTTCCCCGAATGTTTCGGTCCTGTAATCAGGATAATTCCCATGGGTAGAGATTAGGTTTTTTTCCTATATAATGGAAGTGGTATGAATACCCTTTTCCTTATGTTGATCCTTATCCTCATTGCCGCCTTGCCGGTTCTTGCCGCATGGCTTGTGATCCGGCATTTCCGCATTGCCATGCTCCCGTTCCTCTTTGCGGGCTGTCTTCTTTCGGGTATTGTATCCCTCTTCATCGCCGTACTTTTCCAGAGCCTTTTTCCTTCGGGTCTTGGGGGAGTCCGGCCGGATCGGCTGAGGGGAATTCTCCTTTGGTTTTTCTTTAGAATAGCCTTTACCGAAGAGTTGAGCCGTCTCCTGGCGCTTCTCATCTTTTTTACCATCATAAAAAAATTTCATTTCCCGCCTCTGCCGCCGGCTCTTGCCGGCCTCCTCTCCGGTCTGGGTTTTGCCGTTCTGGAAGCCGCCACATACGGCGCTGCCGATATACGTATTGCGCTTTTGCGGACCTTTACCGCCGCGCCTCTTCACGGAGCTTGCGCGGCCCGAACAGGTTTTGCCGCCGCATCCTTTCATGAAGATCCCCTGCGGGCCCTTTTCCGCTTCCTTTCCGCCGTGGTTATTCACGGCATGTATAATTTCATTATCATCATTCCCGGCCCTCCGGCTCTTATTGGCATCCTTATCGTCTTTTCCGCCCTGGCATCTTCCCTCATATCCATCCGTTCCAGCCTGCAGGACGGAAACGGATGACAACAAGGTCTACGGCATGTCAGGCAGGTTGTTTCCGGCGCCCTGTTCTACCGCCGGAGCCTTGCCGTCCACGGTGAGGAAGGTCTCCTTCAGCGCTAACCCATGGCGCTTTCCGAACCCTTCGGAAGAGTCTATTTGAAGATAGAATTTTATTTTGAGGCATGACTTTTTTGGGTTAGATTAATTATGAGGCAATGCGAACTCTTGACTTTAGAACGCCTTATGAGGTATTCTTTGATTTATACCGGAAATTACCGGGCGCCCCATGAGAATGTTGCCGGAAAAGATATTAACGTATTTCTTATATTAGAGTTGTTCAGAAACAGTTTCCGAACAACTTCCGCGAAAAATCGTTTGTGTATTCCAAATAGATAAATGAAACAACGGAAAAGAAATTTAAGAAATAAAAAATTAGACCTGTTCAAAACCCGGTTGGTTATCGAACAGGTCCGGTATAGGAGGTGGTATGCAGTATCGGAATGATCCAAAATCAGGCAACAAACTTTCGATACTTGGGTTCGGCTGTATGCGTTTTCCCAGGAATTTGGCCCAGATTGATATGCGCAAAACGGAGCAGTTGGTCGTAAAGGCTGTTGAGGAAGGTATTAACTACTTTGATACTGCGTACATATACGGCGGCAGTGAAAATGCTTTGGGACAGATAATACAGAAAAACAATTTACGAGATGCAATTTTTCTTGCTACAAAACTTCCTCTTGCAAAATGCAGGAACTATGAAGATTTTGATGAGCTGTTTAAGACCCAGCTTGAACGGCTCCACACGGATTATATTGACTATTACCTCCTGCACAATCTTACCGGCACGGATATGAGGGAGCAGTTGTGCAGGAAGGGAATTGAAAAATGGATTGAGGAAAAGAAGGCGTCCGGCAGGATTAGGCAGATTGGATTTTCCTTTCACGGCGTCCATGACGAATTTTTGGCTCTCCTGGAAGCGTACAATTGGGATTTCTGCCAGATACAGTACAATTATATCAATACCGATTACCAGGCGGGAACTGCAGGGCTAAAGAAGGCGGCGGAGAAGGGGATTCCGGTTATTGTCATGGAGCCCCTGCTCGGGGGGAAGCTTGCAAATGCTCTGCCCAAAAAGGCCCTCGATGTATTCAGGGCTGCGGACAGTTCATTACCGCCTGCGGCATGGGCATTGCGCTGGCTGTGGAACCAAAAAGAAGTTACCGTTGTTCTTTCCGGAATGAATGAAGATTCGCAGTTGATGGAGAACATTGGCATTGCAAATTCTGCCGAAGCCGGTATGCTGGGCGCTAAGGAAAATGAGGTATTCAAATCCGTAACGGAAGTATTCAAGGCTTCATTCAAGATACCCTGTACGGGTTGTAATTACTGCATGCCCTGTCCGCAGAACGTGAATATTCCTGCATGTTTTTCCTCGTACAACATCTCATATACTTCCGGCATAATTACCGGGTTTGTGCAGTATTTGACAAGTATAGGCGTTTCAAATCCTTCGAAGCTGCATGCGGCTTTTCAATGCATCAAATGCGGCGCTTGCGAGAAAAAATGCCCCCAGCATATTCCGGTAGTAAAGGCGCTGGGAGATGTACGCAAACGGATGGAACCCTTCTGGTTGAGGGTGGGGCTGCGTATTTTTTTTGCATCACAGAGTTAAATAGAGTCTGTCCATAATGCAGAAATCTGATGTTTTTTCAGATTTTTCCCTGACAACTCCCGGTCCGGTTGGGCGCTTGCCGCCATCCGGGCCGGTTCATCAGACCCCGGCTTTTTCCTCCCTTTTCATATGTCTCACCCCGTATTCACTCCCGTTCTTCATCAGCGTATACCCCCGGCCGCCGCACTATCTCCTTTTCCCCGTCATGTATTCATACCATCTGCCCCTCCGAGTATGCAAAGCAGCCGACTTTGCGGACAGTCCTAAATACGGTATTTTCAAAATTGCTTAATTCTGAAATACTTAAGCTTGTTCCAAAACTCAGGTTTTTTGGAACAGCTTCACTTAAAATTTTTGAGATTTACAGGAAGGAGATCATGAAAGAAAATTCAATGCTGAGGGAAGCGGCAAGGAGTCAGCTAAAGGGTTCCTGGCTTCCCGCTGCCGGAGTGACTTTTATCTACTGTGTTTTTTCTTCGGTATCAAGCATACTGTTCGGCATTGGACTTGTCATAATCGGCGGGCCTTTGATACTTGGGTATTATGGGTACTTTATTCGCAAAATCCGCGGAGAACCTGCCGGCGCCACTAATTTGTTTGACGGTTTCTCATTGTTCGGACAGAGTTTTTTGCTCTTTTTGCTGCAAGATATATTTGTATTACTGTGGACAATGCTGTTCATCATTCCGGGTATCGTAAAGGGCCTGAGCTATTCAATGGCCTTTTTTATTCTACGGGATAACCCCTCCATAAGCGCACTGGATGCAATAAACGCCAGCAAAAAAATGATGTACGGGCACAGGGCAAAGCTTTTCGGCCTTTATCTTAGCTTTATCGGCTGGGACTTGCTTGGTATCCTCACCCTGGGCATCGGTTATCTGTGGCTTATGCCGTACACAACGCTTTCCCTTGCCAATTTCTATGAGGATCTGAAACAAAACGGACAGGCCGCAACCGAACCGGCAAACCCTCCGCCGGCCCTGCGCTGAATTTTGTGTGTAGACGCCCTGCGGGCGCTGTCACGGGGCGGCGCTCCGTCCGGCTGAAGCCGTCCGGCCTATATGGGGGCGGCAGCCTTTGTCTGGCGCCGGCCCTGCGCTGAATTTTGTGTAGACGCCCTGCGGGCGCTGTTATGGGGCGGTGTAACCTGCTTCGTTTACCGCAGCCTTGAGGGCGTCCGGACTGACACTGTCGTCGTGTTTTACCTCGGCGTTTTTCTTTTTGAGACTCACTTTCGCGGATTTAACTCCGGCTACCCCTTTCAGCGCTTCGGTAACATGCTTGACACAGTGTTCGCAGCTCATTCCTTCAACATTCAATATAGTTTTCATATATAAACCTCTTATGAAGAGTCTTTCCCAAAAACTGAAGTTTTGGGAAAGCTGCCTTGATTTTAGCGGGAAAAGCGGGCTTTGACCGCTTTTCCCGAAGCCAATCCTAAAATTCCGGGTTTTGGGATTAGCTCTGAATAGAGTATATGCCGGAAAGGATAAAAAGTGAAAGGTGGAGTCTGAGCGGCAATTCTCAGTTTACCCTCCATGTCCGGAAGCGTCCGTATCCGGTTGTCGCCCGGTATCGCCGTCAGGGCAGACAAGGTTTCCATGTTGTTTCGCTTCCGCCGTTTCTTCATCGGCCGCTGAAACGGGTACAGGAAGAAAAACACCGCAAATGCGCTCTTGCTGCCGTCAAACAACCGGTACTTCAGACTGCCCCCGGCCCGTCTTACATCAGGGATCTGTTCCCCTATCGTCTTCAGGCTGCCCAATAGCTTGCTCAATAATCCTGTTCCCATGAGGGGATTTTTTCACATTTTTCTAAACCGAGAATTACCGGGAGCCGGTGGAAAACCAGCCGGGTTTTGGAACAGGCTCATCTGATAATCCGCAAAAGTTTTTTGTACGTCCGGCCTCATACAGATTGAGTACCCCAATAAGGAGTCCCATCGGGTCAGGAAAGGAACTCTATCCCTTACCTTTCTTCGCCGTTGCGGTTAAAATTCCTTCCCTTGATAATCACTTCCCACTGGGTAGCCAGCATGCCGCAGAACATGAGGATAAAGCCTGCAAGTGTCCAGCGGCTCAGACTGTCGTGGAGGATGAGGAAGCCTCCCAGGGCGGCAAATACTCCCTCCAGGCAGAGGATAATCGTGGCGTGGGCCGGAGGCGCGTCCTTCTGGGCTACCGTCTGCAGGGTATAGGCAATGCCCACGGAGCAGATGCCGCCGTAGAGTATGGGGACGAGGGCGCCCGAAAGGGCCGAAAGGCTGAACGCTTCCTGTCTTGCAATGGCAGCAATGAGGGAGAAAAAACCGCACCAGAAAAACTGTCCGGAAGAGAGCGGCAGGGGATCGATCTTTTGCACCAGCGTATCTATTGCCAGGACATGAAAAGTCCAGAAGAGGGCGCTTACCGCAGTGATAATATCGCCGGGGTTGATCTGTATGGTTTCCCCTTCGGATCTGGCTCCGAATATGCTCCCTGCAACGCTGAGGAAGAAAAGGCCCGTGAGGGTGAGGATTGCTCCGATCCAGGTGGGGAGTCCTGTCTTGCGGCCGAGGAATATGCCGGCAATAGGCGTAAGCACCACATAGAGGCCGGTGATAAATCCTGAATGTCCGGGGGTGGTATAGATAATACCGATCTGCTGGAGCGAAGCGGCGATGAAAAGGCAGGCGCCGGCGATGAGGGAATATTTAAGAAAACACAGGAAGCTTAATCCGGTTTCGTTTTTCTTTTTTTTGCCGGCGATGATGAGGGGCAGGAGGGAGGCGCTTCCCAAAAGGAAACGGATGCCGTTGAAGGTAAAAGGTCCCAAAAATTCCATGCCGGATTTTTGAGCTGCAAAGGCAAATCCCCAGATGGCGGCGGTGAGAAACAGAAGTATATCGGCTCTGACGGCTTTCGTGTTCATGCTCATGTTAAGGAACAGGTTCTTTATTTGTGTTGAGGGGTTTGATACCCAAAAACGCCCATCCGCATAGGAGCCTTAGGGCGAGACTGTTGATTCGCAGGCGGGGGTCCATACCCGGCAGCTTGCTGAAGTAACCAAACTTCCGGGCAGCCCTTCTTCATTCTTCACGGACAAGGGCTTCCCGGAATCCGGCGTCCGAGATCTTTTCTGCCGTCGATGGTACTGCCGAAGCGGGAATCCCTGCAAGTACCACCCTGAAGTATTCACCGAAGCGTTCATAGGCCGGCTGGAGTCCTGCATTTTTGAGTTTGTCAAAGGCTTCAACCGCATTCCGGGCTACTTTGTAGGAACCTACCTGGAGGCGGTATATCTTGCCGCTGTCCTGCCGGAAAGAGCCCTTTAGTTCCACCGCGGTTTTACTTAATACCGTTCCGGTGGAAACGGTTCTTACGGGAACTGTCGTGGCGGCGGCCTCTGTTTCCCGTACCGCGGTTTCCGGTGCGCTTGTTACGGTCTCCGGTACAGAGGCGGCTGTCCCGGTAACTGCCGGCGCTGAGGGTACCGGTTCCAGGCTTTCGATCACTACCGGGGCTGTTCCCGTGCTGATCATGTCAAGCTGGATAGCCGCCGCCTGGGACACATCGATGATCCGTGCGGCCACAAAGGGGCCCCGGTCATTTACCCGGACTTGTACCGATTTATTGTTGTGTTTATTGGTAACTTTCAGCATGGTTCCGAATGGCAGGTTCGGATGGGCGGCGCTGAGATCCAGGGGATTAAAGGTTTCTCCGGAAGCGGTTAGGCGGCCTTCAAATTCGGCGCCATACCAGGAGGCGATTCCCTCCTGCCGGAATTGTTCACCGGCTGTTTGAGCTGAACAGAGGGCTGTCAGGGTCAAGCCGGTAAGCATGATGGAAATGATTCTTTTCATAGTGGAATTATCGGCACTTTTTGACGGCCTTAATAGAAAGATAGGATTGGAGACTGAAGGGGTAGCCCGGCATTATGCCGGGCGCAGGGCGAGCGGGGAAATAAGCAGACGTGAAGAACGGGGTACGGAAACAGCTCCCCCTTCAGATCTTACTTCTTCCCAAGATCTTTTATCCGTTCAATTTCGTCCCGAAGAGCCGCGGCCTGCTCGAACTCGAGGCGTTTGGCGTGTTCCAGCATTTCGGTTTCCAGGGCCCTGACAAGCTGTTTACGCTGGGCGGGAATGAAGATATTGTAGCTTTTCTTGAGTACCTCGACGGAGGAGAGGGCCGCATCCCTGTCTTCTTCCAGGTGGCGTTCCAGTATGCTGATTACCGTCTTCTTTATCGTTTCCGGGGTGATGCCGTGCTTTTTGTTGTACTCCATCTGGATATTACGGCGCTGCGTGGTTTCGGTAATGGCCAGCCTCATGGCGTCGCTTTCCCTGTCCGCATACATGATCACCTTTCCCGCAGCGTTCCGGGCAGCCCGGCCTATGATCTGCACAAGGCTGGTCAATGAGCGGAGGAAGCCGATCTTGTCCGCGTCAAGAATCGCTATGAAGGACACTTCCGGCAGGTCTATCCCCTCCCGGAGGAGGTTGATTCCCACTAGTATGTCGAATTCGCCGTTCCGCAGGGCGGTAAGGATCTCCACCCGCTCTATGGTTTCCACTTCGCTGTGAATGTAGCGCACCCGCAGGCCCAGGCCGGAGAGGTAGTCGGTAAGATCTTCCGCCATCTTTTTGGTAAGGGTGAGGATGAGGCTCCGTTCCCCCGCGGCTATGCGCTTGCGCACTTCGGCATAGATATCCTCCATCTGGCCTTCGCTGGGGCGGACTTCAATCTCCGGGTCAAGGAGCCCGGTGGGCCGGATAAGCTGCTGCACCACCCGGCTGGACTGCTCCGTCTCGGTTTTTCCGAGGGTTGCCGATACAAATACCGTCCTGTCCAGACGTTCCACAAACTCGTCGTAGCGGAGGGGCCTGGTGTCCAGGGCGCAGGGGAGGCGGAAACCGTAATCCACAAGGCTCTGTTTCCGGGAGCGGTCTCCTGAGTACATAGCCCCAATCTGGGGCAGGGTAACGTGGCTTTCGTCGATAAAGGTGAGGTGGGTTTTGGGCAGGTAGTCGATGAGCGTATCCGGGGGATCGCCGGGTTTTCTTCCCGCCAGGGGGGCCGAATAGTTTTCGATGCCGGGGCAGTAGCCCATCTCGGTAAGCATTTCGATGTCGTATTCCACCCTGGTCTTGAGCCTCTCGGCTTCCAGCAGTTTGTTTTGGCCCTTCAGTTCTTCAAGCCGCTCTTCCAGTTCCCTCTGAATGCTCCCCAGCGCGTCCCGGATCATGTCCGCGGGCATGACAAACTGTTTGGCGGGGTATATCATGGCCCGATCCAGTTCTTCCAGAGTCTTACCGGAGACAGGATCGAAACGCCGTATGCGTTCCACCCGGTTCCAGTCAAAGTCTATCCGGTAGGCTTCTTCGAGGTAGGCCGGATATATCTCCAGGCTGTCTCCCCGGCGGCGGAAGCAGCCCCGTTCCAGCACCGCATCATTGCGTTCGTATTGCAGTTCCACAAAACGGCGGATCAGGACCTCCACATCGACGTTTTCCCCCCGGGAAAAAGTGGCCGTCATCTTCCGGTAGACCTCCGGGGTTGCAAGTCCGTATATGCAGGAAACGGTAGCCACGATGATTACGTCTTCCCTCTCCATAAGGCTCCGGGTGGCCGAAAGCCTCATCCGTTCGATTTCATCATTTATCGAAGCGTCTTTTTCTATATAGAGATCCCGGCTGGCGACATAGGCTTCCGGCTGATAGTAATCGTAGTATGAAACGAAGTACTCCACCGCATTGTGGGGAAAAAAGCCCTTGAATTCCCGGAAAAGCTGGGCCGCCAGGGTCTTGTTGTGACTTACGATTAGGGTGGGCATCTGAACCGCTTCGATGATCTTCGCCATGGTGAAGGTCTTGCCCGAACCGGTAACGCCTTTGAGGCACTGGTACTTGTCCCCTTGCCTGATGCCCTCCGCAAGAGCCGCGATGGCCTCTCCCTGGTCTCCCGCAGGCTGGAAAGCTGAAACAACTTCAAATTGACGCATGGCCTTGAGCCTCCGAACGGAGGCGTTTAACTCCTTTCCCATGTAATATTGCTGCAAGGCAGCTACCTTACGGCCCGTAGGAATGTATAGGTTATTATAGAACGGAGGGGAGGCTTGAGGAAGAGGCGGCGCATCGGGATTGTTCAAATACGAGAGGCAGTTCCAAAATTATGCTCCTGCCGGATCACCGGGTCCTGGAACCGGCTCACGAATTTGAGATTACCGGCTCCAAATACAGCGATTCTCAGTTTACCACGAACGGAACGAACAGACACTAGGGAAGCACTGATTTATTCAATCGAGAATAAATCAGCGCTGCTTTAATGCGGTATGTGCGCAATGAAATGAGCACATACACAGGGAAACGCCGATTGGCGTCATTTAATCAGCGTTTCCCCAACCTTTTGCTTCGACGGCCTTCATCTTTATCTGAATTCTCTTCTGTTCGTATGGTTAGAGTGGTTCGTGGTTATCTTAAACTGAGAATAGCCGTGCCAAATACTTGAAACATGGCAAAAATATGGATATAGTGAGTACTGAAGAGTCCCTGTTTGGGATAATGGGGTTTTCCGTCGAATCTAAGTTTCCCTGACGGGAAATTGCAGGGCCTGTGAGAGAACTAACCGGGCTCTCGAACAAGGTTAATATAATATACGAAGGAGTTGAAAATGAAGAATGTTTTGATTGCTATGCTGGTTTTTGTGTGCATCTTTGCGGCCGCCGGGTGTGCTTCCAGCCCTAAGTCGGATAATGTCCAGAAGGAAACCGTTGCCCAGGCTGCAGACGCCCCTTCCTGGTACCTCAAGCCCCCCAAATCTGAAGATGCCATCTACGGACGCGGTGTGGCAAAAATGGCCGACCTTAACATGTCTCAGCGCATAGCGGAAAACCGGGCAACCGTAGCCATCGCCCTGACGCTGAACGCCAATGTTCAATCCATGATCACCGATTTTACCCAGTCCGCGGGGAATTCCGGCAGTGAACAGACCCTCAATTTCCAGCAGTCGGTAAGCCGCACCACAACCGATGCAAAACTTAGCGGTCTTGAGATTGAGGATGTGCACGTGGGCAAGGACGGCTCCTATTATGTTCTGATGAGCATGAGCAAGAGCGATGCCGCCCGGCAGGCAGCCGCCATTCTGGATAATGAAATTGCAAAGTATTCCGAATTCAAGGCAATGGAAGCCCTCAAGCTGATGGACGCCCAACTCAAGAAAGACAGTGTTGACGCCGCGGTGGTGGAGAAATAGCAAAAGACATTTGGCTGTTCCAAAACTTCGGTTTTTTGGGAAACAAGTTTTGTTTGTTAAGCTTCCATGAATTGGGCTTGTTCCGAAACCAACCGGCTTTTGGAACAAGCTCACGTTTTTGCAAGAAGAGCCTGCCTACAGTGTCATGAGTCCTGCAGGCAGGTTTTTTTAGGAGGAGGAGTTGAAGCGTCCCGGCCGTCTTGTGTTACCCGCTCTCGTCTTTACCCTAGCCCTTTCAGGCTGTGCTTCCGCTTCCCGGCAGGAAGCTTCCGGCCGGATCACGGAAGTGGAAAGTCTTCCTCCCCCTGCTTTTTTGAATACTTCTCCGCTTGGCAGGGAACTGGTTCTTATAGGTGTGGCGGGACACCGGCGCAAGCGGGAAGAGGCCATTCAATACGCCCTTGAAGATGCGGCCCGCAAGGCGGCCATATACCACTATGTCTGGGCCTATTTTGCCCTGAGGGAAAAGAAGGGCCTGGGGTATCTGGATATTGATATAGCCGCGGACAAGCGGCTCGTCTATGATGAAGATTATAAAAAATACACGGCGGATCTCAGGTATGACTCCTCCGCCGATATTTTTGAAAACCGGGATCTTGTCATGGTACGAACCCGCTATGCCGCTTTGGCGCCGGTTGTGGATCATCATGTTTCTACGGGCCGGCCTTCCTGGACAGAGGTTCCGCCGCAAAGGATCTCTTCCTATCCTGCGGGTGTGGGTTATGCAAACCCGCACCGGAACGTAAAGGATGCAGTTTCCGCTTCCTGTGAGGCTGCGGTCTATGCCCTGGTACGGAATTTGTCCAGCACGGTCAGTTCCAGCCAGACTGCGCTTGATGAAAATGGAAGTTTCCTGAGTACCAGGAAGAACGACACCGTCAATGAGGTTGTCTCTTCCGGGGCGCTGAATGGTTTCTATGTTCTTGAAATATGGATAGATCCGTCTAACCGGTCTGTATGGACTCTGGCAATATGCAGCGGAAGCGGCGGGGAAAATTAAGGACGAAGATAAATTTAAGGAGAAGATTATGAAGAAATTTTTTTTGCTTATCGTTGCAGCGCTCTGTATGAGTGCCTGTACTTCTAGTCCCAGGGTCAGCAGGGAATCTTCGCAGGAGGATCTTTCCGGGTACTGGAACAATAATGATGTTAAAATTGTCTGCACCGATCTTATTGATCAGTGCCTCAACAGCAAAAACATTATCGCCGCCTATGCGAAAGAGCAGCGGCTTCTCAGGGTTATGGTTGGAACTTTCAGGAATGAAAGTGATGAACACATCAATACTTCCATTATTTCTTCCACTATGGAGATAACGCTGGACAATTCGGGGATCTTCCGTTTTGTGGAAGGAGGGGAGGCCCGTGAACAGCTCCGGGCGGAACGGCAGGATCAGCTCTACAATGCCAGTGAAGAGACCGCCCCGGAACTGGGGATGGAGACTGCGGCGGACTACATACTGACAGGTTCGGTGAAGAGTAGTGTTGACCGGGCGGGAAACCGAACCAGCCGTTCATACATGGTACGGGCGGAGCTTACCGACATAGAAACCAATGAGCGGGTCTGGAGCGGTATGAATACGGATATCAACAAGACTGTGGTTAATTCTTCGACAAAGTGGTAGCGCGACGGACGGTCAGGAAAGGTGAAGATAAAAAAACAGGCCGCGCCGGTACTAATTCTGCTTCTTCTCTTGAATTCCTGCTCTTCCGCGCCCCAGCGTCGTGTGGATGAACTGACTGAACAGGAACAGTTTCTTGAAGCGGCAAACAACCTGGAAGAACACAAAAAGAAACTTTACAGAAATATTGATAAACCGCTCTACTATCTGGACAAGGGGATGCTGACACATTATGCCGGTCTCGTCGGGGAGTCCATAGAACTTCTGCAGACCGGGGAGCGGGCCATTGAAGAGGCTTACGCAAAGAGCATTACTCAGGAGATTGGTACCTTTCTTGTAAACGATAATGTCAGGGAATATGACGGTGAAGACTACGAAGATATCTACATAAATACTTTTAATGCACTCAATTATTACCATCAGGGAGATATGGAGGCCGCGCTGGTGGAGATCCGGCGGATGAATAACAAGATCCGTTACCTTTCCACCAAGTATGGAACCGCGGTAAGCAATCTGCAACGCTATGCTCTTGAAAATGGAACCGAGATTCCCCCTTCGGATACCGGAAACATGCAGTTTTCCGATTCCGCCCTGGCCCGCTATCTGGGACTTCTCTTTTACCGGGGAGAAAGACTCTTTGACGACGCACGGATCGATCGGGAGGGGCTTAAACTGGCTTTTGCCAATTCGCCTTCGGTATACAATTACCCCGTACCGGCATCGGTGGACGGAGAACTTGAGATACCTCAGGGCTATGCACGGCTTAATGTCATTGCCTTTACCGGCCTCTCCCCGGTAAAGGAGGCAATTACCCTGCGAATTCCCATAGCCTTGACGAATTACGTTAAAATATCCCTGCCCAAGATGGTATACCGGCCTTCCCGCATCAAGGAGGTGGAGATATTGTTGGATGGCGGAAGACGGGAGAGGTTTGAGCTCCTTGAAGATATTGAAGCGGTAGCCAGGGAGACCTTTAAGGAAAAAGAGAATATGATCTACATTAAGACTGTAATCCGGGCGATTGCAAAATCCCTTGCAACTATCGTGTGGGATACGGCGGCGAATGAGGCGGAGGATGGCGTAGCGAGCCTTGTGTTCAGCATTTTGGGTCTTTCCAACAGGATCTATGCGGAAGCCAGCGAACAGGCGGATTTGAGGGTCTCGCGTTACTTTCCCGGCAAGGCCTGGATCTGCGGGGTAAATCTGCTCCCTGGAATTTATTCCTTTACGGTGAATTACCTTGATCCGTCCGGCGGGATTGTTGCAAGTTCCCGGTATGAAGATGTGATCGTTCTCAGGAATCAATTAAATTTAACGGAGACAATATGCCTGCAATAAAGACGCTTTTGGTGTTGACAGTAATACTGTTATGCGCCGGCTGCGCCGGTGCGCCGGCTCCTTCGGGCGGAGACAACAGCGCTTCTGCCGAGGCTGCCGCATCTTCGGCCCTGGCCGCCATGGACGGCGGTGGAACCGCGGTCCCGGTTCCGTCTTCCGCAGGGACGGCAAAACCGGGCGAGGAGCCTCTCTGGGTGCGCAGTCCGGACAGGGTTTACAGCACTTCACAGTATGTAAGCGCCGCAGGTTACGGGAACGGCAGGACTGCTGCGGAGAAAAATGCGTTTGCAAACCTTGTTTCCCGTTTCGGACAAAATATCCATGCCGATCAGACGGTGGTGGAAACCTATACGGAAGCGGCCCAGAGCGGCTCCTTCCGGTCCTGGGCCGGCGGGACTGATGTAACCAGCACGGTGAGCGTCAGTAACTCTCTTGATACCCTGGTGGGCGCGGAAATTAAGGATCACTGGTTCGACGGCAAGAGTACCTACCATGCGGTAGCGGTGCTGGAAAAAACCGCGGCCCGGGAGAGTTACGGAAGCCTCATCAGGACAAACCAGGTCATCATCGAAGGGCTTACCGCCATGAGCGATGAGGAAAAAAACAGTCTTGATGCATATTCCCGCTACCGGCTTGCCGCAGTCATTGCAGACATGAACGGCAGTTATGCTTCCGTGCTTTCCTATGTGGGGGCGGAAGGTTCCGGTGTGGATCTTAAAACCCTCAAGCCGGGCAATGAGTACCGTCTGGCAGCGGCGGAGATAACCAAGAGCATCCCCATCTATGTCAATGTTTCGGGAGACAGAAACAACAGAATAAAAAGCGCCTTTTCCCAGGTTTTAAGTAAACAGGGTTTCAGAACCGGGCAGGGCAATTCCCGTTATGTCCTGGATGTAAACTGTGCCCTGGACCCGGTGGAATTTCCGGGACAGACAAATAAATTTGTCCGCTACAATATCGACGCCAATCTTGCCGACAATGGAACAGTGTTACTGCCCTGGAATATCCAGGATCGTTCGGGGCATGTTTCCGTAGAGCAGGCGGAAAACCGGGCTATAAGCGCCGCGGAGAAGAAGATCGGCGACAGTTACGGCGAAGAGCTTGCCAGGTATCTTTCAAGTCTGCTGCCGGAGAAAAAGTAGACGTAAGAATGCCGGGGAGGGGGTATGAAACAGTACATTCGCAAGTATAAGGAATTTATTGACAATCTGCCTGTCTGGGCCGAGGAGTTGGCAAATAAATACGGTTCCAAAACTGCCAACCTCTATATACTGCACGGGAATATACGGGACTACCTTCCCCATGAGCAGAACGAAGGAGAGTTTATCTTTGCCAGGGTGCAGGACTACATCTCCGAGGTGCTCTTTGGCAACCGCCACATCATTGTCTTTTATGACCGTTCTTCCGGGGTAACTTTCTGTACCGATGAAATGGAGAAGGAGTACGGTTCCGTGATGAGCCGCTGTTTCCCCGAGGCTGATCCGGCGGATTTCTTTTCTACCGATCCCACAAAAAGTTTTACCTACCTTGAAAAATATTTCCTCCTCAGAATTCCCAGGGATAACCGGGATGGAGAATGCCGCATGGTGCTTATTATCGACTATGCGGAAACCATCGCCCCGGCAGGAGAGCTAATCCGGCTTTCCGAGGAGGATCGGTTCTGTTTTGTTACCCTGAGCC
Source organism: Treponema sp. (assembly GCA_031278095.1). Classification (GTDB taxonomy): domain Bacteria; phylum Spirochaetota; class Spirochaetia; order Treponematales; family Breznakiellaceae; genus JAIRNJ01. Next base: position 23,769 of record JAITLC010000070.1, read on the forward strand.
GCTGGGCCAATAACCCGATCTTTACCGACGGGGACATATCCGTCATCCTCCTCACGGAAAACCTTTCCGATCTTTCCCCCCGCTTGGTTAACTCCCCTTCCACCGTGAAAGTAGGAGTTCCCTTCCCTGATGAAGAGACCAGGGAAAGTTTTCTGGTTTCAAGGCAGCAGGAGGGGCGGCTTCCCCTGGAGAAGGGGCTTTTTCCCCAACAGGTTGCGGCAATGACCAGCGGCCTTAACCTGATGCATCTCAACCAGATGCTCATGGAACGGGAGGAGGAAGGCCAGGCTCTCACGCTGGATTACCTGATGCGGGCTAAAAAGCTGATGATCGAGAATGAAGCGGCGGGTCTCCTCGAATTTATGGAGACTGATTTTACCCTGGATGATGTTTCCGGGCATGAGTATGTAAAGAGGCAGTTCAAGAACGCGGCCAAGGCCATCAAGCACGGGCAACTGGATGTACTCCCCATGGGCTACTTGATTGCCGGGCCCGTGGGTACGGGAAAGAGTTTTATGGTCAGCGCCTTTGCCGGGGAGATCGGCATTCCCATGGTGAAGTTTCGCAATTTCCGCTCGAAATGGCAGGGGGTAACGGAATCCAACCTGGAACGGGTACTCAACATCCTCAAGTCCATGGCCCCTGTGGCGGTGATGATTGACGAGGCGGACGCTTTTTTGGGAGACCGGGATCAGGAGGGGGATTCGGGGGTGAGTAACCGGGTTTTTGCCCAGATTACCAGCTTCATGGGGAATACCGAGTACCGCGGGCGGATCATCTGGTTTCTCATCACCTGCCGGCCCGACCTTATTCCCATCGACCTGAAACGCCAGGGCCGGGCGGAGGAACATCTTGCTCTCTTTTATCCGGAAACCGATGAAGAAAAAGCGGCTCTCTTCAATACTCTGGTAAAGAAGAACAAACTCCAAGTACACAAATTTTCCATTACAGAGCTGTTCCGCAGGCATCACTACGAGATGAGCGGTGCAGACCTTGAAGCCCTGCTGGTGCGGGCCAAGCAGAAGGCTATTCTGGAAAGCCATACCTATATCAGCCGGGAAGACATGGAAGAGGTGATGGAAAACTACAACCCGCCTGCCTATCCCCACGAGATCCGTTTACAGAATCTGGTAGCCGTCCGGGAGTGTACCTCCAAACGGATGGTTCCCAAACGTTTCCAGATGGACGACACCAGGCTGATGAGGGAGATCCAGGAACTCAAAAACCTTTCAGGAGAGCGGGGCTGACGGCGCCTTGCCGCCGTATAAAACGTATTTTGTCATCATTTTGCTACGAAACGGGAGCACAGACAAGGTTCTGTATGCCGGCTGTCGTTGTTTTTTTCGTCCCTTTTATGCTATTATCCCCCCATGAAGTACAGTCAAGCCTTTATTCCAACCCTGAGGGAAGTTCCCTCGGATGCAGTTATCGTCAGTCACCGGTTGATGTTCCGCTCCGGCATGATCCGTAAGCTCAGTAACGGTCTCTTTGTCTACCTCCCTCTGGGGCTGCGTTCCTTCCGCAAGGTCGAACAGATTATCCGGGAAGAGATGAACGCCATCGGTTCCCTGGAGATTAAACCTACCGTGGTGGTACCCGGCGAACTCTGGAAGGAATCGGGCCGCTGGGATTCCATGGGCGAGGGGTTGCTCCGTCTTAAAAACCGGCTGGGCCTTGATTTTGTTGTGTCTCCAACCGCGGAAGAGGCTTTTACCAGTGTTATCCGGGATGAGCTTTCCAGTTACCGTCAGCTTCCCCTTTCACTTTACCAGATAAACACCAAGTACCGGGACGAGATCCGTCCCCGTTACGGCGTGATGCGGGGCCGGGAATTTGTGATGAAGGATGCGTATTCCTACCATACCGGTGATGAGAGTCTCGATGAGCATTATCAGGCCCAGGGCAGGGCTTACCGCCGGATCTTCAAGCGTTGCGGCCTTACGGTAATCCCCGTCAAGGCGGACTCCGGGGCCATGGGCGGCACAGGCTCCGAGGAATTTATGGTGGAGAGTGAAGTTGGAGACAATACGCTCCTCCTGTGCAGGGTCTGCGACTATTCCGCCAATGTGGAAAAGGCTGAATGTAAACCGGATTACAGCCCCTGCTTCGATATCAATTTGGCAAAGGGAGCCGCTTCCCACACTCCCCCCATGGAAAAAATTGCCACTCCGGAAGTCAAGACGATTGAGGAACTCTGTCTCTTCCTCAAAACCGATGCAAAGAGTTTCATTAAAACCCTGATCTACCGGGCCCTGAATGTTGAGCTTGACCTTTCCGGGGCGCCGGGCTGCGGCAGCCTGAAACAGCAGAAGGCCGCTTCCGGCGCTCCTGCATCGTATCCTGAGGCCTTCTTTGCCGTGGCAATCCGGGGAGACCTTGATGTAAACGAGATAAAACTTACCGCGGCCCTCAAGGCTTCGGAGGTGACGCTTGCCGCGGATACCGATGTACAGCGCATTACCGGCGCCCCTGTCGGTTTTGCCGGGCCTGCGGGTTTCACGGCCGCGCCTGTCATCGCGGACTTTACCGTTACCGGTATGAATGACGCGGTTACCGGCGCGCTTGAAAGGGATCTCCACTATCAGCATGCCGCGTATGGCCGGGATTTCCAGGCATGGCTTATTGCCGATGTCCGTACCGTCAAGGCCGGAGATTGCTGTCCTGTCTGCGGTGGGGAACTCTACGAAAAGAAGGGTAATGAACTGGGGCATATTTTCAAGCTGGGCAATAAATATACCAGGTCGATGAACGTAAGCTATCTGGATGAGGAAGGGAAGAGCAGGATTCCTATCATGGGTTGTTACGGCATCGGCCTTGACCGTACCCTGGCGAGTATTATCGAAGAACACCACGATGATGCGGGGATCATCTGGCCTGCCGCCGCGGCCCCTTACCATGTGATCATAGTCCCCATCAAATATGACGGAATGGTAAAGACCGCGGCGGACGCTCTTGCCTCAGCGCTTGAGCACACAGGCATTGAGGTGCTGCTTGACGATCGGAATGAAAGGCCCGGTGTAAAGTTCAATGATGCAGACCTTCTGGGAATTCCCTGGCGGGTGGTGGTGGGCGAGAAGAACCTTGCCGCAGGCAAGGTTGAAGCCAAGCGCCGCAGTGAAAAGGAAAGCCGGCTTTTGGATCTAAAGGAAGCCGCGGACAAACTGAGCGGCTGGATCTACGGGGAGATCGGGGAACTTAATTCTCAATGCTAATCTGTACGCCGAGTCCGGTAAAAAACCGTTGAGGGTTTCATTTCCGTATCTACTGTTGTACCGCCTCATGCCTCCATGGGCGGAGATGCTGAAAGAAGGGGTAAAACGGAAACCGGGTTTCGGATCTCCCTGGAACCAGACAGCCTGTGAACATTAATTCATTCTGTGATATTGTGAGCAAATGACCCTGTCTTCTCTCTTCAGCGACAAACAATTTTACCGTTCCCTTTTTGCCGTTGCCATGCCCATTGCCCTGCAGAATCTGGTGAACGCCTTTGTAAACATGGTGGATACGGTGATGATAGGCCGTCTTGGCACCGTGGAAATCGCCGCCGTGGGGCTGGCAAACAATTTTTTCTTTCTCTATCAGATCATCCTTTTCGGGGTTAGTTCCGGCGGTTCAATCTTTACAGCCCAGTTCTGGGGCAAACGGGATCTTGCCGGGATCAAAAAAAATACCGGTTTCTGCCTCTCTCTCAATCTGAGTTTAAGCCTCCTCTTTGGGTTTGTGAGTTTTCTGTTTCCCGAAACGATTCTCTCTGTCTATTCAAAGGATCCTGAAGTAATAGCGGCGGGGGCCGCCTATCTTAAAATTCTGGCCTTTTCGTTTACGCCCTTTGCTGTCGGCCAGGTTTTTGTCCTTAGTCTCCGTTCGATAGAAGAGATGCGGCTTCCCATGTTTACCACCCTCGCGGCCCTTTCCATCAATGTAGCGCTCAACTATATTTTTATCTTCGGGCTTGGGCCGGTTCCCGCCATGGGAGTTGCCGGCGCCGCGGCGGCTACGGTGGCGGCCAGAGTGGTAGAGGCGATCCTGCTGCTGTTTTTCAGTTACAGGAGGCGCTATGCGATGGCAGGAAGCTTCCGGGAGATGACCGCCTTCAATTCAGCGTATGTGTTCCGTTTTATACGGATCTGTCTTCCGGTTATCCTCAATGAACTGGCATGGTCATGCGGGATCACCGTTGAGAACATCATCTTTGCCAGAACCCATACCAATGCAATCGCCGCATTTAACATAACAGGAACCGTGTCGCAGCTTACCTGGGTCTTCTTCATGGGTCTGGGAAACGGGGTGGCTGTTCTTATCGGCAAGAAGATTGGGGAACGGAAGGAAGAGACTGCCAGGGATTATGCCGCCCGGATTGTCCGCTTTGCACCGATGGTGTCTTTTGCCGCCGCATTCATACTGATACCGCTTTCGCGGCTTCTGCCCTTTATCTTCAATGTGAACGCCAATGTGCTTGCCTCCGCAAAGGCAATGCTCGTAATCCTCGCCTGTTCCTATCCCTTCCGGGCGTTCAACATGTCCATGGTGATAGGTATCTGCCGGGCCGGAGGAGACACGGTTTTCTGTGCAATCTACGATACGGCCTTTCTCTGGACGGTCGCAATCCCCCTGGCTGCAATTATGAGTTTTGTCTTTGGCGCTCCGGTATGGGTTCTGTATATCTGCGTAAACCTGGAAGAGGTGATAAAAGCTGCGGCAGGGCTCTGGCGTTACAGGAGCGGCAGGTGGCTGCATAATGTCACCGAAGGAATTTAGAAGATGGCGCCCGTTTCTTCTGCGGCCTGGAACCATATGAGGCTGTTCCGGAACTTCGGTTTTTGGAACAGCTTCCTTAAACGAAATTTTATGCTACGTACGGCTTGAGAAGATACTGCCGGGAAGGATGCTGAAGGCGTTTGAGGGCTCTCTTTTCAATCTGCCTGATCCGTTCCTTGGTGAGATTGAAATGGTCTCCAATCTCCTTGAGAGACATGGGCGCGTAGGAATCAAACCCGTAACGGAAACGGATAATGTCTGCTTCCTTTTCGCTTAAAGTACCCAACAGATCTTCAATATCGTTCCGAAGAGCCTGTTTTATGGTTTTGGCGTCGGGGGCCTCGTACTTATCCGCCTGGATGAATTCTTCCAGCTTGGAGGAGTCACTGTTGCAGTTGACAGGATTTTCCAGGGACACCATGTCCCGGCTGATGTTCACCAGTTCCGCCACCATACTTTTGTCCATGTTGAGCATCCGGGCGATTTCCTTTACCTCTGTTTCGCCCGAATGACATTCCTGAACCAGCTTCCGGGCCTTTTCAATTTGAATCAGCTCATTGGCCCGGTTAAGGGGAAGCCGTATCATCTTGGCTTTTTCGTAGATTGCTTTGAGAATAGACTGACGGATCCACCATACCGCATAGGAAATGAAGTGGAAGCCCTTGGTTACATCGTAGCGGTCAACGGCGCTGATAAGACCGATGTTCCCTTCACTGATAAGATCCGACAGGGGAAGCCCCTGTCCCTGATACTTCTTTGCTATGTTCACCACAAAGCGCAGATTTGAATTGATTAATTTGTTCTTTGCTTCCTGGTTACCCTGAGCTGCCTGACGGGCGGTTTCATCCTCTTCCTCTCTGGAGAGCAAGGGAATGTTGTTGATTTCGTTGAGATACATGGAAAGAATATTCTCATCAGAATTTTTCATTTCCTGCCGGAGTTTCTTTACTTTGGTCGCGGTCATTTGAGCCTCCTGATTTGCTTGACATCAATAATCAAGCAAAGACCGTGCCAAAATATTCGAAATAACGAATTTCACGGAATTTTTGTTTACATTATGATGATTTCTTTCAAAACGGTGAATAATTTGTATGAAACGGCTGAAAAAATCCCTATCCGCATCCCGAAAAAGACTCAGGATAGGAATCCCGGTATAAAAAAAGGACATTTTGACACAACTCCTCAAAAGGAGGCTCTTTTCGTGTCAAAATGTCCCAATCTGAAACAGAAAGGCGTTATGCTTTATTCAATAACACAGATAATGTCCGACATCTTGATAACCAGGAAATCAGCCCCGTCAATCTTGATCTGGGTACCCGCATACTTGTCGTACATTATCTTCTGACCCGGTTTAACCGTGATAGGGTCTTTTTCGGTTCCCGGCCCCACTTCCGCTACCGTACCCTGCTGGGTTTTTTCCTGAGCGGTATCGGGGATGATGATTCCTCCGGCGGTTTTCGCCTCATTTTTCTCAAGTTTGACCAAAACCCGGTCTGCCAAGGGTTTTACTTTCATATAGATCCTCCGTAAATTTTGAATATAATTTTACTGTATGCAATATACAAAAATCGGGGCGTAAGGTCAAGAAAAATCATCGTTTTGCGGCAATATATTCCAATTCAGAGTCCCTCATCTAAACGGCGGAGTTCCAGGCGGGCGGCCAGGTTGTTGGGGTTGAGATCCAGAGCGTATTGGAGGGCCCGGCGGCTGTCGGTGCTTTTTCCAAGGCTGCGGAGGCAGCGGGCAATGCGAACCTGGAGACGGGAGACTGTTGTCTTGAGGCTTGCGGCATAGGCTGTTTCCGCCTTATTCAGCAGGCTTACGGCTTTTTCGTAGGTTTCCAGCGCGGCGGAAGGGGCCCGGCGGGCTTCGAGGATCAGGCCAAGGTTGGCCTCAACCTGCCATCCGGCAGGGCTAATGGCACGGAGCAGGTTTTGCGCCTTGTCCAGTTCCCCGCCTTCCATGAGGGAGAGGGCTTCGTGAAAACTGATCCATGAACCATTGAAGTTATTGTGAAGTTTTGCGGCTTCAAGGAGTATCGCCGTCTCTTCCCGTTGACGCTGATAGCTGAAATACCAAGCCGCCCAGCGGTACAGGGCCTCCTCTTCGCTATGCCGGTTGACGAGGAGCCATGTTTCCGCGACGGTACGGTCTACAGGCCATGTTTCGGATCGGCGGCGGAGTAGTTCCAGATCGGTAAGGTAATCCTGCTCTCCGCCGCCTTCCAGCACCGCCCGGGCCCGGCCGGTTTCCAAAAGCCGGGTGTAGCGGATGGAAGCAAAGTTGCGGAGCTGCGCTTCAGAGCCCTCTGAACCTGTAAGAGGGAGGACGGTAAAGAGCTCTTCGAGCCTTTGGGATTCTTCTTCCCGGTTTTGAGCCCCTGCGGCAAGATTGTAGAGGCTGCGAGCCTGTATGTTTCGGGATGCGGCGTTCAATTCCATGCGGCCCCCGGAGGCAAGGATGTTCCAGAGAGTGCGGGCGTCACTCCTGTCCCCGGCGAAGACCAGCGCGGAGGCGGCCATGGCAAGGCTTTCTTCATCGCCAAGCCGTGCAAAGAGTTCCGCGGAACGTCGGGGATCGCCAAAATCATAGTAAAATTCCGCCGCAAGACGGATAAAGGAGGGGGGAATCTCCCCCGCATGTGTCCCTTCGGGCAGCGGACGTAAGGTATTTGCCTGTGCCTGAAGCCGCTGATCGGTGTCCAGAGAGCCTTCGGCGGCCTGCCCATTCCGGTTAAAGGCAGTAAGGTTTGAGGCAATGCGGCCTGCCGCTCCTGAAATGTCTCCGGACAGAAGGCGGAGCAAAATCATATCCGCCGCAAAACCAGCCCGTTCTTCGATATCTACAGGGATCCGGGAGAAGGCCGTTTCGGTTAGGGTTTCCAGCCTGGAGAGGCCGGCGGCCCTTTGGCTGTCCGAAAGATCCCCGAGGAGTACATGAATTGCCAGAACCAGGGGGCTCAGGGAAGCGTCACTCATGAGGGCGGCGTAAGAGACAAGGCTGTTTCTTCCGTTTTCACCGGGCGAGGCTCCAAAAAGCAGGGACTCCGCGGCGACCGCTGCCAGGAGGTCTGAATAGGGGAAGGCTGCCGCCGTCTTCCGGGCCGCTTCGGCATAGAGCTCAAAGAACCGGGGATCCTCCATTACAAGCTGCCGCCGCCGTTTAAGCAGGGAAAGATGCGCTTCAATGCCGTCTGCCTCCCCCTCAAGCCGATCAAGGATCAGCCAAAGCCCTTCATTGTTCCTGCCGCCTGAACGGGAAACATGGAGATCGTACTCCCTCAGTGATTGATACCAGTCGCCCCGGACAAGAGCCGCATCCGTCCCGGCTCTTTCGGAGAACAGGGTAAGGGCGATAAGCGATCCGAGGAGCAGCACAGCGATAGAAAGTCCGGCGATACAGACAATAAGTATCTTTTTCAACGCCGATCCTTCACGGCTTTTTGGCTCCCAGGGTTTTTCGGATGGAATCCAGCACGCCGTTGACAAAACGGTAGGACTCATCGGTACCGAATTCTCTGGAGATACCGATGGCTTCGTTGATGATGATCGAAGGGGCCATATCCTGAAACATGAGGGCATAGACACTTATTCTAAGGATAGCCAAATCCACCCGGTTGAGCCGGGAAAGATCCCAGTTTTCCAGGTGATTTTTGATCATGATATCGATGGCCTTGAGATTTTCTATGGTACCGGTAATGAGAAGCCGGGAAAAACCCAGTGTCGCTTCGTCCATGGCGGCAAGTTTTTCCGCTTCCAGCCAGGAAAAGCCGAGAAATTCTTCCAGCGGCACAGAAGCCGGTCTCTGCACATGTTTCTGCAGACCCTGGATTTCAATTGCCCGGCGTGATTCCCAGGCATAGAGAGCCTGGAAAGCCAGAATACGCCCTTTCCTACGGGATGCCATGGATTAAATTACCAGATTATATTCTTCTCAAACACCTGAAAAGACCTGTTTCCCGCCCTCAGTTCGTTTATCAGTTCCTGGCTGACCTGTTCGACGGCAATCTGCTGCCGCTGCAGGTACATGCGCTGTTTGATATAATCCTTAATGGTGGAACGCGAACCCAGGGGGTATTCGTCCCGGAGTTCAAGGAATTTTTTCCCCAGAATCTGGGTTACCTTGACGATGTGGTAGCCCTGCACACCTTCGATAACCCCGGAAACTTCACCCTGCTTCATGCTGAAGGCTGCTTTGATGAAATCATCCCCCATGATCTGCCGGGTTTCCCCGTTTCTGGGCAGTATATTGGAGTCCGCCGCTTCAAATTCCGCGCCCCGAACCTTGCCGCGCTGGGCGGCTTCATCAAATTTGCTGGCATCCCTGCCTATTTCAGCGGCGAGCTGGTCTGCTATGCTCTTTGATCTGGCTTTCCCCGCCTGATCATTGGGCCGGAAGGGCACGTTGATCATGGAAAACCCGACAAGTCTCGGCTGGACAAAAACGGTTTCGCCCACTTCAAATTCATAGGTAACTTCGTCGTCGGTAGGTTCTTTGGCCAGGCTCTTGATCGTGTCCTGCTTCTTGGACATCAGATACTTCTGGGTTAAAAGCTGGCGGCGCAGATATTCCCGGAAGGCAGGCATTTCAAGGCCGGTACCCTGGAGCACGCGTTCGGCAAATTCCCTGTCATCCGGCTGGTGGCCGATTTGCTGGGCCATCTGGTAGCGGTAGGCGTCCAACTGCTGGTTGAGTTCGGTTTCGGAAAGGCTTACCTTGTCCCGTTCGGCCGCCTGGAGCGCAAGCCGTTCATTGATCATCACATCCAGAACCTGCCGCTTTTCCGTATTGTTAAGCGTTCGACCCATGGTTTTTTCCATCCTGGACACTTCATTTTTCAACATTCTAAGAGTGATGGGATCCTGCCGGATAAGGTTGATCATAGCGACATTCTGAAGATCCGACTGGGCAAACGCAAAGACGCTTACCAAAAGACCAAGGGCGATACATAAACTTGCTCGTTTCATATTCATTTCCATTCCTATTATAAATATTTATATAAACAACCGATGTTTCAAGAAGACACAATCCAAAGCAATTTTATCCTATGGGGCAGTCCCAAAATCCGGTGATCCGGCAGGATCATAATTTTGGAATCGGCTTCTATTCCAGTACCGCCCGGATACGCCTTACCCCGGCGGAAGAACTCTGTTCCTTCTGAATTCTGAATTTCCCCATGATCCCGGTATGATCCACGTGGGGGCCGCCGCAGACCTCTTTTGAAAAGAAATCCGCAGGAGAACGGCCGATTGTATAGACCTTCACCTGGTTTTCATACTTTTCCCCAAAGAGGGCGGCAGCTCCCGCGGCTTTCGCTTCGTCAAGGCTCATCACTTCCATGCTTACCGGGAGATCCTTTTCGATCTGCTCGTTTACAATGGCCTGGACTCTGGCGATTTCATCTTCGGTCATGGGCGCAGGGTGGGAGAAGTCGAAACGCATCCGCTCCGCGGTTATGTTGCTTCCCTTCTGGGCCACGTGATCCCCCAACGCCATACGGAGGGCCTTGTGGAGCAGATGGGTTGCAGTATGGTATTTGACGGCCATCTCCCCCTGATCCCCGAGACCGCCTTTGAAGACCTGACCCGACTGGCTCCGGGAAAGCTCCTGATGCTTCCTGTAGGCCTCATCAAACTCTTCCCGGTTCACTTTCATGCCGTTTTCAGCGGCCAGCTCTTCGGTTAATTCGATGGGGAAGCCGTAGGTATCGTAGAGTTTGAAGGCCAGCCGCCCGCTCATGATCTTCCTGGGGTCCTTGAGGAGGTTTGGGAGGAGCTTTTCAAACTCATGTTCCCCTTTCTGGAGGGTTTCCAGGAATTTCAGCCCTTCCTTTTCCAGTTCCTCAAGGACAAAGGCTTTATTTTCCGCTAATTCGGGGTAGGCTCCTGAGAATTTGGCGATAACCGCTTTCGCCACCGTCGAAAGAAAGGCGCCCTCGATCCCCAGCTTGTAACCGTGACGCACCGCCCGGCGGATAAGGCGGCGCAGGACATAGCCGGCCCCCACGTTGGAAGGGCTCACCCCTTTGGGATCTCCCAGAATGAAGGTTGCGGAACGCACATGATCGGCGATTATCCTGACGGAACGGTCTCTGTCCTCGTTTGCACCGTAGCTTCCGCCGCCGGCGGCCTTAAGAATCACGCCGACGATCGGGGTAAAAATTTCAGTCTCGTAGACGGATTCTTTTCCGGTAAGGATAGTAATGGTACGCTCTATACCCATCCCGGTATCCACGCACTTCCGGCTGAGAGGTTCATAGACCCCCTCGGCGTTTTTGTTGTACTGCATGAACACATCGTTCCAGATTTCGAGCCATTTGCCGCAGGGACAGCCGGGGCCGCAGTCCGGGCCGCAGGCTTCCTTGCCGAAATCGTAAAACATCTCCGAATCCGGGCCGCAGGGACCGGTGCTTCCCGCAGGACCCCACCAGTTGTCTTCCCTGGGCCGGAATTTAATCCTGCTTTCGGGAATACCCAGCTTCTTCCAGGCGGCGGCGCTTTCTTCGTCCCTGGGCACCCCCTCTTCGCCCTCAAAAACCGTAACCCCCAGCCGTTCCAGGGGAATACCCAGCCACTTGGGAGAGGTAAGGAATTCAAAGCTCATCTCGATGGCCCCTTCCTTGAAGTAGTCCCCCAAAGACCAGTTCCCCAGCATCTCAAAGAAGGTAAGGTGGCTGGAATCCCCAACCGCCTCAATATCCCCGGTGCGTATACATTTCTGGTAGTCGGTGAGACGTTTTCCCGCAGGATGCTCCTCTCCCAGAAGGTAGGGCACCAAAGGATGCATCCCCGCCGTGGTAAAAAGCACCGTGGGATCGTTATCCGGAATAAGGGATCTGCCCTGAATCTGGGCATGACCCTTTGATTTGAAGAATTCTATGTATTTTGAGCGCAACTCGTCGGCATTCATGTATGAAGTATATCAAAATACGGGATATTGGGGAATAGCCGGGACGAATTCGTGTCTGTCCGTAAAGCCGGTTACTTTATGGACAGAACTTCGCCCGCGTTTGCGTTTTCATTTTGCAAGAACACCGTATTTGGGGGATGCAAGATCCGCTTCTCCCGTTTTTTTACCTCAAACCCGTTCTTTTTGAATTCTTCATAGTTGAATGCTTCAAGTTCAGCAATGACCAGTTTGTGGAATTCATAAAAATTCTTCCAGTCTTCGCAGCCGCTGCCGAGATTGTATTCAAGGAAGGCATCGGCAATATCCATTCCATATCCCCACTGAAGACCCGGCCAATGACCTTCCGGTCAAACAAATGAAGAACCCAGGTCTGCGAATCAAGCGCCGCCGTCAGATAGACCCAGCCTCCCGGATAGGTAATGTCAGCCCATTTCTCCCCGCCCTTCGATCCGAACTCACGGTTCAGGGTGTTTTCGCAGACCGGAAACCCGTGGTTCGAGTTGGCCGCCGGGATGAATTTCCGCCTCCCTCGGGCATTCAGGCCGTTTCCCGCATCAAACGGGCTAAAGTCCACAAACAACCTTTCCCCGCTAATAATTCTTTACCGTCTTGACAATGGCCTCTATAAGCAGGGCACAATTTATAATTTTTTGTTATATTTGTTTTTTCCTTGTGAATAAAAGACGGTTTCTGTTAGACTCTTCTGTAATGGACAGAATATGCAGGGAAAGATCCTCATCATCGAAGACGTAAAAGAGTTAGCCGATCTCATAAGCCTCTACCTGACCCGGGAAGGATTTGAAATCCGCGCGGCGATAAGCGCCGAAGACGGGTTCGCCGTCCTGGAAGAATGGAAACCGGAACTTATCATTCTGGACATCAACCTTCCCGGCATGGACGGCTTTGAATTCCTCCAGAAGATCCGGCCGGGGAACAGTGTCCCGGTGCTTATCGTTTCCGCCAGGGACAGCGATGAGGACCTCATCAGCGGCCTCAGCGGAGGGGCCGACGAATTTGTCACCAAGCCGTTTTCCCCCAAGGTGCTGGCCGCCAGGGTCAGGGCGCTTTTCCGCCGGGTCCGGGACTACGAGGAAAAGGAGCCGCGCCGGGTTTTCCGTTTCGGCCCCTTTGTCCTTGACTATGACGCCTGCATACTTAAAAAAGCGGACACGCGCATTCCCCTGTCCAACAAAGAATACGGCTGCCTTGCCTATCTTGCCGA
>JAITLC010000123.1 GCA_031278095.1 Treponema sp.
CAGGAACCGCCATCTTTATCTATACGGATTTCACCTGTTCCTTCTTCTGTCTTGAGAACCGAGGAGGCAAAACCGGCTATGAGACCGGCTGTTTTGGCTGGATAGTCCTCCCCCGTCCAAATTTTTTTCGCTTTACCCCTTAAAAGGAAGGAATAGAGGGGTTTTATCACCGGGATGCTGCTGTAATCCAGCGGGCCTGCCCCCGGAACAGCGGCAAGCAGCCGGGGCCCGGAAACACTTCGGGTAAATACCTGAAAAAGCGCCGCATAAGGGCTGCCTGCCTCCACTGCCTCTGCCCCGAAAGCCCTGTCGGAAACCACAAGCAGGATGGGTTTCCCGGTTTCCGGAGGCTCTGCAAGACCGGAAATTTTTAACGTACCGAGGCTTCTCAGCCGGTTCCGGAGATTGATACGAAAGCGGAGCAATGCTCCTGATCCTTCAGGAATGTCTTCAAGTTGGCGTTCTTCCCCCTGCATGAGAGACCAGAAATTGCTTTCCATGGTGATTATACCGGAAATTTCCGGTTTTGTACTGTCAGATTCCCTGTTTTCGGATGTATAATACAGGGCTCCGGCTCCTCCGGCATTGTAACCTACAAGAAAGATGCTCTCCGTACCGGTATCCGGGCCGAAAAGAGGGCCTCCCGCCTCACTGTTTTGTATGAAACGGGGGAGAAGGAAGCGGAGATCTTCCAGTCTCCCGGTTTCCAGACTTCGGCCTATGGCGTTGGCCTTGACCTGTACGGCCCCTTTTCGGTAGAGACGCAGGAAACGGCCCTGAAGAAATGGCGAAAGGATATATTTCCGGGAAGCTCCGCCACTGGCGAAGCCTGAGATTTCCCTCCAGAGAGGAGAATCGCCGCGGCCCAGCGCCATGTTCCATTTATCCGGGCCTAGGGCCGGTGAGTCAAAGCCTTTACGGGAATATGTTGCCACGGTAAAACCGAGCTGCCTCAGTTCATCGCAAACCGGATCTATCACAGGAACCGAGCCTGATTCCGGGGGAATAACAAGAATCAGGGGATGTTTACCCTCTACCGGACTGTCATAGATCCGCACAAAATAGTCCCGGCCATATTTTTCGTCCCGGATAGGGATAGTCCGTACCCCTTTAGATACCGGAATTTCCTCTTTTTGCGGAGCAAAAAGGTAGGCCGGAAGGAGAAAAAATCCCAAAGACAGGAGAGAGAGGACTTTGAATAGAGGGCTTGGATAGCCGGAATCCCAGCCGGAAAAGCCGTCTTTGTCCCGTCTCCGGTTCGAGGCAAAGCGGATAATCTGGATAAAATTGTAGGCGAAAGCGTATACAAGCAGAGGGATACATTCCAGCCGGAACCCATAGGCGGGAAAGATCCCCGCCGTGATGAACAGGGCAAGCAGGGGAAGCCAGTTGAGGCCAGGCAGTTCTTCAAGCGCCTTAAAAAAACTCTGTAGCTGGGGGAGGAAGAGAAACAGAACTATAATTGCTTCAGGTATCCAAATCTCTTTTATCATATTTTTATCCTAAAATTTACTTTCGGTCGTAAGTCCGGTGGAAAATGTGTTGATCAATATATGAATAAACCATATAGTGTATATAAGACTGTTCCAATATGTCAAATTTTGGACAGCAACCTTAGATTTAAGGGGAAAATCTGGCTTTAGACCGATTTTCCAAGAGTTTGTTTCAAAACTAACCTGAGTTTTGAAACAAGTTCATAGTAGCATATAACATCAGGTTCGGCTTGAGGAGGTCTTTAGCCGTATCTTTGTGTTATGTGTTTTAAAGTCTCATTTTTGTTGAAGGAATGTCTATGGCTACTGTTAAGGAATTGGTTGTTGATGAGGCTAAGATAAAAAAAGCCGTCCAATCTGGTATTCCTCTTACCATAACAACCTTTACACTTCCCCATGAGATTGAAGTCTATATAGAAGAGGTATTAACCGTTTTTCTCCGGCAGGTAGATCAGGAAAAGCTTAAGGATTATGTCGTCTACTGTGTGCAGGAACTGGCGGTTAACGCAAAAAAAGCCAATACCAAGCGGGTTTACTTTGTTGAACGGGGCCTGGATCTGGCAAATCCTGATGATTACAAAGAAGGAATGGTCAGTTTCAAGGAAAACACCCTGAATAATATAGGCCATTATCTGCAGCTTCAGAAAGAAAAGGGTCTCTACATCAAGCTTATTTTTCAGATAAAGAAGAATATCATCCATATCGAAGTGCGGAACAATGTGGCGGTAACCAAGACGGAGCTTATCCGTATCCATGACAAGCTGGCCCGTTCCCGGCAGTACAGTAATCTGGAAGACGCCCTGGCTCAGGTTTTGGATGATTCCGAAGGCGCCGGTCTCGGTCTTGTTATCCTGGTGCTGATGCTCAAAAAGATGGGGCTTGATGAGGACTGTTTCGATATTCTCAGTACCGATGAAGAAACCATTGTCCGGCTTATCATTCCTCTGGGGAAGACCAGGGTAGAAGGTATCTCGATGCTTACCGAGACCATTGTCAACAACGTAAACTCCCTGCCCCAGTTCCCCGAAAACGTCATGCTGGTTCAGAAACTCATCTCCGATCCCAAATCCACTATGGTCAGTATTGCCCGGCAGATCTCCATGGATCCTGCCCTGACGGCAGACCTTCTCAAGATCGTCAATTCCGCCCAGTATATGCTTGCAAAAAAGGTAGACAGTATCTCCGATGCGGTCAAAATGGTGGGTATTCGGGGGATCAAAAACCTGCTTTACTCCTATGGAACCCAGAAGATCCTGGGGGACGAAACCGTGGAAAAGAAACAACTCTGGGAACATTCCTACAAGACCGCTTTCTATGCATATAACCTTGTCAAGAATTTCAAGAGGGATCATAACCTCCTTGATGATGTATATGTGGCGGGCATTCTGCACGATATGGGGAAAATTATCTTCTCCAATGTACATCCGGATCTGCTTAACAAGATAAAGGCCCTGTGCGGTGAAAAAAATTTACCTGCCTCTATGTTTGAAGATCTTGCCGCCGGTATGAACCATTCGGAAATCGGCGCTCTTATTGCCGAAAAATGGAATTTTCCTGAAGGTCTTATAGCAGCCATCCGTTTCCACCATGATCCGGAGAGTGCCGCTCCTGAATATCAGGATCTGGTCGGAACGGTGTATCTCGCCAATATGTTCTGTGAATATGAAGCCGGTAATATCACCTATGACCAGATGGATCCGGTGACATTAAAAAGTTTTGAAATCACTTCACAAAAGCAGGTCGATAGTCTGCTGGAACGCTTCTCCCAGGGCTTCAAGAAAGAAAATGCCCATTAAGGGAAGCTGATTAAATGATGCCAATCAGTGTTTCCCTATGTATTTGCTCATTTTATTGTGTACATACCGCATTAAAGCAGCGCTGATTTATTCTCGTGAATAAATCAGTTGAATAAATCAGTGCTTCTCTAGAGTTTGTAGCTGCCGTCGGC
>JAITLC010000019.1 GCA_031278095.1 Treponema sp.
GCGAGGCGAATTTCAAGAGATTTGAGTTTACTGGTGGCAACCCCCCAGGCAATCCCGGCACTTATCGCCAAGGTTCCAATAGCAATGACAAGCTGTATATCCATAATCCACCCTCCTCATCATGTATAAATATACCACGGATTGAAAAAGTTATAAATAGTTAGATTTTCCTGAAAGGGAGAATAAATGCACGATACGTGCACGATGCCAGGCAATCTGAGATAAGTTAAAAAGAAGTCGTTTCGTAATTCCTTACAGGATAAGGAATTAGCTCATACCGGCGAAGAGACTTGAACTCTTACATCCTCACGGACAGCAGATTTTGAGTCTGCCGTGTCTACCATTCCACCACGCCGGCAAAAGCGCTCCGTTAAGGAGCGTTAATTAAATAAATTCAGCACGCGTTAGCGCCGCTAAATTCCACTGCACCGGTTTAACGTGAGGCTGACTTTAGTCAGCCGTTTGCGCACCGCCGGCAAAAGCGCTCCGTTAAGGAGCGTTAATTAAATAATACCATACCAGACTTCAGTTTTTTTTTCAAGGAAGCAGCAGGCCGGCCTCCCTGCATGAATTCCTCCTAAATGATGTATTTGGATATTTCCCCGGCAGGGCCTTCTTCGTCGCAAAGGACAGTAAGGCTTTCCAGGGTCGGGACATTGCCGCTCAGCACATAGGAAATGAGGGCTTTGCGGACCACATTTTCTATCTGTCCGCCGGAAAAGTCATAGCGGCCTGCCAGTGTTTCTGCATCGCCGGCTGTCAGAGCGGGTAGCATGGTTCGCCAGATCCGTGTCCGCACCCCGGGGCCGGGAAGCCTGAAGCTGATCCGGTACAGGAAACGCCTCTCAAATGCCTTGTCAAGGTTATCCGTCATGTTGGTAGCGGCGATCATGATTCCCGGAAAATTTTCCGTCTCCTCAAGCAGGATGTTCTGAAGGCTGTTGAACATCTGATCCACGGAACGGGAATCGGCATTGAGATGCATTCTGCGGCTTAGTATCTGATCCGCCTCATTAAAAAAAAGAATAGGCGCGGGCTCTCCCTTTTCAAGGCTGCGCCTGTAGTAACCGAAGATCCTGCGTAGTTTCTTTTCGCTTTCCCCTACCCACTTGTCCATGATCTCAGCCACATCTGCTTTCAGAATGGCCCGCCCGCTCCTGCGGGCAAGCTGGCAGGCGGTTTCCGTCTTTCCCGTTCCGGGAGGGCCCGAGAAGAGACATACAAAACCGCTGCGAAGACTGCTTTCCGCAAGCCTTGTCTGTACGGCCTTGAACTTTTCTTCTTCAAGAAGAGAGGAAAGTTCCAGAACCTGCTTTTCCTCTGCCGGGTTATAGAAAAGCGCTTTTTCCGGAATGTTTGCCGGGCTTTCCGGCCTGAAGGCTCCGGGTATCCGCCTTTTGTGTCTGTTCACCCGGACCAATTCCGGCAACAGTTCCTGCTTGGCTTTTTCACTCAATCTGTAACAGGTATTATCGTACCAGCGGCATCTGCTGTTTTTTAACACCGGCTGTTTCTCAATAAGCCCCAGCCTGAACAGGTCATGTTCTGCACTGTCAAGCTGTTCCCTGATCTGCCGGTAAAGCGCCGCGTTGTCGTAGAGTTCCCGTTTGAAGGGGCTGGCCCTGATATAATCATTGGGGGCTCCTATCTGCAGTTGACAAAAGTGCAGCAATAGTACCAGGCTGTCATCATCCAGTTTGTAACTGCGCAGCTTCTTTACCATGGGAATGGATTTGCATGCTGCCAGAAGCTGCTTGAGGCCGGCGGTAAGCATGTTGTAACTAAGCGTATTGTTGTAGCGCTTTTCATACAGATCTGCCAATGCCTCAAAAAAATCACCGGGATAAAGCTGCTGGTATCTTTCATTCTTAAATTTTTCTCCCTGTATAAGAGAGGACATTACCCGTTCAGAAACCGAGTACATCGGATAGCCCTCGTTCCGGAAGCAGTTGATAAGTCCCTTTCTTTCAAGCTGGAGAAGATCGTCCCTGTACTGAAGAAAATCAAGCTTCCTTATGTTCAGGGTTCTGATAATCTCGTTTTCCAGGATACGGAAATCGTCATAGTTTGCCAGAAAAAATGCAAACAGGGCTGACTGTGTCCGTGTTATGCCGAAATGCTGAGACATGCTGCGCAGATATTCTGCGGCCTCCCGGTAAAAATCCGCTGAAAGGCCCAGGCGAAGGAGAAGATCAAAAACCTCCGCTATACGGCTCACAAGACCTGCCGGTTCATCCGAAGAAAGCCGCCGGATCTTTTCCGGCAGTTTATCAATCCGGTTAAGGTTAAGATCCAGCTTCCTCAGAGCCTTCATGCTGCCCAGGGCTTCCGGTACCGCATTAAGTCTGTTGCGGCTCAGATCCAGAGTCTCAAGGCTACTCAACCCTTCCATGGATTCCGGTAGTGAGGAAAGCTCATTTCCCCGGAGATTGAGGGACTTTAGCTGAGGTATGCTGCAGATTACTCTGGGAAGGACGGCAAGACGGTTATTTGAGAGATCCAAATGCTGTAAAACATTGAAACGTTCAAACCAGGGCGGAAGATCCTGCAGCCTGTTGTGCGCCAGAGTCAATACCGCAATAAAGCTTCCGCGTTCCAGTTCAGACGGTACTTCTTCAAGTCCCAGATCGGAAAGATCAAGCTCTGTCTCCCAGAGATCCATACACTGTTCTATCCGGCGGCAGGCTTCTTTCAAACCCGCATCGAGAGAAATAAACTTCATGTCATTTCTCCTTTATACGCCGCCCGGGGTGATCCTCCGCGGGGGATCCGGTCAATTTGCGAATCATGGATTTTCCTTCTTGACCACATACAAGGTATGTGAAACCGGGGTCATATTACCTTTTTCAAAGCAGCATTTAAAAAAACGAAACAAGGTTAAATTTTCTAATACCAGAGGCTGTTCCGAAACTAACCTTAGTTTTGGAACAGGTCTAACGGTAAGCCTTAATCTTCCCCTCCCTTGATTGGCGTATCCCTATAAATAGAGTCTATCCATAATGTAACACATGATGGATAGGCTGCCTTAAAAGAAGACATTTTGCGCACCGTTTTGGTACGAAAAAATGCACACATGCAAGGCCTGTCCGCAAAGTAACCGGCTTTGTGGACAGACACTAAATATACAACAGAGTACTCTGCGTTGTCAATGTTTCATACTTTTTGGTTTTCGGGAAATTATACCAAAAAAGCGGTGCCTTCCTGCCTTCCTGCCTCCAGAGCCTCCAGAGCCCTGGGGCGGCCGCCGTGCGCCAGGATCACCGGTATACCGTAGGAGACGGCCAGTTCCGCAGCATCAAGCTTGGTGGCTATGCCCCCTGTGCCAAAATTATTGGCGCTGCCGATGCTGATGTCCTTCCTCACCAGGGCGATGTCCCTCACTTCCCGAACCAGTTCCGCATCGGGGCACTCCTTGGGATTCCGGTTATAGAGGCCGTCAATATCGCTGAAGAGGACCAGAAGATCGGCGCTCCAGAGTATGGCCGACTGGGCTGCCAGTGTATCGTTTTCACCGATTTTAATTTCTTCAACAGAAACTGTGTCGTTTTCATTTATGACGGGGATGATCCCCTCATCCACCAGGGTAAAGAGGGTGTTCCGCATGTTGAGGGTACGGTTGTGATCGCTGAAATCATCCCGTGTAAGGAGGATCTGGGCTACATGGAAACCCTGGGCCTCAAAAGCCCTGCGCCACGCATTCATCAGTTCAACCTGCCCCACGGCGCAGAGGGCCTGCCGGTAGTGGAGGTCGCGTTTACGGGCCCACTTGTCCATGGTGGAAAGTCCCGCCACCTGCGCTCCCGAGGAAACAACGGCTATCTGTTTGCCCTTCTTGAGAAGCTCTGCGGCCTGCTCCGAAAACTCTTCCAGAAAAGCGTTATTCATCCTGCCGTCCGCATCGGCAAGAGTATTTGAACCGAACTTGAAAACTATCTTCCGGGACTGAGCGATTAAACCGGGTATCACTGGCGCACCTGCCCTGTACCGCTGATGCGGTATTTGATCGCGGTCAGGGCATCGGGCCCCATGGGGCCGCGGACATGGAATTTCTGGGTACTGATTCCCAATTCCGCGCCGAAACCGAATTCCCCGCCGTCGGTAAAACAGGTGGACGCATTGACATAGACACAGGCCGCATCAACTCTGGCGCAGAAATCCTGCGCATTACGGTGATCGTTGGTAAGAATCGCTTCCGAATGGCGGGTACCGTAACGATTGATATGATTCACCGCTTCATCAAGGGACGCTACCGTTTTTACCGCCAGAATGTAATCCAGGTATTCGGTTTCCCAGTCCGACTCATCGGCATCCTTGAGTTCAAGACCGGCAGGAACCGTGTTCCCGATTACAGAACGGGAAGCCGCATCGCAGCGGAGTTCCACCCTGCCTGCAAGGCGTCTTGCCAGAAGGGGCAGCAGAGATTCTGCGATGTCCCGGTGAACAAGCAGCGTTTCTACGGCATTACAGGCGCCGGGTTTCCGGACTTTTGCGTTTTCAATAATATCTACGGCATTTTCAAGTGCGGCGCCGGAATCGGCAAAGATGTGGCAGTTGCCCTCTCCGGTTTCTATCACCGGAACTTTGGCATTCTGCACCACCCGCTGTATCAGATCCCGCCCTCCCCGGGGAAGGACAACATCGATCCAGCCCCGTGCGCCGAGGATCTCCTCTACTTCATCCCGGCTTCCTGAATCCGCCAGAGCCACGGCTTCCGGAATGCCGCGTCCTGAAGCAAGCCCCTCCCTGATGGCAGCCGTAAGGGCGCGGTTTGAATTCAGCGCCAAAGAAGAACCACGAAGCAGGATGGAACAGCCTGCCTTGTAGGCAAGAGCGGCGGCGTCTGCGGTAACATTTGGCCGGGATTCGTAGATGATCGCCGCTACGCCAAGGGGAACGCTGATCTGCTCAACCAGAAGACCATTGGGCAGAGTCCAGCCGCCGCGGAGTTTCCCTACCGGATCTTCCAGCCGGATCACCGTTTCGAGTCCCTCTATAATACCGTCTATCCGTTTGTCATTAAGCAGAAGCCGGTCAACAAGCGATTCCTTCATACCGCCGGAACGGGCCTTCTCTACATCCGGAACATTTGCCGCAAGGATCTCCTGTCGCCGTCTATCAATCATTCCGGCGGCTCCGGTAAGAGCTTCATCCTTCTGTCTCCGGGTCTGAAGGGCAAGCTTTGCCTGAGCCTCTTTTAGAGATCTAAAAACGGAATCAAGGGTTACCATGATTGGAAAGTGTATCACAAAGGCAGGGGAGAAAAAAGGGCCCCTCTTTCGGGAGTTTTACCTGGTTTTCGCCGCAAATAGAGCGAAAAAGCGCAGAAGGATGAGTCTGTTCCAAAACTAATTGACTGTGTGCTAATGCGCACGGTTTTGGAACAGACTCGGATATTTGCCCGGATAAAACCGGCGGAACTGATGTCATGTCTGTATCAATGGCCGGCAGGGGTGAACAGGACCGGAGGCCGGGAGATAACCATCGACGGGAAACCCATCCGGGGGAGCGGGGCGCCAATTACGTGCTGCCGGTAAAAGAGAACCGGTTACACTGGATGTTGGATGCCTGTTTTGGAGAGGACAACTGTCAGCCACGGAGAACAGGGCGGTGGAAAACCTGAATGTGATGAGGAAAACGGCATTGTACCTGTTGAGGACAACGGCTGTCCCGGAGAAACGGTTCAGTACCCGCATGAAAATGCTCAGGGCAACCGCCGGCGATGGGTTCTTGCGTGATGTCTTGTTCGGCAGAAGTAAATGATGTTACCCTGGCGGTCTATCCTAAAGGTTGATTATGGGGTATACTTTTTCGTAATTTTCTTAAGGAGGATTTTTTATGAAGAAAATCACCGTAATGTTCCTGGCGCTGGCTGTTCTGGCCCAGGGAGCCCTCTTTGCCGGGGGCAAGAAGGATTCGGGCACTTCCAAAGCCGCTTACCACATAGGCGTGGTGACCGGTACGGTTTCCCAGTCCGAAGACGATCTGCGGGGTGCCGAAGAATTGATCCGCCGCTACGGGAAGGCTGCCGAAGGGGGCATTATTCAGCATGTTACCTATCCGGACAGCTTCATGGATCAGCAGGAAGTAACGATCAGCCAGATCACCACCCTGGCGGACGATCCCCTGATGAAGGCGATCATCATGAACCAGGCGGTTCCCGGCTGTGCGGAAGCCTTCAAGCGGGTACGGGAGAAGAGGCCGGACATCCTGCTCTTTGCCGGTGAACCCCACGAAGATCCCCTGGTAATCCAGGCGGCGGCGGATCTGGCGGTCAGCGCGGACTTTATTTCCCGCGGCTATACCATCATCTGGGCGGCCAAACAGCTCGGCGCTGATGCCTTCGTCCATATCAGCTTCCCCAGGCACATGAGTTATGAATCCCTTGGCCTGCGCCGGCAGATCTTTGAGGCTGCCTGTAATGATCTGGGACTCAAATTCGTATTTGTTACCGCTCCCGATCCTACAAGCGATGTAGGTGTAGCCGGAGCGCAGCAGTACATTCTCGAACAGACTCCCCAGTGGATTCAGCAGTACGGGAAGAATGCTGTTTTCTTCTGTACAAATGATGCGCACACGGAACCTCTGCTCAAGCAGCTCTTCGCATACGGCGGCATGTTTGTAGAAGCGGACCTCCCCTCCCCTCTCATGGGTTACCCGGGAGCGCTTGGCATTGACCTTTCGGCCGAAACCGGTAACTTCCCCGCAATTCTCAGGAAAGTTGAAGACGCGGTGATAGCAAAGGGCGGTTCCGGCAAGTTTGGTACATGGGCCTTCTCCTACGGCTTTTCATTGAGCGCGGGGCTTGGCGAATTTGCAAAACGGATCATTGACGGGAAAGCCAAAAAGGACAACCTCGACGATCTCTATTCCGCTCTGGGAGAATTCACTCAGGGCGCCAAATGGAACGGCGGCTACTACATCGACGCCAACACCGGAGTGCGGGCCCGCAACCAGATTCTTATCTATATGGATACCTACATCTTCGGCAAGGGATACCTCCCAACTACCGAACAGAAGGTTCCCGAAAAGTATTACGACATCAAGTTTCAGCAGCAGTAATTATGTCCGATTCGGCGCCGCTTCTCCGTTTGGATGGTATCAGCAAGGACTTCTACGGAACCCGGGTTTTGACAGATGTCAGTTTTTCACTGTACCCCGGTGAAATCCTGGGACTTGTAGGAGAAAACGGCGCCGGAAAGACAACGTTAATGCACATCCTTTTTGGTATGTCCGTCATCGCCGATACAGGCGGTTTTGGCGGACATATCTATCTTGAAGACAAAGAAATTAATTTCAAAAGCCCCTTCGACGCGCTGGACGCCGGTGTCGGCATGGTTCACCAGGAATTTTCGCTTATCCCCGGTTTCAGCGCGGCGGAAAACATCGCTCTTAACAGGGAACCTTTGCGGAATAATATTGCCGCCGAAATTTTTGGGGAACGGCTCTGTACCCTGAAACGGGATATAATGACAAGACGTTCGGAAGAAGCTATCAAAAAACTGGGAGTAAAGATAGATTCCGCTATGCCTGTGACGGAAATGCCTGTGGGGCATAAGCAGTTTACCGAGATTGCCCGTGAGATAAACCGGGACAGGGTAAAGCTCCTCGTGCTGGACGAACCTACCGCGGTGCTTACCGAAAGCGAAGCGGAAATTCTGCTCTCCGCGCTCAAGGTTCTTGCCGCCGAAGGAATCGCCGTCATCTTTATCTCCCACAGGCTTCACGAGATCAAATCCATTTCCAACAGGATAATTGTACTGCGTGACGGCGCCATTATCAAAGATATGCCCAACAACAATGTTTCTGTTGTCGATATTGCCTCCTGGATGGTGGGCCGGGATATGAGCGAAACTCCCGTTGGAGAAAAGGCTGTTTCCGCCTTGACCGGGGACGATATTCTAAAAGTGGAAAATCTTTGGGTGGATATGCCCGGAGAAACAGTACGGGATGTATCCTTTACGGTTAAACAGGGAGAGATATTCGGCATCGGGGGCCTGGCAGGTCAGGGAAAGCTGGGAATTCCAAACGGAATCATGGGGCTCTTTGCGGCCGGGGGCGCGGTAAGCCTTGAAGGAAAAAAAGTGGTTCTGCGGGATCCCAGGGCGGCCCTTGAAGCGGGCATGGCCTTTGTTTCGGAAGACCGCCGCGGAGTAGGACTCCTGCTGGACGAAAGCATAGACTGGAACATTGCCTTTACCGCCATGCAGAGGAAGGGAAGTTACCTTAAATCCTGGTTCGGGGGCCTTTTCAGACTGCGGGACGAAAAGGCCATGAGGGAAGCGGCGGCGGAGTACATCGGAAAACTAGAGATCCGCTGTACCGGACCCAAACAGCCTGCAAAGGAGCTTTCCGGAGGGAATCAGCAGAAAGTATGCCTTTCCAGAGCCTTTGTACTCTCTCCGCGGCTGCTCTTTGTTTCGGAACCCACCCGCGGCATTGATGTCGGCGCCAAAAAAATTGTCCTTGACACCCTGCGGCAGTATAACCGGGAACAGGGAACCACCATCGTTATGGTTTCAAGCGAGCTGGAGGAACTCCGTTCTATCTGTTCAAGGATTGCCATTGTTGCGGAAGGCCGGATAGCGGGAATACTGAGTCCGGGGGCTTCCGCAGCCGAATTCGGCCTCCTCATGTCGGGAGAAAAAATATGATCGGCAGCAATTCCGCCGGAAAGAGAATAAGGGGCTTCATAAATGATTTCGGCTGGCCGAGATTCATCATCTTTTTCTTTGTAGTGGTCCTCTTCATCGCCGCCCCCTTTGTGGGAGTGAGGGTGGACAATTCCCTTATGAATGTCTGTGTCCGCTTCGGGCAGAACGCAGTGATGGTGCTGGCCCTTGTTCCCATGATGCAGGCCGGGGCAGGGCTTAACTTCGGCCTTCCTGTGGGAATAGTGGCAGGGCTGCTTGGTTCCACGCTTGCTATGCAGGCGGAACTCTCCGGCGCCGCCGGTTTCTTCGGCGCAATACTCTTCTCCCTCCCCTTTGCCCTTGTTTTCGGCTGGCTCTACGGGCTTCTGTTAAACAAGGTTAAGGGCGAAGAGATGACCATCGCCATGTATGTAGGTTTTTCAATCGTTACCTTCATGGCCATCATGTGGCTCATTCTCCCCTACTCCAATCCTACCATGGTCTGGGGTTATACCGGTCAGGGGCTGCGAACCACCATCAGTCTGGAAAGATACTGGGGCCATTTTCTTAACAATTTTCTTGCGATAAAAATCGGCGATAATTTTGAATTCCCGACAGGAGCAATACTCTTCTTTGCCTTCCTGGCATGGATCATGTGGCTTTTCATGCGGAGCCGGACGGGTACCTCCCTTACCGCCGTGGGTTCCAACCCGGATTTTGCCCGCTCAGGCGGCGTCTCTGCGGACAGGATGAGGCTTATCAGCGTTATTGTTTCTTCCGTGTACGGGGCCATAGGGATTCTCATGTACCAGCAGAGTTTCGGCTTTATACAGGTATACCAGGCGCCCCTCTTCATGGCCTTTCCCGCGGTAGCAGCGATACTACTGGGCGGCGCTTCTGTAAACAAGGCGTCGATACTCAACGTGATAGTGGGCACCTTTCTCTTCCAGAGCATCCTTACCATGACTCCCAGTGTGATAAACAGCATCCTTAAAACCGACATGTCCGAAGTAATACGAATCCTGGTGAGTAACGGCATGATCATCTATGCCCTTACCCGGCGGACGAAGGCGGTCAAATGAAAAAAGGCTTTAGAATACAAAACTTAGCCGCCGATAACCTCGTTGTCGTTATCTTTGTGGTGATCACCGCGGCGGCCGCTCCGGTGTCGGGTCTGCCGGCCATTTCCATTGTTCAGGAGATTCTTACCAGGATCGGCAGAAACTGTTTCCTTGTCTTCAGCCTGATACTTCCCGTCATGGCGGGCATGGGAATAAATTTCGGCATGGTGCTGGGAGCCATGGCGGGGCAGATAGGCCTGATCTTTGCCGTTGACTGGAATATCATGGGCGTGCCGGGCCTGATATTTGCAAGCCTCATCGCGGTTCCCATAGCGGCAATTCTGGGCTGGCTTGCCGGGGAGATTCTGAACCGGGCCAGGGGACGGGAGATGGTTACAGGCTATATTCTCGGTTTCTTTATGGACGGCTTTTACCAGTTCATCGTTCTCTATCTTATGGGCTTTATTATTCCTGTCCATTCACTGAACATAACACTGAGCCGGGGTTACGGAATCCGCAATACCCTTACCCTTGATTCGGTACGCCAGTCCCTGGACAGGCTCATTCCCCTGCGTATCAACTTTCCCTTCGGCGTCATAAATCTTCCCCTTGCCAATTATCTGGTGATAGGGATTCTGTGTCTGTTCATCATCTGGTTCAGAAAAACCAAGCTGGGGCAGGACATGCGCGCCGTCGGGCAGGATCAGGCGGTTGCCCATGCGGCGGGAATCCCCGTTGACAGAACCCGTATCATTGCAATTATCATCTCTACGGTTCTGGCAAGCCTGGGACAGATAATCTTCCTGCAGAACATGGGAAACATTGCCACCTACAATGCCCACAAACAGACAGGTTTCTTTGCCGCCGCGGCAATTCTTGTGGGCGGAGCCTCGGTAAGCAGGGCGACCATTACCAATGTGTTTATCGGAACAGTATTGCTGCACCTTATGTACATTGTAGTTCCCAGGGCGGGAACAAACCTCTTCGGGAACGCCATGATCGGAGAATATTTCCGTGACGCCTTCAGCTATGCGGTTATTGCGCTGGCTCTGGTGCTTCATGCCTGGCGCAAGCGAAGTAATGCCGAAGCTGCCCGTTCAAACCTCCGGGGAGGCGTCAATGAATAGAAAACGTGTATTGATCCGTTCATGCCTGATCCTCCTTTGGATTCTCCTGGGAATTGTCATATTTGTTACGTTCCGGGGACATACCCTGCTGATTGATAACCACGACGTGGAAGCGGCAGGACTGAAGGCCCCCGATCCTGTTACCGTTACCGTGAACTCCGGTGAAGAACTGAGCTTTTTCAGGGGTGACCGTGACAGGTTCAGCGTGAGGGGGAGTAATCACCGTATTAAAATCGAATTCGGCAACGGGAAACCTGTTTTTGAAGGATATTTCACGCTGCCCCTGAAGGATGATATGTACATCCTTTCAATCCCGAAGATGATAAACGGAATTGAGCCCTATGTCGAAGTATTCCACACGGCGCCGGAACCAAGGCAGGGCGAGGAAGACGAATTGCCGCCGGAAGAACCAGGCGGCCCGGGGGAAATATAAGAGGTATCTATGCAGCTTTTGAAAGATCGTATCCTTGCGGAAGGCAAGGTAATGCCGGGAAGTATCCTCAATGTCGGGAGCTTTCTTAATCAGCAGGTTGACATCGGCCTTTATAACGAAATAGGCAGGGAATTTTACCGCCGTTTTTCCGGCATCCCGGTTGATAGAATCCTTACCATTGAAGCTTCCGGAATCGGGATTGCCTGTATCACCGCACAGTATTTCAACGTGCCTGCGGTCTTTGCCCGGAAATTCAGGGCAAAGAATATCGGCGGCAACCTCTACAGCGCCGAGGTTACTTCCTACACCCACGGCATTGATTATACGATTACAGTTCCCAGAGACTACCTCCCCGGAGGAAAATCCATTCTGCTGATCGACGACTTTCTTGCCAACGGCTGCGCGCTTGAAGGCCTCGTGATGCTTTGCGAAATGGCGGACGCTTCCATTGCGGGGGCCGGGGTTGTGATCGAGAAGGGCTTCCAGTCGGGCGGCAGGCACCTGAGGGAAAAGGGCATACGGCTTGAGTCACTGGCAATCATAGAAGAGATGAACCCCGAGACCGGAATATTTTTCAGAGACTAATTGGAGTCTGTCCATAAATGTAGACACGTTATGGACAGACAGCCTTAAAAACGCATTTTTAAGGCTGTTGTTCAGAAAACTAAAGTTTCCGAACAACTCTATTTTAGTATTCCAGAGCCGCCTTTAGAAGCGTAAAGTAGTTTTCCTGCGGAATATATTCAGGAATACTGTTGCCCGTACCCAGGGCATAGGATCCCCTGCCTTCGGTTCTTTCCAGCATGGCCCTGCAGCGCCGGGTAATCTCCTGCGGACTCGAATTGATCATAAAATTTACGTCTATCCCGCCGAGGATTGCAATCCGCTCATGCCAGCGTTCGTACGATTCCTCCACAGGGAGAATCACATCTTCGTAGGAATGTTTGCCGTCGAAACCGATAAACTCAATGGCATCATCCATCACTTCGTTAAAGTAACCGCAGGAATGAAGCGCCGCCGGCATTTTATGCGCATGTGCAATTTCCACGATCTTTTTATGCCAGGGAAAGACAAAGCGGCGCATGTGTTCAGGCGAAAGAAAGGTCTGGGTTTTGAAACCCCAGTCGTCGTTTGACATGAGAAGTCCCACCGTATCGAAGGATGCGGCAATCTCGTAGTAACGGAGGAGCAGGCTTCCTACCCTGTCAAAGATCGCCTGAGCAAGATCCGGTTCCTCATAGATCATGATACAGAGATTGTCATAGCCTGCAAGATCGATAACGTTTTCCAGTACGCCGCCCGGCCCCATGACCATGAGCTTCATACCCTCAGGCAGAAAGGGCCGGATCTTTTCCAGCCGGGAACAGTCAAAGGCTTCAGGTTCCGGCC
This sequence comes from Treponema sp., assembly GCA_031278095.1. Taxonomy (GTDB): domain Bacteria; phylum Spirochaetota; class Spirochaetia; order Treponematales; family Breznakiellaceae; genus JAIRNJ01. The sequence continues at coordinate 12,641 of JAITLC010000019.1, forward strand.
ATGTAAAGAATTCAAAACTCTGTTCATCCGTGATAACAAAGCCTTCGTTAAGGGAAATAGTGTTCTTCCTCTGATGGGCGACCGTTTTGAATGCGAAATTGCTGGCATGAGTAGTGGTATAATCGTAGCCCGCATTCCCGAATGCCTCTACCCTGAGCTTTAGATGTTCCAGATCCTGATCCGGCGCCTTCTCTTCCCCGCGGCCCGCAAGGGCTTCATAGACTCCCTGATTCATGAAAAGCTCAAAAAGCGTCGGCCGCGCCGGTTTTTCACGGCGCAGAACACTGTAGAGATTTTCGATATCAGGTTTTCTGTTATGAAGCCTCATTTATGTATCCACACCGTCATCTCTCCCGCTCCCCTGTTGGCCCATGCATAGTATGGGATTAAGAGGAATTCCTTCTCTTCATAAACAGCCTCCGCAGAATCCCTGTAGAGTGCGCCATCCTGCCAGTCCTTTTCCTTCTTGCCGGTAAAGGAGATGGTGCACAGACCCTCCAGGAGATCCTTTTGATATTTCACATTGAAGCCCGAAGGCTTTCCCGCGTGAAGCTTGAACAATTCCTTTCCGTTATCCTTCTCTTCAAGGCAGTAAACCACAGGCCCCCGCGTTACGGCAAGCCTTCCGGCATTGTCCCGTACATGGGGATTGGTTTCCACAAGGCTTACCGGCATATCGAATACAACAGTAATCCTGTCGCCGTCAGTCCATTCACGGCTGATCAGGGCATAGCCGTCCCTGAGCGTGTATTTGACTTCCCCGCCGTTAAGCTTTACGGTACAGGACTTGCACCAGCCGGGAATACGGAAACCGTAGGTAAAAACAGCCTTCCCCCCCGTGGAAAAACTTATATCAACCTGTCCTTCCCAGGGATACTTTGTTTCGATATTTATTTTGACCTCCCTGCCGCCGGGAGAGACTTTTGCCTCACTTCCCACATAGAGGTGGGTATACACCGAGTCCGCGTTTACCGAGTGCACGTAGGAGCCAAGAGACGCAAGGATACGGGCAAGATTCGGAGGGCAGCAGGCGCAGCCAAACCACTTCTGCCTTTCGATCTTTACATGCCTCATCCTTCTGTCCTTGAGACTTGCTTCGGGAAGGACCTCCAGGGGATTCACGTAGAAGAAAGATTTCCCGTCAAGAGCCATGCCGCTTATAATGCCATTAAAGAGGGTTTTTTCAATCACATCGGCGTATTCGCCCTTCGGCTCAATCGACGCCATCCTGCGGGCAAAAAAGACCAAACCGATAGCGGCGCAGGTTTCCGCATAAACGGTGTCATTGGGAAGATCGTAGTCGTAGGAGAACGCCTCTCCATAGGCCGACTGACCGATAGCCCCTGTTATGTACATCTGTTTTTTTGTGATATTCTCAAAAAGATCCCTGCACGCGGCAAGAAGTTTTTCATCCCCCGTAAGCCGGGCTGCATCGGCCATGCCCGAGTAGAGGTACACAGCCCGTACCGCATGGCCTTCCGCAACATACTGATCCCGCACGGGCCTTCCCGCCTGGTAGTACTGATACTTTACAAAACTATCCTTCCAGTAAAAAGTATTTCCATTCCGGGCTGTTTCTTCCTCAAAGTAGAGAGGCTGCTGCCCGCGTTGATCGATAAAATATTTTGCAAGCTTTAAGTGTTTTTGATCCTTCGTTACGGCATAGAGCCTTATCAGGGCCATCTCCGCAATCTCGTGGCCGGGATAACCGTGGAGCTTCCCCTCCTCTGAACCGATATGCGTATCCACACAATCCACATAACGAATCATGGCATCCATGAGTTTCCGTTTTCCCGTTGCCTCGTAATACGCAACGGCCCCTTCGATAAAATGCCCGAAGCAGTAGAGTTCGTGGTTATCCTTCAGGTTGGTAAAACGCTTCTCAAGACCGTTGATGATATAGTAAGTGTCAAGATACCCGTCGTCCTGCTGGGCATTACAGATAATGTCAACGGTTTCGTCCAGGGTTTTTTCGAGCAGGGCATCAGGATACCGGACCAGTGAATAGGCTGCAGCTTCGATCCACTTGGCAAGATCGCTGTCCTGAAACACCATGCCGCCGAAACCGGTATCCCTGGGCACTCCGTAATCCAGTTCGGGATGTGTCAATTCCGCGGCAAGCTTGAAATTTCTTATACTGTAACTGGGTTCGGCGCCGGGAACCTCATCGTTCAGGGCCTTCCACTGATAGGGAATCACATTGGTTCTTACCCGTTCCATGAAGGCGCTCCAAAAACTGTCATTAACGGCAATATCCTTGGGCCTTAAGAATTCCGACTGGATTGAAGTATCCATAAAACTCCTCCTGTAAAAACATGTTTTTTACTACAAATGCAACTTTACCGGATAGATGAACTTGTTCCAAAATTGTGATCCTGCCGGATCGCCGGATTTTGGAACAGGCTTAGATCTTAATCCTTTAATCCGGTAAGCACAATACCCTTGACAAAGGCATTCTGGGCCGTAAGGAAGACGATGAGCACGGGGATAAAAGTGATGGTACAGGCTGCCATCAACACAGGCCAGTTGGTGGCATACAGGCCCTGCATATTCGCAAGGCCCAGGGGAAGGGTAAAGAGCCGCTCGTCAACGATATAGATGAGGGGGGTAAAATAATCGTTCCAGCTTCCCATGAAACAGAAAATTCCCAGCGTGGCCAGGGTGGGGCCCGCCATGGGTAGAAGGATTCTGAAAAAGATCATGAAGGGATTACAGCCGTCGATCCGCGCCGCATCATCCAAAGACTGGGGAATGGTAACAAAGAACTGACGCAGGAGAAAGGTTCCGAAAGCCGAAACCATGGGAGGAATCATCAGGGGCCACAGAGATCCTGTCAGGCCCATCTTCGACAGGTTGATGTAGTTGGTGATCACTGTTACATGAGCCGGTACCATCATGGTTGCCAGATAGAGAAGAAAGATTTTATCCCGGAAACGGAAGTGCAGCCGGGCAAAGACAAAACCCGCCATGGCGGAAGTAAGGAGCTGAAAAAACACCACCCAGGCGGCAACCCTGACGCTGTTAAAGAAATAGTTCGCAAAATTAAAGCGATCGGAAATTTTAAGGTAATTTGTCCAGAGGATCTTCTCCCCGAAAGGTTCAGGCGGGAATATAAAAGCCTCGGCCTCCGACTTGAGGGAAGTTGAAAGCATCCAGAGAAAAGGCACCAGCATGGAGAGGGCGCCCAGGGTAAGAAAGACATAGGCGATTGCCTGTACAATATGTTCACTGGTTTTTTTCTGCATTGAAGCCTTCTTTAGTAGATCTCATGCGATTTCTTTTCAAACCGCATGTTGATGATCGTGATTACCATGATCACGAAGAAGAGGAGGTAGGCCAGCGCCGAAGCGTAACCCATCTTCATATACTTGAAGGCAGTCTGGTACAGGTAGTGCGCCAGAAGGGAAGAGGAACGCCCCGGCCCGCCCTTGGTCATCAGGTTGATAATGTCAAAGGTTTGAAAGGAGCCGATTATCGACGTAACAAAAACAAAGAAGGTAGTAGGCGTCAAAAGAGGTATCGTTATATGGATGAGCTGCTGCAGAGGGTTTGCGCCGTCAAGCTCGCTGGCTTCGTAATAGACAGCAGAAATACTTTGAAGTCCCGCCAAAAAAAGGAGCATTCCGTAGCCCGCATTTTTCCAGATACAGACTATGCATACCGAAAGGAGTGAAAGCCGTGAGGTGGTAAGCCACTGGATGGGAGGAGCGCCAAAAAAAGAAAGGAAATAGTTGATAAGGCCGAACTCCGGGTTGTAGAGCCACTGCCATACTACGGCGATGGCAACCCAGGAAGTTATTGAGGGCAGAAAAAATGCCGCCCGGTAAATTTTCTTGAACATGATGCCGCTATCCAAAAGGACTGCAAGAAAGAGAGAGAGTACAAGGCCGACAGGAACGGTGATAAAGGTAAAGACAACCGTATTGCGCAGGCATTGGAGGGCCACTTCATCCCTGAATATGTTAATAAAATTATCGATTCCGATAAACTGCATGGGAGTGATAAGATCGTATTTTGAGAGGCTCATGACAAAAGTCCAGATAATCGGGAAGAGCATAAAGGTAAAAAAGAGAATAATATTCGGGGAGAGCATCACTATTGCATAAGGCGTATCGTTCAGTATGGTTTTTTTTCCGACTGCGTTCATTCAAGCCTCCGTTATATTGGGCTTGTTCAATAACCCGGCTGGTTATCGAACAAGCCTTGCGGTTTTTCAGGCTAAAGCCCTGCAAAACCGCGTTTTTAGCGGAAGTTATTCAGAAACTGAAATTTCTGAATAACTCTATTCAAGGCAATAGAAAAACAGGGGGCTGTCCAGGATTTGGTTATTTCCCGGTCAGCCCGCACTAAGGAAGCTGTCCGAACAAGTTTTTCCCGCCTTTTCGGGCAGCCCTCTGCCGCCCCCGTAAGCCGGCGGCCTCATTCTTTACTGAAGCGCCTTCAACTCGGCGTTGGTGCGCCTTTCAATGTTGGCAAGGATCGTGTCAATATTCTCATTATCCTTGAAGAACTTGTCCTGTTCTTCGGCGATGATGTCGCCGCAAATCGAAGCCTTCTGCATGGCGGACGGTTCCACAATGACATCGATAAGGTAATCCCTCATCTGCCGGTAGTAGGGGCCCAGCCGTGCATCGTCATACCAGCCGTCGATTCCACCGGAGCCGTCGGCCCAGAGAGATTTCCTGTTGGGGAGCCAGAGGCCTTCCTTGCAGAGCTGACCCTGATATTCCATACCGGAGAGAAACTGAAGGTATTTCCAGGCTTCTTCAGGATGTTTGGAAGCCTTGGCGATGGCGTGGAGATGAGCCTGTCCTGTAGTAACAGCTTTGCCGTAGGAAGGCACCGGCGCAATACCCACAGGGAAACCCAGAGTGGAAAGCTGTTGCAGCGCCCAGGAACCGTCGAGAAGCATTGCGATCTTCCCGGTCTGAAGCATCTGCGCAGCATTCATGCCGACATTCTCAAGAGTTGAAGAAGAAGGCATGGATTTATCATCCATACGGATTGCCTTGATGATCTGCAGAACTTTTTTGACTGCAGGACTGTTGTAGGTACTGGTGTTATAATCCGGAGAGAACTGGCTTCCTCCGCCTGAGATAACCTGAACATTAACCATGATACCGTTGGTCTCAAGGCCGTAACAGCCGTAGATCCCGTCCCTGGTAAGCCGCTTTGCCACCGCACGGAATTCATCAATAGTCCAAACCCTGGAGGGATCCGCCGAGGGATAAGGCTCGTTATACTTGTCGAAGATATCCCTGTTGTAATAGATGATTGGCGACACAGAACATGAAGAAATTCCGTATACCCGGTTATTGATACTCATGATAGTTCTTGAGGAATCAATAAAGTCATTCAGGGGATAATTTGTATTAAAACGGTCTGTAATATCCAGAAGTACGCCGCGGCTTGACAGAGTCCGGTAGTCGCCGGAACCGACAAAGAACACATCCGGCGGGCTGTTACTGGCAAGGGATGAAAGCAGTTTGGGCAGATAATCGCCGCTTGTCGGCGTGTAGCTCACCTTGGTGCCGGGATTAGCCCTTTCAAAGGCTGCAATGCCATTCTTTACCGCATCGGTCTCAAGAGGGCTTGCCTCCCAGCCCATGAAGGTGAGAGTTGTCACCCCCTCCCCCCCGGATGCGCTGTCGCTTTTCCCGCCGGCAAATACAAGGGCCGCCAGCGAAAGAACCATGACACATACGAAAAGTACTTTCTTCATTTCCGTCCTCCTTAAGGATAGAAAAATAATATTTTTACGGCGCAAAGGCCGCAAAACTCCGCTTTAAGGCAGCCTGTCCATGTATGGACAGACGCTAATTCATACCAGTATTATCAGAGCAAATTCCGGTAGATGTAAGCTATGAATTCATAGAATAGGTGGTAAATTCCTAGGGAAACGCTGATTAAATGACGCCAATCAGCGTTTCCCTGTGTATTTTGCTCATTTCATTGCGCAAATACCGCATTAAAGTAGCACTGATTTATTCTCGATTGAATAAATCAGTGCTTCCCTAGATTAACCAAATGAAGAACCTCGGGGCAAGCCCAGGCAAGTTTGCTTGCAGGTATCTTCGTTTGAGAGGAAATTTATTATACTCTCCTCCGCGAACCGGTGGGCGGGTTCTTAGGCCCATACCCCGATTCGAAGATTGGGTTACAACTTTTTTTAAGTAGTAATGATTTTAACCGAGGCAAGCCTCGGGATATGGACCATCGCTTGAAAAGATTTGCCAAACGACTGAAACGATGCCATTAACGTTATCTGCGAACCGATAAACGGCAGCCCCCAGACAAAAGTATGCATCATTGCCGTTCCCGCCTCAATAGTCGCGGCATCGTTGATAAAAAACCTGATAAACGCGCCGCCAAAAAAGCGGAGTATGACGCTTCCGGCGATACAAAGCGCGGTTACGTAAAGCAATGTGAGTTTAAACTCTTTACGAAGGCGGTCGTAATTTTTAGCGCCGTAATTAAAACCCGCAAAAGGCTGATAGCCTTGCGCCACCGCAAAGACCAGCATGAAATATAAACTTGAAACCCGCATCTGAACGCCGATATCCGCAACCACAAAATCGCCGTAACGCGCCGCAATGCGGTTTCCCAGTATATTGGAGACGCTCATGATGATGTTGCTCAAAGCTGCGGGAATACCGATAGCCGGAATTTGAAACATCATGGTTCTATGGCGCACCCGCTCTTCAGCACATAGTGAAACCGTTCTATCTTCCACCGTTGCATATAATACCCTGCGTATTCGTACGCTTCTTCAACGGTATTTACCGGTTCGCTTGCCGCCTCGGAAACGAAGTTTCCGCAACCATTCTACCGCCTCTTTCCCCTTGGGCGGCTTTTCTTCTTTCACATAGATACCCTGCATAGCTATACCATCCGGCACTGTTTTGACCGGATTGAGAATATGCGGCCGCTTTATCGAATACGGCGCATACCTCATCTGCAATACCGCCTCCCGTTCCGGTATACCGCTCCGGCCGTCCCGGAGGAGCCGTACTTCTACCCTCCCCGGGCTTCGTTTCTTCCGCAGCTCATCCGGTATCCGCCTGTTTTCCACCGTCATCCGGTTCTGAACTATCCTGATGAGTACCGGTTCGTCCAGCGATTGCGCTTTGGCAAACAACTCATACATACCCGGTCACAGACGGTAATCACCGTGACCCCTAGGGGACTATCCGCCGTACTCCGCTCCAGGCTTTCCAACCACCGGAAACTCTCTTTCTCCTCTATCGGACGCATCTTCCTGCTCTCGTGGCCTGCCGATTCGTCTTTGGGTTCTTCCCGGGTATAACCCGACTGGTCCAAAACCCCCAAAACCAGCCCGCCGCAGGTCACCGCCAGGCAGCTGTGGACGTTGACCCCCGGCGCCTTGTCGCTGATATACCCTATCCCCTCCGTCTTCACGTGGGTATTGTAGGTTACCCCCGTGGTATCCTGCACCGCCAGGATCGTACCGCCATATCCGGCCATGCGCCGCGGCG
>JAITLC010000052.1 GCA_031278095.1 Treponema sp.
GCTGCCTCGACGGGCAGAAGGTTTCAGTTACCTCTACCGGCATGGGCTGCCCTTCCACCGCCATTGCCCTGGAAGAGTTGATTAAAATCGGGGCGGATACCTTTATCCGTATCGGAACCTGCGGCCCTGTATGCGAGGCCTCTCAGGATCCTTCCCTGGAGGCGATTATCTGTACCGGCGCTGTCCGGGATGAAGGTACCACGGTACACTACATCCCTGTTGAATACCCCGCGGTTGCAGATCGTCATGTGGTGGACGCTCTTGCCAGGGCCGCAAAGGCCGGGGGCCTTAAAACCCTGGAAGGCATTTCCCAGAGCAAGGATTCTTTCTACGGCGAAGTAGATCCCGACTGCGCTCCCGATAGCGCCAGATTGAAGCAGCGCTGGGAGGCATGGAAGAAGGGAAACGTAGCGGCCTCGGAGATGGAAGCCGCAGCGATTTTTATTATTTCCAGCATACGGGGGAAAAGAGCCGGCGCAATTCTCAACTGCAATTTTCACGATCCAAAGCTAATGGAACGCATTATCGGTGCGGCATGTGACGCTGTCAAGCTTCTCATCAAAGAGGATCAGAAAAACTGATACAAATTCAACAAGGGGAAGTACATGGGTAAACCGATCATACAGGTAGATAATTTTTCGTACATTTATCCCGATACCGTCGTCAGGGCCCTGGATGGCGTTTCCTTTACCATCGAAGAGAATGATTTTGTCGGTATCGTGGGATGCAACAAGGCAGGCAAGTCTACCCTCTGTACGTCCCTGGTTGGAATTCTTCCCTATACCCTGGGAGGGGAATGGGAAGGCAACATCATTGTTGATAATGAAAATCTGGAAGACAGTAAAGGAGCCTTTGCCTCTTCGGTGATCGGCATAGTTTTTCAGGATGCGGAAAGCCAGTTTACCCAGGAGACGGTGGAAGATGAAATCGCCTTTGCCATGTGTAATTTTGGTTATGAGTCTTCCCTGATGGAACAGCGGATTCGGGAAGCGGCGTCTTCCTGCGGGGTCTTTGAACTTCTTGATCGTTCCCCCTTCCGGCTCTCCGGGGGGCAGCAGCAGCGTGTCGCCATAGCCTGTATGCTTGCCCTGCAGCCCCGGGTGATTATCCTCGATGAATCTACAAGCCAGCTTGACCCTCTGGGCAGGGATGAGGTATTCAACCTGGTAAAGAAACTGCACGAAAACGGAAGTACCATCATCATGGTGGATCACAATATCGAAAAGATCGCTGAATATGCGGGCAAAGTGATGGTGATGTATCAGGGAAAGGTAGCGGAATACGGCGATACACGTCCGGTATTCCGGAAAAAAGATGTTATGGATGCCTGCAGGGTACGTATTCCCCAGGTCAGCGCCGCTTCCCTTGAACTGGGCAAAACCATTAACGGATTGATGCCTGTCAATCTCACGGAAGCCTGTACCGCATTCGGCATTGTTCCCGCGGAGGTTTCCCATGAGTGATGTGATCCTCCGGACGGAAAAACTGGTACATATCTATCCTACGGGGGTAACGGCTCTCCAGGAAGTTTCCATCGATTTTTACAGAAATGATGTCGTCTCCATCGTAGGCCAGAACGGTTCCGGAAAGACTACTCTGGTGCGGCATTTTAACGGTCTCTTGAGGCCCGGTTCGGGCAAAGTGTATGTGGACGGGGAAGACACAGTCTCCAAAAGCGTCAGCGTCATGAGCCGCATGGTGGGCTATGTGTTCCAGAATCCGAACCACCAGATCTTCTGTACCACCGTAAGGGATGAATTGGAGGTGGCGCTGAAGAATTACCGTTTCAGCCCCAGGGAAATTGAAGATAATATCGGGCGGGTCGTGGAACTCATGGGTCTTGAACCGATCCTGAAAGCACATCCCCTGACGCTGGATTACACCACAAAAAAAATTGTTACCATCGCTTCTGTTCTGGCATACAATCCGCCTGTCCTGATTCTCGATGAACCTACCGGAGGGCTCGATCAGGCGGGCAGGGAGATGTTGAGCAAGATTATTCAGATTACCCATGACGCCGGGCAGACGATGATTATCATTTCTCACGACATGGATTATGTAGCGGAAAATTCCCGCAGGGTTATTGTCATGACCGGGGGGAAGATAATTCTTAACGATACTCCCTGGGTGATCTTTAATAACAAAGAGGTTATGAGGCAGGCGCAGATTGAGCCGCCCCAGATAACCCAGCTTGATTTGGCGGTAACGGCAGATGACAACCCAAGCTTGAGCGTGGGTGCATTTGTTAAAAAATATAGAAACCGTAAAAACGTTTAGCAGGAGGACATTATGGCAATGAAATCAGTCAATGCTTCCACCGGAAAACTCAGGGTAACCTATATGGCGATCCTCATTCCCCTGGGAGTGGCAATCAACCTGGTGGGAGGGCAGGCTGCAGGCGCTCTGAAACTTCCATTCTTTATGGATTCCATTGGCACTGCAATTATTGCGGCCATTATGGGACCCTATGTCGGAGCTGTTTCCGGGATTCTGTTCAATGTCATCGGTTCCATCATCGGCGGGAATCTCATGGGTAGTCTTTTCGGTATCTGCAACCTGGCAACAGCCTTTATTGTCGGCTTCATGGTCAGAGGCGGGAAATTCAGAACCCTTATTCATGCAATTATCGCAACGGTACTCGTTGCATTGGCAAACGCTCTTCTGGGAGCGCCTATAGCGATAGTGGTCTACGGAGGCATTCAGGGCTCCGGAGTTGACTTTGCCGTGGCAGGTTTCCTGGCGCTTGGGAACGATATTATGACGGCAGCCTTCCTGGCCAGGGTGCCGATCAACCTGGTTGACAAGGGCATCGCAGTCTTCGTTGCGTGGCTCATCCTCAAGAGACTTCCGGCCAACATGCAGAACCTTTCAGGCAAACGCTTCGGCAAGTGGGTCAAAGAAAGGGAAACCGCCGGGACAGAAGCTTCCGCGGAAGCTCCTAAGACCGAAGAAAAATCAGAATAAGCGGGAGGCGGGGTATGATCCAGGTACGGGACAAACCGACATTTTTACGAAGACTCTATCCAAACACCAAACTCTGGATGTGCTTTGGTTTGACCATAACAGTGGTTCTCCTCGCCAATACATGGTATTCAATGGTAGTACTTGTCTTGGGTGTAGTTTTCATATTCAGGGAGAAGTACTACCTCGAATTCAAGGTTGTAGGCGGCACTATTTTGCTTATGGCTTTTACCATGTTCCTCATTAACGGAACCTTAAACCCGGTAAACGATTTCACTAAAGATGCGTTGTTCGTGATTCCGGTTCCGTTTTTGCCTTTTAAATTCTACCGGGAGGGCTTACTTTATGCCCTGACCTATTTTCAGCGTATCGCTCCCCTCATGGCGGTACTCTTCCTGCTCTTCAGAACCATGAACATGACGGATCTGGGTATCTCCATGAACCGGGGCGGGCTGCCCTACCGGGCCTCATTTATCTTCATAACTACATTTCAAATTTTACCCCAGTTGAGTAAAGAGATGCAGCAGATAATGGACGCCCAGAAGGCCAGAGGACTTGAAACCGAAGGAAATCTCTGGACGCGTTTCAAATCCTTTATACCGGTCATGGTTCCCGTGGTCGCCAATTCGATCATGAAGGTGCAGATGCAGGCTATAGCGCTTGAGACCAAGGGCTTCAACTCACCGGCCAAAAAAACGATCTACCGTGATTTGGAAATACGGGGAATAGATCACGTTCTTAAATGGTTAAGCATCGCAGCTTCCGCAGCGGCTATTGTATACCGTCTCCTGGTGATTTTCGTTATCAGATAGACCGGATTACATGGGTGTCCAACAAGACAGGGAGATCTATTACCGGCGCAATTATATTGCCCTGCTCCTGGAGGGTTTTTTCTTTTCTTTCAGCGCCAGCTATTTTTCCCACACAACGGTTCTGCCGGTCTATGTTTCAAATCTGACAACCAACAGCATCTTTATCGGTCTGCTGGCCGTGTTGTATTTTGGCCTTTCAAACGGGGCGGCAATCTTCTCCTGCGTTCTGGGCGTGAATGCCAAAAGTCCCAAATGGACAAGCGTATGGATCTGCCTTACACAGCGCATCGGGTTTATTCTTATTTTTATTTCAACATTTGCGCTTCCGGGCAGCCGGAACATGGCTCTGTTTCTGTTTTTCTTTTCCTTTGCCGCATATGCAGTTTCGGCAGGACTTGCAAGCCCGGTATACGGAGCGATGGTTTCGGAAACCATACACAGAAACGTTTCTTCGTTTTACGGATCTTACTACCTCACAGGTTCCCTGGCGGGAGTGTTGGGGGCCCAGCCAATCAGAATCGTTCTTGAAAAATTTGATTTTCCGCAGAATTACCGCTGGCTCTTCCTCCTGGGTCTTGTAGCCGCCCAGTTTTCCACTCTTTCCCTGGCTCTGGGAATACGGGAAATCAAGGAGGATCACGGAAAACGCCTCAATTTTTCCATGCTTCCCCATGAGCTAAAAAAGATACTCCGAAATAATACCGAGTACCGCAATTTTCTTGTCATCAGAATATTTGCGGCCATGGCGGATATGGGCGTTCCTTTTTATATAATCCGGGTAAAAAACCTTGCAGGCGGAACAGACGCAATTGTAGGAATAATGACTACCGCCCTCCTTGTTGCCGACATGGTAAGCAGCAAGGTTTTGGGCCGTATAGGGGACCGTTTCGGCCCCGCGGTCATGGCCCGGATCGCAGTCTGCGCGGGAGTTTTGGCTTGTCTCCTGGCTGTTTTTCTCCCCTCTCCCCTCTGGGGCCTCCTGCTCTTTGTTTTGGTAAGCGCCGCAACCAGGGGTATGAACCTTGCGACCCAGGTAGCCAGTATTCACTATGCGGAACGTGGAATGGTACCCATCTACACGGCTACAAGCGGTATTATGGCGGCTCCTTTTTATGCGTTGTTCGCTCTTGGAGGAGGCTTCCTTTCCAACCGTTTTTCCATCACTTCTGTTTTCTATGTATCCTTTGCCCTCTATGTCATAGCCCTGTTTATAAGTTTTTTTACTACAAAAAAAAGCCCTCCTGTTTCCCCCTTGAATTGACTTTTTTGTTTATTCGGGGTATACATATTTTTACCGCAGGAGGAACCTCGTCTGCGGCACAGTGCGGGCCTATAGCTCAGTTGGTTAGAGCTGCGGACTCATAATCCGTCGGTCCCAGGTTCAAGTCCTGGTGGGCCCATTGTAAATGCTTATACCGTAGAGTTACGTATAGGAATTTACGCTTGTCCCGAAACTAACCGGGTTTTGGAACAAGCTCAATTTATAATACATCGTTCCCTGAGGCATGTCTGATGGATGTGATCTTAATATGTTAGGAGGAATGGTCATATTGTAGATCAGGCTGCCGAATTAACCGGCGTAGAAGCAATACTCAGGAGTATCAGAAAAACCGATCTGACGGAAGAAGACGCCTTCCGGATTGTGGCGGTGCTTAAGGCCGGGGGCTTTCCGGTTGAAGCCAGGCCGAGAGATAGCATTGAGGCTCTTCCTTTGGAAGCCTTTTTACAAAACTTCTGGGATTACAAAAATTCTCCTTATGTCCGGGACAAACTTACTCACGGCTACCGTATCGGTAAACGACATTGCCATGAGAGCATAAAAAGAGTACATTATTATGTAACGCCCTCCTTTGAAGGCTGGAACGTCGGAGATATTACCCGCGATGTCCTCAAGGAATTTGCCAACATCCTTGCCGATGTGGGCCTCCGGCCGAACAGCATTCAGCAGATAATGCATACCATTACTACACCCCTCAAGTGGGCGCATCAGGAAGGGAAGCTTGCCTTTAATCCCAGCGCCGGGATGCTCAAGTTTCACGGAGCGGAAAAGAAGAGGGGGGTGTTGACGCCTCAGGAAGCGGAGAAGATTTTTTCTGCTTCCTGGAAAGACAAACGGGTATATGCGGGAAATCTGCTGGCCATTACGACAGGGCTGCGGGCAGGAGAGGTTCTGGCATTGAGGAAGAGGGACATCGGCGCTACCGAAAATTTCCTCTATATCCGTCATTCCTGGAGCCGCATTGACGGTCTCAAGATGCCGAAAAACGGAGAGAGCCGGAAGGTGCCCCTGCTCCCCGATGTGAGGGAAAAACTGTTTGAACTTATTAAAGAAAACCCCCACCGCACGGATAATCCCTTTGTATTCTACGGGCCTCTCCAGGACAAACCCATGGCTGAAGAACTGTTCCTCAAGGGGCTAAAAAAAGCCTGCAAGGACTACGGCATTGATGCTGCCGCCCGGAATATCGTTTTTCACAGTCACCGGCACTACTATGCCGCCCGGATGGTTGACCGCATGGCGCCCGATCAGGTGATCCGGATCACCGGGCACAAGAGTATGGCCGTGTTTGAAAAGTATGCGGATCATATTATTCAGGAGAACCTTGAAGCCGCAGGAGAGATTACGGCCGAGGTGTTCGGGAATATTCTGCGGTTTAAGCGGGGGGCATAAAAATACATGCAGAATTCCTTGCTCAAAATGAGGCTATGGAATATACTAAAAGCGTATACGACTTCAGGTTCCGGCTTTCGGCCGGCCGGGGAATAGATGGCCTGTTTCAAAACTCAGGTTTTTTCGGAACAGTTTCGCCTGTCTATAAAACCGGTTACTTTATGGACGGAAAGCCGCATTTGTTCCCGCTTCGTGCCTAAACGGTGCGCAAAATGCGTTTTATAAGGTGGATTTATGGACAGAAATGCCATTTTGAATGCCATGGAAAGAAAGGCAAAAAAGATCTTTGATGGAAATGAGGGCTATATCCAGGACGGCAAGCGGGGAGCCCTGGTGGTTCAGATCAGGGATGAAAAGAACGGTGAACAGTGGGACGCTACCCAGCGTAGTTTTGGTACTACATACCGGGATTACAACTATGAAGACGAACTGGTGATAAATAACGGAACCAATTTTGATGCGCTGGTTCACGGAAAGCTGGCCTTTTCCCGCAGAACAGGCAAAAATTCAGGTACCAACTACTATCAGGTTCTCGGTTATGAATCGTTCTGGAGGGGTTCGGTGATCAGCGACGACGGGAACTGTATCTGTGCCTTTGCCGGTTTCTCCGGCAGGGATGACCAGATCATCGCCCAGGCGGGGATTACCTGCTACGAATCCCTTAAACGAACCGGAAAGAAACTTGAAGACGATACCGCCTTTCGGGACGATGATGCCGAAGATGAAGAAGACGGCGAAGAAACTGAAGAAGAGGAATAGGGAAAAACCGGTCCGGAAGCACTATTTAGTATCTGTCCATAATATAGACACATTATGGACAGACTACCTTGAAAGTCGCATTTTCATAGCCTAAAGGCCAAGAAAATGCAAGGTCTGTCCGCAAAGTACCCGGCTTTGTGGATAGACACTGCCTCGTATATTCACGCCCTTCTTAAAACGCCCAGTCCGTATCCACTTCAAAGATCCTGCGGAATGTTTCCCCCTGCAGTACTTCTTCCGCATCTCCAAGCGCGGCTATGCTTCCCCTGTCAATCAGGCAGATACGGTCGGCGTAACGCCTTGCAAGCCTCAAGTCATGGAGGCTCAGGACAGCGCTCTTCCCCCTGCGGCAGAGTTCCTTTACCAGTTCCATGACCATGATCTGATATTTGGGATCGAGGTTGTTGACCGGTTCATCCATGAGCAGTATCTCTGCGCCCTGGGCAATGGAACGGGCTATAAGTATCCGCTGATACTCGCCGCCTGAAAGCTCGGTAACGATCCTCTCCTCAAAACCTTCCAGGGCGGCAATTCGGATGGCTTCTTTTACCGCCGGATCTTCCCCCCTGTTTCCGGCATCCAAAAAAGGCCGCCGGGAAAAGCGGCCCTGTTCAACGGTTTCCCTGACGGTAAAAGCCCAGCGGGGCGCCGAATTCTGAAAGAGCATACTTATCCGTCTGGCCCGTTCCCGGAGTTTCAATACGGCGCAGTCCCTTCCGTCAAGGAGCGCCCTGCCCGAGAGAGGTTTTACAATTCCCGCGATTGTTTTAAGAAGAGTGGTTTTTCCGCCGCCGTTAGGCCCTGCCAGTACAAGCAGCTCTCCTGAGTCAACAGAAAAACTGATGTCTCTTATTATTTTTTTGCCGTGAAAACCTGCGCTGAGTTCTTCCAGCTTCAGTTTCATGATATTCCCCCGCTCCTGTTGTAACGGTAGAGGAGCCAGATAAAGAAGGGGGCTCCCAAAAGGGAAGTAATGATGCCCAGGGGCAGTTCCATACTCCCAAAGGAACGGGCAGCCATATCCGCCAATAGCAGTAACAGTGCGCCTGTAATGGCCGAAAGGGGGAGAAGCCTCCGGTGAACCGGGCCTGAAAAGATTCTGGCTATGTGTGGGGCAATAAGACCGACAAAACCGATGATCCCCGCAGAGGCAACCGCCGCTCCTGCGGCAAGGGAGGCTCCCAGGGCGGTGATAAACCTGATCCTTCTCACCGCAACTCCCAGACTTTCCGCCTCTTCCTCACCCTGCAGGACAAGATCCAGGGCAGGGCCGCAGAAGACAATGCAGAGACTTCCTGCCGCCATGGCGGAAAGCTGTACCGGCAGGTTTTTCCAGGTACTTCCGTTGAGGCTTCCCAGGAGCCAGTAGTAAACCTGATAGAGATCCCGGTCGCGTATGACCAGCATCAGGGAGAGCAGGGCGGAGAAGAAAGAACTCAGGGCAGTTCCCGCAAGGAGCAGCGTTACCGCGGATGAACGGCCCCTGCTCCGGGAAAGGGCAAAGGCCAGAAAAACTGCCAGAAGACTTCCTGCAAAGGCGCAGAGGGTAACGGCACCCGCGCCGATGAGGGGAAGCCTCCCTGCGAAACCGAAACTTATTGCCGCGCCTGCGCCGAGGGCCGCTCCGGATGAACTCCCGATAACAAAAGGGTCTGCCAGGAGGTTTGTAAATATCCCCTGAAAGGCAGCCCCGGCAATAGCAAGGGCTGCCCCTATAGCCATCGCAAGAATTATCCTGGGGAGTCTTATTTCAAATAGGATGATGGAAGCAGTCTGCGCCTCCGCGGTATTTCCCGTCAGTACGGCAAGAATATCATTCATGTTCAATTGAACCGAGCCTGAAAAAAGGCTCAGGAAAAAACAGGGCACGAGAAGGAGAGAAAGTAAAACCATGAGCAGAGTAAAAGATTTCTTCATGGCCGGCATAGTCCCCTCATGTATCTGTCTTCCCTGTGGGAATATCACAATTTATCTTCAATGCCAATGTCGCTGTAAAACCCGGCATGGGATAACCGTCGAATGACTCATAGGATGTATTGAGGATATTGCGGCCTGCGGCAAAAACAGTAAAATTGCCGCCGAACTTTTGATTCACCGTAATATTCATAAGGAAGTATGAATCCAGTTTAGTTATATTTCCCGTATCCGTAAAACGGAGAGTTTCATAATGGCCGGAGATGAGCAGCGATCCTGTTTTCCGGGGGATATCCGGAGATACCCCGATGGTGTGTATGGGCATATAGGGAATCCGCTTGCGGTTTTTTATCCGTAGTACCGGTCAGGGTTTCGCTTGTGCTGTAATACACTCCATAGGAGCTTGCCCCGCTTACCGCGGCCCGGTTTACCGTAAGCTGTCCGTTTCCCGGTGTTGTTCCGGTAATCGAAGGCGTGCCGGGAATACCTATATTGTCTGTTAATCCGGAACAGGCGGTACATACCAGAACCGCAATGCTCAGCCTCGTGAGTAATACCGACCATACATTTTTTCCGAACATGATTCCTCCGGGCTCAACCCTCGAAGCCAGACTCTAGATAAAAAACCTCTGCGGTTCTTTTGTATACCAAGGTTTCCTGGCTTCCGGACACACGGTTCTGCCGGCCTTCCCGGCGGGTTTGTCCCGGCCAGCGGCCTTCGCGGCAAATCCGCCGTTTCAGGCAGACGCCCAAAACATCCGGTTACAGTTACGGGTTAGCGGAGGATTCCCGGTCAAAGACCGGCCGCCTCACTTCCCTTGAAGCATACAATTTTGTCATAAATGAAGTTTCTGAACAACTCTGTTGAAAACATACCCGTCCGCTCCGTCACCGGGATTCAGCGGATTCGGTCTCACTCATTACTGTGATTGACTGCATGGATGTTTCAAGATTCCGGGTTTTGTCCATCATATCATGGTAACCTGTCTTTATTGCCTCCGCATTTTCCCGCAGGAGGACAAGGGCGGTGGTGATCTCCCGGCTTCCTATGGATAGTTCCCCCAGGCTGTTGATAAGTTCCGTCATAGTATAGGCAAAACTGTTTATCTCTTCCGCCATGGTACTGATCAGGGTGTCTGTTGCACCGGAACGGGCAGTGGTCGTCTTTATACCCTCAATGATACTCGTTAACGTATTGGCGATATTCCTGGAATTTTCCCTGGTTGTTTCGGAAAGCCGGCGGATTTCGCCGGCTACCACCGCGAAGCCCCTGCCCGCATCCCCGGCGTGGGCCGCCTCAATGGCGGCGTTCATGGACAGGAGGTTGGTATTGGCGGCAATGCCGCCTATCACCTTTATGGTGGAACCGACGCCTTCAACGCCCCTGGAAATGGCTCCTACGGCTTCGATGGTTTCATGCATAGAGGCCCGGCCCTGTTCCACATTATTCACCAGATCCTGAAGAGCCGCCTGCTTCTTTTCGGCCATGTTGGCGGTATTGTTGATGGTAGCCATCATCTGTTCAATGGCGGCGGAAGATTCCTCAATAGCGGAGGCTTGCCGCATGATCTGATTGTTGAGGTTGTCGATGAGACCATTGATACCCTTCATAAAGTTAAGGGATTGTTCAACCTGGATGCCAAGGTTTTGGTTCAACTCATCAATAGTTTCCCGGTCTTCTTCAATAAGGGAAAGGCCGTAGTGGTGGCAGTTTTCCGGCCGGTTAAGGCCGTTGAAAATAGCAACCGCCATGCCGCGGCAACTCCCGTATCCGCAGGTGTTACAGTCATATATATCCTGTTCGCCGTATTTCCTTAAGGTTTTATAAACCTCCGCCAGTTGATTGTCATCCGGCATTTTTAAGACATAGTTTTTGGAAAGGTCCCGGTAAGAACGGTCATAAAGACCTTTTTCCCAATGACGGGAAAGCACCTTAAAAACCCTTTTTTGATTTTTCGCTACGGATTTTGATCCGCCGTATTTCGCCTCCACTTCGGCGCGACGTTTCCAGATGTGGGCTTCCAGTTTGTCCATGGGGGTTTCGCCGTTCCTGGTGCCTGTTCCGCCGTTACAGCCTTTTTCGCAGTTAAGGCAGTCCACCAGGAGGGGCAGTTCCCCGTTTTTACCACCCCCGGAGCTTATGGTTTTAGCGGCGTCTGCCAGATAGGGGTAAATGGTGCGAACCCCTTCAATCTTCCGGGTTACCCTGCCGATACCGGGGTTGTAGCGTTCCGCGGTAATGAGGAGTCCCCCGGGCATGGAAAAGGTTACCGCCCGTTCCGCCGGCGGATTATCATATTCCAGGGCCTTAAACGAAGCAAGGTTCACCTTCTGCCGTTCCAGATATTCGTACAAAGCCACGAAAGTAACGTTGTAGTCCCCCAGGTTCGTTTCGTCAAATTCCCGCCGCTTGGCGATACAGGGAGAGAGAACGGCGATTTTGTAATTCTTGTACTGGGGGTGGTACTTCCGGATCATTTTGATGATATGCAGCATGGGACTATCCGCCGGGGCAAGATAGGGGAGCAGCTCAGGGTAATAAATTTCAATATAAGTTACGATGGCCGGACAGGGCTGGGCTATACAGAAAGAAGGGTGTTTTTCTTTTATGTACTTCATATAGGAAAAGACGGTAAGTTCCGCGCCGAAGCTCACATCAAAGACCGCCTCCACTCCCCGTGATTTCAGATAACCGTTCAGGTTGAGGTAACGGTCCGGGAAATTGGAAGCCGCCGCCGGAGCGACAATGGCGATGATCTTTTCCTTTTTGTCCAGGGCGCTGAAAAACGCGGCTGAATCATCCACAATAAGCCGCGCTTGGTGGGTGCAGGCGTGGATACAATTTCCGCAGCCTATGCAGAGATTGTGGTTTATGGTTACCTTCTCTCCGGCGCCGTTGTTGCAGTATTTTACCGGGCAGGCCGCGATACAGGCATGACAGTTAACACATTTTTCCTCATCAACCCTGATGACCGGTGTTAATTCGTTCGTCCTCATAGACCACCTCCTTTAAAATATCACAATTTCACATAGTATCTTGAGCCTGTTCCAAAACTAATTGGCTGTACGCTAAGGCGCACGGTTTTGGAACAGGCTCCCGGAAAAACCGGTCAAAAGCCCCGGTTTTTCCTCAAATCCAGGGAATCCGTTCCAAAAACCGGGGTTTTGGAACGGCTTCCCTTTATATAGAGTTTATCCATAATGTAGACACATTATGGATAAACTTCCTTGAAAACCGCATTTTTCCAGCCTTTAAACTGCGAAAATGCAAGGTCTGTCCGCAAAGTAACCGACTTTGTGGACAGATGCTATATAGAGCCTTTCCCAAAACCCTGTAAAATAAGCAAAAGCAACTGAGGAGGGGGTATAGAAAAAACGAAAGAAACCTTGTTAAGATGGAGTTATAAACAATCAACACAAGGAGGCTCTCACTGTAAAAACTATAACAGAAATCACCGGAGGAGCGCAAGGGCTCCTGAATATATCCCGGCAATGCCCAGGGCAATGCCCGGTTTACCACTTTAATGCGGTATGTGTGCAATGAAATGAGCGCATACACGGGGAAATGCTGAATTGGCGTCATTTAATCAGCGTTTCCCTAACGTTTCCCTCGACGGCCTTCATTTTTACCCGAATTCCCTTCTATTCGTGCGGCTCGTGGTTATCTTAAACCGGGAATAGCCGGCATCGCGGTTTTCCCTCTTCTCTTCCCGGTCTGTTTTTTGGTATCATCCGGTAATGTCAAAATTGGATATAGAAGCGGAGCTTAACGGCCCCCAGATCGAGGCGGTCAGGGCGATTGAAGGGCCGGTACTGATCATCGCCGGAGCAGGTTCGGGAAAAACCAGAGTAATAACCTTCCGTATCGCCCATATGCTGGAAAAAGGCATTCCCCAGTCATCAATTCTTGCCCTCACCTTTACCAACAAGGCAGCCAGGGAGATGGAAAGCAGGGTAAAGGAACTGACGGGCCGCAAGCTTACCCAGCTTACGGTAAATACTTTCCATGCCTTCGGACTCAAGATACTCCGGGAAGAGATTGAGATTCTCGGTTACCGGAAAAATTTTTCGATCTACGATGAATCGGACAAGATACAGTTGATCAAGGATTCTCTGCGCGACTGCAAAATTTCCCCGGAAGGCGTTGACCTTTATAAACTTTCCCGGATCTTCTCAAACATCAAGGAAGGCCGTCTCCGCTGGAGCAATAAAAGCGGTACTGTTCCTGTGGCAGATTCTGTCTGGGAGCCTGTGTACCGTGAATATCAGGATAGTTTGAAAATTTACAATGCTCTTGACTTTGACGATCTTATTATCACTCCCATAATGCTTTTTGAAGAATATGGGGAGATACTAGAGAAGCACCGTCAGCGTTACCGTTACATCATGGTTGATGAATTTCAGGATACCAGCGGAACCCAGTACCGTATGATGAAGCTTCTTGCAGATAACAATATCTGTGTTGTCGGAGATGATGATCAGTCCATATATTCCTGGCGGGGCGCCAGCTATGAAAACATCATGAATTTTGAAAAGGACTTTCCCGGCGCCCTGGAGATAAAGCTGGAGCAGAACTACCGTTCCACCGCCACGATTCTTGAGGCGGCAAACGGTGTCATTGCCAATAATACCAACCGCAAGGAAAAAAAGCTCTGGTCGGGAAACGACGGAGGAAATGCCATAGAACTCATGACGCCGGAGAATGAAACCGAAGAGGCAGGCATCATTGCCCGGGAGATTCGCACGTTGAAGCTGCAGGAGAATCTCCGTTACAGCGACTTTGGAGTACTTCTGCGCACCAATTCCCTCATGAGAACAATTGAAGAAGCCTTTCTTGCCGAGGATATTCCGTACAAGGTTTCAGGCGGCACAAGTTTTTTTCAATGGAAGGAGATAAAGGATATTCTCTCTTATCTGCGGGTCATAGCAAATCCCGATGACGATGTGAATCTTTTGCGGATCGTCAACACTCCCCGCAGGGGCATAGGCAAGGCAGGCGTAGAACGGATTTCCGCTCTGGCAAAGAAAAACCATTCGAGTATATGGGATGCGATGGTTCGTGTCCGTCATGCGGTCAATGCCGGGGAAGGACAGGATCTTTTTCAGGGTGAACAGCCGCCTGAACGGAGCGTGGAAAGCGGCAAGCATGACATCGGAGACTTTGTGAGTCTTATTGAATTCTACCGTGATGAGATCGTCGGCCGCCGCAGCCCTCTGCACGAAAAATGGATTCTCTCAAAGAAAGTTCAGTCACTCATCGACAAGATCAATTACTGGGGTCATCTCCTGAGCGAGTACAGCAAGAATGAAAAGACTGCCCGCTGGAAATATACCAACCTCGAATACTTTATTCAGCTTATCGAACGCTGGGAACAGGATCCGGATAACCTTGATCCCGGTCTCTATGCCTACCTTAACCGTATAAGTCTTATCACCAGGGATGACGGCGAGACTGAAAATTCAGGCAAGGTAAACCTCATGACCATCCACGCGGCCAAAGGTCTTGAGTTCCCCGTTGTTTTCATTGCCGGAGCGGAGCAGGGGATCATTCCCCATGAGCGGAGCCTTGGAAAGCCGGCCGGACCTGCGACAGCAGGTGTCGAAGCTCCGGTTCGCGATTCCCCTCCTGAAGACGGAGAAGAAAACGGGGAAGTGAATTCTCTGGAAGAGGAACGGAGACTCTTCTACGTTGCCATTACCAGGGCGCGGGACAAACTCTTTATATCAAGCTGCCGCCGCCGGCGCAGGCTCCGGGATGTCATTGACTGTGTGCTTTCGCCTTTCATCGCCGAAATTCCCGGCGGCCTCATTGCGGAGCATCAGGAAGAGAAGGTTGTAGACAACCCCGAGGCCGCGCAGAACTACTTTGCCCTGCTCCGCCGGCGCCTTGCGGAAACAGCCGGGAGCTGAGCAGACTGTCTTCCAGATCAATGGTTTGACAACGGCTCTATATTTTACTATACTAAGAGAATGACACAGTCTCTTGAAGATTACCTTGAGATGGTGAGTTTTCTCTCCGACGAAGGGGAAGTCCGGGTAACGGATATTGCCGGAAGACTCAAGGTCTCAAAGCCTTCGGTACTGAGCGCCCTCAAGGTTTTGGAAGAACAGGGCTGCCTGGAACACCAGCGCTACCGGGGGGTGAGACTTACGGCCAAGGGGGCTATTCAGGCGGCAGAGATTCGGGAACGGCACGATTTTCTCACGGACTTCCTTCGGGATACTCTGGGGGTGAGTCCCGAAACAGCCGAGAAAGATGCCTGTAAAATGGAACACATGCTCTCCGAAGAAACCTTTATCAAGATGAAAAAATTTTTCCGCAAGAACACCAAAGAAAAAATAAGATAGCCCCTCTTCGTCAGTACTTTTCTTTTATGCCGATGCGATCTACTTTCCCCGCGGATTTAAGCGCCTTTGCAAGTTTGAAAATATCTGTATGTTCGGGGATCGCTGCCAGGATACGGAGTCTGGAACTTTTACCCTTGCCTTTACCCAGATCTTCATTGATATCCACCGACTGGGCGCGGATGCCGAAATTTGCAAGAATCTTTATTGCCTCGTTGGTATCGGGATTCCCGATCTTGTAATGGAGTTCCAGCGTCTTGTTCCGTTCCGCGGGGAAGAGACGTTTTTCCACTCTGTCCAGAATGATCAGGGCAAAGAGGCTGAGTATTTCCACTGTTCCTGCGGCCAGATACATTCCGGCCCCTATTGCAAGTCCCACTGCGGCAATGAGCCAGAGCGAGGCTGCGGTGGTAAGCCCCCGGATATTGTTTCCCAGCCGGATAATTGCCCCGGCTCCCAGAAAGCCTATCCCCGACACTACCTGTGCGGCTATGCGCCCCACGTCGCCCCGGTTTCCCCCGGAATGAAACTGGGGCAGCCAGATTGAAAGAAGCATGAGGAGTGTAGCCCCAAGGCATATAAGAATGTGAGTCCGCAGTCCCGCTACCTGACGCCTGCCGGCCCTCTCAAAGCCGATGATTGCCCCGGCCAAAAAACCCAGAATCAGGCGGAGAATAATGGTTGTTTCGTTTAGACTTGATATATCAGGCACGATCCCCTTCCCCAAGCCGTTGTACAAGACGGTCTGTCATCTCCTTGAACTCCACCGCATCCTTTTCCGCGGCCCTCACAAAACTGTTGTCTTCCGGTTTGCCGGCAACCGCATCCATCTCCTCCCTGTTCCTGTAGGTAATAAGCCTGTAGGGATCGAAAAAGTCCTTTGCACGGGTTTCGTAGACCTGCAGGGCAATGCGGTGTTTTATTTCTGCCCCGATGCCCAGTTCCCTTTTGAATGCTTCACGCCCGATACCGCTTTCCCCGCGGAGGAGTTTCAATACCGCCCAGGCATGACGCGCCCTGTCGGCATCGTAGTTTTTCTGCCACTCACCATAAGCGGCGTGGATCTCATCCCAGCTTTCAATCCGTCCTTCCCGAATATCCTTTCTCAGCCTGTCCAGGCGGAATGCCGGTACGATCTGTCCCCCCAGATTGACCCATTCGCGTACCCGTCCCTGTTCAGAGGCTTCGCAGTCCGGATCTTCCTGTTCAAGGTAATCGCAGAATCCCTGCCAGGAAAATACGAAATTACCGTCAAGGGCGGCGGCAAGAGTTTTGATCGCGTAGAAGCGGAGCATCTCAAGGTAAGCCGCCCTTGCCCCGCGGGGCTTCAGTATTACTGTTCCACGCCGATGCCGTTCAAGCCCCGATGCGGGAATGGGATTATCCCCTCCGGAGACACTCTCCGAAAGAACCTCATATTCAGGGTCTTCCATATTGATACTTTCCGCCGGGCCTGAAGAGTGAGGTTCCCCTCCTGATTTTTCATTCCGAAGCAGGGAGAGGGAATTTTCAGGTTTTGACGGATCGATGCCCGCCTTTCTCATCCAGGTTTCCAGCAGGGTTAGTGCGGAAATAATCTCTTCCGCCGTATCGGGAGCCAGGTAATCCATTTCAATATGCTGCTGCTTTACCTTGCGTCTGTCACGCATCCGGAATTTCCAGGAATTCCGCTCCAGCGCATAGAGATTGTACATCCAGAAGTACGCGGGCATAAGCTCAAGCCGGTTCAGGTTGGCGTTATTGTTCAGCAGGGAAAATGGAAGGCTGATATTCATCTCGTAGGGATAGTCTCCCTTTGCGATAAGCACAAAGCTTGCAAAACGGCTTGAATGTTTCAGCGTTACCGAAAGCCCGGGCCAGAAACCCCGGCCCGCCCGGATCTCTCCATCATTGGCACGGCTGTTGTGGTTACTCCCGATGGTGGCTCCCGCTGCAATATTGGACAGACCCTGTATGCAGCTTGCAATGAGAAAAGAATTGTTGTGGTGCTGTTCATGCACCGGAAAGACAAGATTGTTGAGCAGTTCGCAGCAGGACACGGTGGAGTTGTCCCCCAGTACCGAATGGATAAGCCGCGCTCCATACTTGAGGCTGCTGTACCTTCCCATGACAAAACGCACCGCCTTGGAACCGTAGAAAACATGGCAGCCGTAACCGACAATGCCGTTCACCATTTCCACCCCTTCGCCTATCTGGGTGGGTTCCTCTTCACTTGAGAGAATGCTTACATTCTTGAGCTTGTTTACACCTTTGATGTAGGCGCCTTTCCCGATGTCGCAGTCTTTGATGATGAGGCAGCTTTTAATCACCGTCCCCGATCCCACAGTCCCATAGGAGCCGCGGTATCCGCCGTACTGCGCCTGGGTAATGGCCTCAAGCCGGGAGATCATGGCCCTGTCATCCCGGTAACCGGCCCAGAGAAACGCGTCCGCCGGGATCATGTCCCGAAAGGGAAGTATGGGACGGCCTCCCGCTTCATTCATCACATCGATGCGGATTCGTACATCTTCATCCTCGCCATCCTTGATTACACCGTTGCCGAATTTGGCGTGGCTGGTACACTGCATCTCGTCAATTCTGGAAAGGATACAGGTATCCCCGATGATATAGTGGGATATGTAGGAACAGTCCTGAATAACAGGATCATCTCCTATGTCGCAAGAGATGATTCGGCTGTTTCTGATCCCCGCGGGAACGCAAAAATCGTGATGTTTGAGTAATACATCCCGCAGGGCCCCCAGCCGTATCCGGCCGAAGAAGAAAGAATCCCTGATTAAGGCAGGTTCAAAGGGGTCCGACACGAAAAAATCCCCCCAATCGGGACAGTAGTTGCCGTTCCGCATGAGAATTTCCGTCTCGTGGGGCCTGAGACGGCGCCAGCCTTCCTTCTTTTCCTGCTGTTCATTCCTCCGCCAGTATTGATCCTTCCCGGGCGGCAGATATTCGGAGGGGATAAAATCGTAACCGTAACGCTCCGGCGGGAGAATATGAATTTCCTTCATACACAAGCCTTTTAAATGCCGTAAAAGCGGCTTCCATACGGATATAGCCGGCTTCCGGCCCGCTGCGCCTTGCCGGCGGGCAATGCCCGCGGCCTGAGAGACCGCATGTTGATTCGCCTCAAGATTTTAGTATATAGTATCTGTCCATAAAGTCGGTTACTTTGCGGGCAGAACTTTGCATTTGCGCATCTTTTTGTACCAAAACGGTACGCAAATTGCGTTTTTTAAGGTTGAGCTTGTTTCAAAACCCGGTTGGTTTTGAAACAAGCTCTTGGAAAAACCGGCAAAAGTCCGGTTTTTCCTCTAAATCCAAGGAAGCTGTTCCAAAAGCTGAAGTTTTGGAACAGCCTCGGTTGTCTATCCATAATATCTACATTATGGACAGACTCTATATAATGCCACATTGGATGTTTTTTAGTAAGGGAGGCTGTTCCAAGATCCGGCAGGATCATGATTTTGGAACAGCGGCCTTGAGCTTGTTCTGAAAAAACCTGAGTTTTGGAACAAACCCTCGGGAGTTTTTCATCTTTTTTTTCGGAGGGGCAGACTATGATAGATATAATAAGGCACGGTGTTTACTATGTAAATAATAGCGAATTTGTTGATTCCCTGTCCGGAAAAGAGGGGCCGGCCTCTGAAAATGAAAGTCGAAAGGGTAGTATGGCTTACAGAATTATGGCTGCCCATCAGTGCGGGGGGGATGTTTTTGAAAAGCCGGCCTTTAAATTCGATTCCCTGGTCTCCCACGACATCACCTTCGTCTATATCATCCAGACCGCAAAGGTTTCCGGGCTGGAAAAGTTCCCCGTTCCCTATGTGCTGACCAACTGCCACAATTCACTCTGCGCCGTCGGTGGAACGATCAACGAGGACGATCATGTCTTCGGGCTTTCCGCCGCAAAAAAGTATGGCGGTATCTATGTGCCTCCCCATCTGGCGGTGATCCATTCCTATATACGGGAAGCCCGGGCCGCTTGCGGCAAGATGATCCTGGGAAGCGACAGCCATACCCGTTACGGGGCCCTGGGCGCTATGGGAGTAGGTGAAGGGGGCGGCGAACTTGTCAAACAACTCCTGGAGCAGAGTTACGATACGGTTTATCCCAGAGTCATCGCGGTATATCTTTCCGGAAAACCCCGGCACGGAGTGGGGCCCCAGGATATTGCCCTTGCCCTGATTGGAGCGGTTTTCAAGGACGGTTTTGTCAAAAATGCCGTTCTTGAGTTTCTGGGGCCCGGGATAAAGGATCTGCCCATGGATTTTAGGGCAGGAATCGATGTAATGAGCACCGAAACCACCTGCTGGTCTTCCGTTTGGGAAACCGATGAAAAGGTGAAGGATTTTTTAAGCCTCCATAGGCGGCCCGACGACTATGAAAAATTTACTCCCGGCCCCCTTGTCCGGTACGACGGCCTCATAAAAATCGACCTTTCCACGATTAAACCGATGATCGCCCTGCCTTTCCACCCCAGCAACGTCTACGAAATTGATGAATTCCTTGCAAACACGGAGGATATTCTGGATAAGGTTGAAAAGGAAGCCCTGGAAACGCTGGAAAATTCCAAAACACCCCTCAAACTCAGGCAAAAAATTGAAGGAAAGGGCCTTTTCCGTACCGATCAGGGCATAATTGCAGGCTGTGCGGGTGGCACTTTTGACAATATCATGACAGCAGCGGCAATATTGAAGGCCGGTGGCGATAAAAGTTCCCGGTCGGGCGCTTTTTCCCTGTCGGTGTATCCCGGCTCCCAGCCTGTGATGTTGGAACTTGCCAAAAACGGCGCGCTTGCGGAGCTTATTTCCCGCGGAGTCGTGGTACGCAGCGCTTTCTGCGGCCCCTGTTTCGGCGCAGGGGATGTGCCTTCCAACGAGGGTTTCTCCGTGCGGCATACTACCCGTAACTTCCCCAACCGGGAAGGTTCCAAACCGGATAAGGGTCAGACGGCCTCGGTAGCCCTCATGGATGCCCGCAGCGTTGCCGCTACCGCGGTGACGGGAGGCATACTTCGCTCGGCGGAAAACATCGATTATGAGGAAAAGGAATATACCTATCACTATGATGAGTCCCCCTACCGGGAGCGGGTCTATAATGGCTGGCGGAAGGCAGATCCCGCGGCAGAACTGGTCTACGGTCCCAACATTACCGACTGGCCGGACATGGAAGAGCTGGGAGAGAACCTCCTCATCAAAATCGTAAGTTTTATAACGGATCCGGTTACCACCACCGATGAACTTATTCCTTCCGGGGAGACTTCGTCTTTCCGTTCCAATCCCCGGGGGCTGGCTGAGTATACCCTTTCCCGTAAAGATCCTGCATACGCAGGCAGAGCCAGGGAGGTAAAGTCCGCCGCCTCCGCGCTTAAAGAAGAGGGAAGGGCAGCCGCGGTGAGGATCCTTCCGGAACTAGAAACGGTTTTCAAAGGGCTTTCGGGCCTCGAAGAACTGAAAAAAACGGGAGGGTCTGCCTCCCTTCAACTGGGTTCCGCCATCTACGCCAGAAAACCCGGCGACGGCAGCGCCAGGGAACAGGCTGCAAGCTGTCAGCGAGTGCTGGGTGCAGTCGCTAACTTTGCAGCGGAGTATGCCACCAAACGCTACCGGAGTAACCTGATAAACTGGGGCGTCATACCCTTCATCGTCGAAGGGGAGCCTCCCTTTAAAAACGGTGACTGGCTCTTCATTCCCCGTGTTACACGTATCCTCAAAAACGGCGGAGAAAAACTTGAAGTTTTTGTAATCGGCGCAGAGGGCGTTACGTCTTTCCTGCTTGCATCTCCGGAACTAAACGAAGGAGAAGCCTTGCTCCTCGGTGCGGGCTCCCTCATCAATCTTAACCGCAAAAATCTTGCCAAGCCGAATTTGTTCCAAAACCCGGTCAAGTCCGGTTTTTCCACTGAATTCAAGGAATCTGTTCCAAAAAATGAAGTCCTGGAACAGCCTCAGCTTAAAAATTCAATTGAATATGAAATGAACTTTCATGCGGCAAGGGAAAGGTCATAGTGGCAATCCCCGAAAAAATTCCCATACGGGTGCGGATAGGGCGGACTGTTTCAAAAAGCCTGTTTCAGTTTCTCAAGTCCCTTCCCCTGCTCATATTGAGCATCTTTCCTGTCTCCTTCGTACTGATGGTTCTCGGCGCCTCGGGGTTTCTGGAGGCGGCCTCCCGGCTCCTCGGCAGAATCAGTGTTTTTTTCGGATTCCGGGGGGAGGCTCTCATAGCCTTCGGCTGTTCCATTCTGGGGAATCCCTACATGGCCCTTACCTGTATCGAAGTGATGAATTTTTCCGCCCGCGAACTGGTGATCCTTGCGATGATGTGCCTTACCGCCCACAGTCTCATTGCCGAAAGCGGAGGTATGCACAGAACAGGTTCTTCATTTTCAAAACTGCTCTTCCTTCGTCTCTTCTGGGCGCCGGCCTCCGGTCTGCTTCTTAACCTTATTCTTCCCGGCAGGGGAATTCTGGAAACCGGCGGACAAAGCCTCGTCCTGCCGGATCTCGAATCCCTCAAGGCCTTTTTTGCGAGTGAAGAACTCAATCCCCTCATCATGCCCTGGCTTGGCGCTACCTTCATCTTTATGGTAAGAACGGCGCTGATTGTACTGGGCTCCTATTTTCTGCAGCATATCCTGCAGGAATTCGGACTCCTGAGCCTTGCAAGCCGGATCATCACCCCCTTCATGCCCGTCCTGGGTCTTCCCTCACACGCCGCATATCCATTGATTACCAGTTTTTCTTTCGGCATCCAGGAAGGGTATCCCGTAATATGGGAAGCCTTTGAAAATGCGTCCCTCAGCGAAAAGGAAGCCGATCTCCTCAATCATCATATTGCCATAGACCATTCATGGATCACCGATACCTGCCTCTATGCCGCCGCGGGAATTTCCACCATCTGGCTTCTCCTCCCCCGGATCATCCTGGCTATTCTCGTGGTGTGGATTGAAAAGCTCCGTCGTTTTCTTTTCCGGCGTTCATTCAGGGTACACATTGGGGAGTAAGGAGATCAGTCTTTCTGCGCTTCTCTCAGAATTCTCTCAAAAGCCGAATTGGATTTTTTCAATTCACGTGAACCCCTGGTGATCTTGCAGAGGGAAATTCCCAGATCCTTTGCAATTTTCCGCTGAGGGATCTTCTGTTTCAGGGATTTGACGAGGGCCCAGCGGGCGGCAATGTCGGCGGTTTCCGCAGGGGTCAGGAGACAGCGGAGAAAGGATTCAATAAGTTCCGAATCATTCAGCTTTGACAGAGTCCGGGAGAGTTCGCCAATATTTTCTTCCACCCGCGGGTCATCAGTTTGCATGCACAAGCCGCCTCCTGGCGGCGTCGTACTATCAATTTCCTTACGCTCGTGGCCCAAAGGGACACATGCACAAGCCGCCTCCTGGCGGCGTATATAACCATTTTCGGCCTGCTGCGCCTTACCGGCGGCCCAAAGGAACGCGTACATTTATTATATCCTGCTTTCTTCGCATGAAGCAAGTTTAATGTTCGATCAACTTCAATCCTCAGTCTGCCGGGAACGGCACGAACAGGCACTAACGCTTGCTTCGACGGCCTTCATTTTTCTGAATTCTCTTCTGTCCGTATGATTCGTAGTTATCTTAAACTGAGAATAGCTTTCGATTAAAGGCCGTACGGCATATCGTAGCGCCAGGAGAAGCCTAATTCAGGAAAGCTGAAATTTCTCCGGTGCTGTCAACGATCAGCGCGGCTCCCGCCTCTTCCAGCACAGGCAGGGGACGGAAGCCCCAACTGACTCCGAGAGGGAAGCAGCCGGCATTCCGTGCGGTTTCCATGTCTACCTCGGAATCTCCCACAAAGATCGTGTCTCTGGGAGTTTTGTCAAGCTGAACGAGGATCTCCCAGACTGCCGCGGGATCGGGCTTGCGGGCGATGCCCTGCCTTTCACCCTGAACGAGATCAAAACTCCCCGCCGGAAAGAGCCCGTGCACCACAATCCGGGTTACCGGATCGGGCTTGTTGCTGACGACGGCAGTTTTGAATTTTTTGCCTCTCAGTTCCGCAACCAGTTCCGGAATGCCGGGGTACGCCTTGGTATGAACCAGCGGTTTTTCCGCATAGAAACGGGCCGCATCTGCAGCCACAGCGGCGGCAATCTCCTCACTTCTGGTTTCTTCCGGCAGCGCGTCAAAGGCCAGCTTTTTAATCCCATAGCCCACGATTCCCGGATACATCTCCGG
Source organism: Treponema sp. (assembly GCA_031278095.1). Taxonomy (GTDB): domain Bacteria; phylum Spirochaetota; class Spirochaetia; order Treponematales; family Breznakiellaceae; genus JAIRNJ01. The sequence goes on from JAITLC010000052.1 coordinate 23,666, forward strand.
CGGCCGCTGTGGAAAACCATGCAGTTCCAGCGCCCTGTTCATCGATGCGGCAATATCGGCAACGGTGTCCGCCAGAGTACCGTCCAGATCAAAGATCACGCAACTGTATTTCACCGGTATCAGTCACCATCCGCGAAAACCGCTTCCGGGCCTATATCGAAACCAGGGTTGATCGCCCGGTATTCTCTGACACCAGCCTGCCGGTAAAGCCCGGACTTCCGTTCCATTTTGAAGACGCTGTTTGAAGGGGAAAGGATCCCCGCCGCCGGATCCGGCGCTCCGCGGCAGCCTTCGCTTCCCGGCTTTTTTTCATCGCAGATAACCGAAATATCCGGCCGGACAACAGTATCATCACTTTCATCTTCTTCGTAAAAAAGCCTGACATCAAAGGGAGCGGAAAATACTCTACAGGGCTTACCGTACAGATAATTGGCAATCTGCCGGAACAGTCCCCCGCAGATACTCTGGTGATATGTATTCAGCCCCGGCATGGCATAGGCTGCGCCGTAAATGAATTCATAACATTCCCCTTCGGCAGGCTTCCATGCCTTGTAGCCGGCGCAGGTAAACAATCGTTCTTCTTTTGCTGCGGCGCCCATAACAACCTCATCTATAATTAGGGTCTGTCCATAATGTAGACACATTATAGACAGACTCTTATTATATGATAAGGGATGAAAAAATACAGCAGGTTTCCCCGGAGTACAGGTTATGACAACTTTTCGTGTTACCGCCTCAAAAAAATTATGTAGAGTCTGTCGAGTCGGTTTCAAAACCCGGTTGGTTTTGGACCGGCCCTTGGAAAAAGCGGCAGAATAGCCGTTTTTCCCTCAATATTAAGGCCGCTGTTCCAAAATCATGATCCTGCCGGATCACCGGATTCCGGAACGGCCTCTGTCTATAAAAGGAATTACCGATGAATAAGGTTTTGGAAGAACTGGGAAAGATTGGTATTGTACCGGTAATCAAGATTGACGATGTGGAAAAGGCTGTTCCTCTGGCGCAGGCACTGAAAGCCGGGGGAATTCCCTGTGCGGAAGTTACCTTTCGTACTGCCCAGGGAGAAGAGTCCATACGGAGGATCGCCGGGGCTGTGCCCGGAATACTCCTGGGAGCAGGAACGGTTTTAAGCCCCGAACAGGTGGACAAGGCCATTGATGCGGGCGCGCAATTTATCGTGAGCCCCGGTTTTAATCCCAGGGTGGTGTCCCATTGCAGGGAGAAGGGCATCCCCATTACACCGGGATGTTCCAATCCTTCGGACATTGAACAGGCCCTTGAAGCGGGCCTCGAAGTGATAAAATTCTTTCCCGCCGAACAGAGCGGCGGTCTCGATTATATCAAAGCTGTTTCGGCTCCCTATCCTTCTTTGCGTTTCATGCCCACGGGGGGGATCAGCGCCGCCAATATCGGCGTGTACAGCGCCTGCGATAAGATACACGCGTGCGGCGGCTCCTGGATGGTAAAGGATGAATTTATCAATGCAGGGGATTTCGACAGAATCACTGCGCTTTCACGGGAGGCAGTATCGGCGATGCTGGGTTTCCGTGTTGTTCACTTTGGGATAAATGCAGGAGATACTGAGGCCGCAGGGAAGGCCGCACGGTTTTTCAGCGACATGTTCGGTTTTGCATCAAAGGACGGCAGTTCTTCGGTCTTTGCGGGGAACGCCATTGAAATAATGAAGACTCAGGACGCCGGGGGGAAGAAGCACGGTCACATCGTCATCGGCACAAACAGTGTCGGCAAGGCCGCGGCCTTCCTGGAACGCCGAGGCATTGCCCTTGACTGGGACAATGCCAAAAAAGACGCCAAAGGCAGGATCATCCTTCTCTGTCTCGGGGAAGAGATTGCAGGCTTTGCCATTCACATTGCAGCCTCTCCTCAGACCGGCTGAATTTTTCTGCCCCGCAGAAGCATTACGTCTCCAAAGCCGAAACGTTTTGCCGCCGTATCGGCGATACGTTTCAGCGGGGGCGGGGCAATTCCCGCGGCGAGCCCTCCCCAGGTAACACGCTTCTCGATGACAAAACCATGTTTCTCAAGGAGCCGGGAAAGGGTCTTGAGCGAAAAAAGGTAGAGATGATCAAAAATAGCGCTCCGCCAGCGTCCCCGGAAGAGCCGCGCCTGGAAACCTGCGATATTGGGAGTCGTTATGTAGATGCGTCCTTCGGAGCCAAGTACCCGGTACGCTTCAGACACAAAGAGCGCAGGATCATTTAAGTGCTCTATGAGATGAGATGCCAGAAGCGCATCAAAACTGCCATCCGGAAAACCGCATTTCTCAAGCGGCGTGCTGCGGACATCAAGACCCCGTTTTTCCCGTGCGTATTCCGCAGAAGGGGAAATTTCCACCCCGGTACAGATCCAGCCCCGCCCTCCTAATTTTTCAAGCAGTGTTCCTGTTGCACAGCCGATGTCTATAACCCGCGGTGCATTACTGTTTTTCAGGAGTTCCTTTTCAAGGGTAAAAAAACCGGCGTCCATAAGAGCAAGTTCCTGCAGGTACAGAAAGTTTGCTTCATTGTTTAGTTCGTAGGAAAGATAATCATTTCCGTGGGCCTCTCCGTAACGGGCGGCAATTTCTGCAGGAAAAGGCTGCGGGTTGATCTGCACAAGACCGCAGCTTCCGCATCTTACATAGGAAAAGCCCCCGCATTTCAGGACAAGCTTAAAAACATTTCTCCCGCATAAAGCGCAGGGAATCTGCCGCCGTCTTTCATTTTCAACAGGAGTGGACCAGGTCTTGACGGTCTTTCTCACTCTCCTCTCTCCAGAACCTGCGTCTTACTCAACCTGCAGACGGTACAGTGTACTCCGGTTATTGCCTGCAATGTCCCCGGCAATCACTTCCAGGGTAGCCTGTCCCCGTGTAAGCCACACTTCTCCTACTTCGTAACGGGGGAAAGGTGCATAGATCTGTTTTACCGGGGTAAGTCCGTTCCGGTACATAAGCTGTACACCGTCCCGGACAGATACTGTTTCAAACAGAAGGGAACCTGCCTCTGTCCCGTTAAAAGAACAGATAATCCTGTGAGGCGCAAGGGAAAATTCATTCGTATTACTCAGGGCATCGGCGGCAGCCACCGCAATGGTATACCTCCCCTGGCTTAGAGTCCGTACCTGAGCAAGATCAATACCTGCCCCCCGGGTTCCGGTAAGCTGTATAGATTGTATTGCCGGCGCCTGTGTATCTTCCATGGGTGAAATAATCATTGAAGGATTCACCCAGCGTCTCTCCCGACGGTCAAAGAGCGAAAAGAAAAACCCCGAAACGGCGGTCCAGCCGGATTTGCCGGAAACCGCAAGAGGCGTTCCCCGTGAGACGGTATCGCCTATACGGTAGGAGCGGAGATCATCATAGCGGCTGTAGATGCTGATTATGCCATCCCCGTGATCCAGGGCGGTCCATGCTCCCATGGGAGAAGGCAGCCGGGAAGCGGCATCGCCCTTGCGCCGGGTAAAGAGCAGTTCCCCATTATCCGCTGCCTGTATAAACCCCGAGCCCCTAAAGACCGTGCCCAGTACCGGTTCTCCCCGGTTATTCCATCCAAAGTTATGTACCAGTTCCGCATCCCGGGAAGGCCAGTCCATGGCATTCAGGGATCCGCAGAACAGAATCACTATACCAAGCAAAAACACTGTTTTTCTCATTATCTTTACATCCTCTATTTAGTGTCTGTCCATAAAGTCGGTTACTTTATGGACAGACCTTGCATTTGCGCATCTTTTTGTACCAAAACGGTGCGCAAAATGCCTGTTTTAAGGTAGTCTGTCTATAATGTGTCTACATTATAGACAGACACTATTTAGTGCTTATCTGGAAGGCCGCCAGCGTACGGCCGCCTCCTATGTAGAGCATGGAGCCGGATCTTCCCAGAAAGACATCTTCGGTTTTGAAAGGAGCTTCAATGATAATTCTGCCGGGCATTTTTATTGCCACAAGATTTTTCTTTTTTCCCTGCTGGGCGGTAATGATAAAGAAAAGCCCGTCATGACCGGAAGTGTCCATTGCAACAATATCCCCTTCCAGGGGGAGGAATGTCCGTTCCCGCCCGCCTATTTCGTAAATGCCGATTCCTTGTTCCTGTTCATGAACAATTTTACTGTCGTTATCGATAAAGGAAATGTAGACAGCCCGCCTGAAACCATCGGTGAGGAATTCATGATACACAACCCGGTAATCGGATACCGCTCCGTCGCCGTAACGTTCCAGCACCAAAAAACGCTGATCATCGATTCCCGAAATAATCCCCAGCCGGTTTCCGTCCCTGGACATGGTACAGCCGAGAATCAGGGAAAGCCGGGAACCGCCGGGTTCAAAGTAGAAGATCCGTTTTCCTCTGGAATCCAGAACTTCTACCACTCCGTCGAGAGAACCGGTCAACACCAATCCTGCGGCGGCGTCAATGCAGGTAAGCGGAGAGGCAAAATCGTAAGTCCAGAGGGGTTTCCCCCCTTCATCCAGGACACTCAAGGTATTCTGTTCATGCCCGATGAGAAAAATTCTTTCGTCAAGAAACAGCGGGTAACCCCGGTTCTGTTCGATATCCATGAGTGTTTCCCCCCGGGGCCCCAGCACCTCGATAGAAGAAGGTTCCGCATCATACTGGGCCCATCTGTCCCGGGAAAGGGAGACGGAACCTTCAAGAGGGCGGTTCAGGACAAAACGGCCCTCCTCATCGGCATAGCCGAACCTGTCCCCCAATAGGAAAGGGATAAGCACCCCGGCAGAGGAATTTTCTGAAAGATTTCCCCCCCGGCTGAGGGGGAACCCGGATTCAAGGGAGGAAAGCCAGCGGGGAAGCAGGATCGTCTCAACCGGTATAGGACGGGCGGCAACAAAAAAGTACACAACAAAGAGAATCAACCCCAGAAAAATCCAGTATTTTTTTCTTTCCTTTACCACAAAAATCTCCACGTATAGTATTATAGTTTATGAACGAAATTTCAATGGATGACCTCTTCGGAGAGGCCAAAGATGCGGCTCTTAAGGCCTATTCGCGGTTCCGGGCCGGCGCGGCTTTTCTTACGAAAGACGGCTCCGTGATCACCGGATGTAATTTTGGCGGTTTCATCGAATTGTTTTCGTTAAGTAGAGTCTGGCCATAATGTAGGACATTATGACCAGACACTAAGTATTCCGGTAAAACCGCAATGAAATCTCCCTGAATATGAAAGTCATCTCCTGGGCCGATCTGGATATACCGCCCGGTATGGTCATCGAAATAAATCTTCCATCCCTTTCCGGGAATTTCCTGCATCCGCTTGACTGTCGCTTCCCTCTGATATTCCACTATCCGAATCGCGCCGTCTCCGGGTGTACATGAACCCGGACGATATGTTTACCGTCCTGTTCGGAAAGTAAACGCAGGAGCCCCGGGTTCTGACGGTTGGTCCGTATTGGCCTGTTGATAAGAGCGGAACGGAAGTATATACTAAGGAAGTACTGATTTATTCAATCGAGAATAAATCGGTGCTACTTTAATGCGGTATTTGCGCAATGAAATGAGCACATACACAGGGAAACGCTGATTGGCGTCATTTAATCGGCGTTTCCCTAAATATTCTGTTTGCTTCGGGGGTGCACCGGTTTCGACTGGTACGGCTCGGGGTGCAGGCTGCAGGTGGAGCGCCGATCTCCTGATTCGGCAAAACATTAACTGCCAACAACGACAGTTACGATTACGCCTTAGCTGCGTAACCGCGTGGAACCCTTCCGCCGCCTTGAGGAAGGACTTCCGCGTCGCAATCAAGGCTGGCCCATCGTCGCGTACGGACGCCGAGCGGTAAGATTTTTCCGTAATACGGATGGGCCGCATGCCGCACAGCCAAGCCCGTCCCGACAATACGATGCGCGGCTAAACCTGTAGACGCTTGTATTTCGCGTATTAGGACGCGGGTTCGACTCCCGCCACCTCCAATGTTGATTCGCGGGCCTGGGTTCATACCCCGGAGCTTGCTCCGGTTTCAATTTCGTAACAGTTTTCGTTTGCGGGTATGAACCCAGGCATACAATCCATACCTTAATACAAGGAATGGGCGAAAATAAGACCCTTAAAGAGGCAAACGAAATTCTAACAAAAGCGGCGGCCGTCTTCGCACAGAGAGAATCCCGCTGATAGTGTACCGGTTCATGAGTGAACGCCGGAACGAATACGCCATCCGGCTTTTCTTTCAAGCGTGTTATATCCATAATTCCCCTCCCGTGGATATCCCCCTATCGTATCATAAGGAGGGAAGGTAAATGCAGGAGTCCTGTGTCAGAGCCCGGGATAAACGCATAGAAGTTCAGGGCGGGCGCAAAATCTAAAAAATATGATAAAAAATGTTGATTTTAAACGGGTAGCGGGATAGCCTTTATAATATGTTTGTGCAAGCCACGAATAAGGCGCTTCATGTTTTAAGCGGAGAAGAGGAGAGTCTCGTCTCGAATGTTTTGGGCTGGCTGGATTTGGAATTTCCCGAAGAAAGCCGGCTGGCCCGGGATAGACTGCATAACCTGCGGGAATTGGGGACCGTCGTGTTCAACTATCCGTCGGTACGGGATTCCCAGACTCTCAGAGGCGATTTTCGGGATGAAAACCGGCTTTTAGCTGCCCTCTGTTCATTCTCATCTGCATCCCGCCTCCTCCATATCCCGACCAAAGTGGTGGCTGTACGGTCATATCTGGTGTCAAAGTTCCATACTTTTGCGCTGCTGGCCCGGATATGCCGGGAAAATGCCGAATTTTATATACCGATCCGGATGGTCATACTTTCTGTTGTGTCTACTCTTATGGCGGAAGAGGTTTACTTCTCCTGTCTGGAAGATCCTTCCTTTCCTTCCGGCAAGAAACCGGCTCTGGCCCAGGATCTGGTACGCCTCTGGGACAGTGGGACTGATGCCAGGGCGATTCTCCATCTCCCCGCCCTCAAGGCTCTCTGGATAGCCCGGGATGGGGTTCCTCCGGTTTTCGGTACCATGAACGGTTCCAGCGAACTCTTCCGCATAACAATGGATATGGGGACAGACTGGTACGATTTTCTGGTGGAGGAAACGGAAAATGAGGAAACCCATTGGGCTCTGGAGGAATTTCTCTTCGGCCTCTCTTTTGAAGAGATAGCCCAGGTTCGGGAGAGGCTCACCCGTTTCGGCATCAATGCGGTAGACTGGGATGAAGTCCGTAGCTATCTGGGCAACCAGCCTTCCTTTACACCCGTGGACGAGGGGGATCTACGGAGTATTTACGATTTTTTCATCGACCGGCGGAATGCCGCCCTGTTCCGCATGCGCGTTTGTACACCCGGCCCACGGCATACCCTGGAAGAGATCTACCTTAAATACCGGATTCTACAGGAGAACTGAAATTCAGGCCGGCGGTTCCGGCTTCGCCGCGAAGCGCAACAGGCCGCTAGAGTATCGTTTCGGGCGGCTGTTTGACCCATACGTCCCGGCAATTGGAGTAGTCCTCGCCGGCTCCTCGTCCGGCGGGCGCTTTTGTAGCTGGCGCAGCGCCTGAACTCTTCGCCGGGACAGCGGCTTTCGGTACGGAATTAGCTGTTGAAGGCCCGGAAGGCGCCGCCGAACTTGCCGGGTGGGGTGTACCGGAAGCTGCGCCGCCTGTTTCCCCTTCGGCGCTCCCCGTAACGGACTGGTTTCCGCCGCTTTTTTCCGGATCAAGAAGGGCTTCCAGTTCCGCGGCATGTTCCAGATTGTTCAGGTAGTCGATCTGTGTCTTGCTGATACTGTCCAGAATTTCCAGAATACCGGAGTGGAGCTCCTTGATCTCCGACCTGGTACTGTCCGTAAGGTTACGGATAAGCTTGACGGCTGCGCTGAAGCTTTCGTGGCTGGCCATAAAATCCGCATTTCCATCATGGGCGCTCTGAGTCTCAGGAAGAGCCCGCAGTGTTCCTGCGATCTCCGAATAAATTGCCCCGTGTTCCGCGGCCATACCGGAAATGGCTTCCAGTTCTCCTGAAAGAATACCAATCTCCCCGCTTGCCCGATTGAAAGTCTTGAAGGACTCTTCGCTGGCCTTTAGTGCGTCCCGGGTTATCCGGGTGATGGTCTTTACTTCTTCGGTGATGCGCCCGGCGTTTTCTCTGGTGGAATCCGCCAGCTTGCGGATCTCGTCGGCTACCACGGCAAACCCGGCGCCCGCCTGTCCGGCATGGGCGCTTTCGATGGCGGCGTTCATAGAGAGAAGATTCGTCTGGCTGGAGAGTTGGTTGATGAGTTTGGTCATCTCTGCGATGCCTTCCACCTCATGAGAGATGGTTTTGATGATCTCGTTCACACGCCGGGCTTTCTCTTCCCCTTCGCCGACCTCATCCCGCAGGGAAACTATCTTCCCGGCGCTTCCGCCAATCTGTTCGGCCGCCGAACTTGAAAGATCCGAAAAACGGGAAAGCGTTTCTTCCGTTTTTTCAGAGATACCCGGCAATCTGCCGCCCCTGACCTGCTGTTCCAAAATACCCAGCGTTTCCAGAGCCTGATTCGCGGAAGATTCAATTTCGTTGAACTGATTGGCGATCTTGTCGATTATTTCCCCGGTGCGGAAGAGAACTTCATCCCGTTCCTCCCCTTCACTTGCCAGTTGCTCCCGGATAACGGCGCTTTCCTTTATAAAAATTTTGAGAGCTTTACGAATCTCCACCTTTTCCCGTTTTAATTTTTCAAGTTCTTCTTTAAGTACGAGGACACCGGAGGTGAGTTTTTTGCAGGATCTGAGATAAAGAAAAAAGGCAATAGCAAAAAATACTGCAGCTAAAAAAAATACAATGGAAAGTGAAATAAGGTAAATCACTGTTTTTCGTATTCCTGTACTTCATCGTGAACATATTCAAGGCTGATACCTGCTTTGGCGAACATAGCCTCGGAATCTTCACCGTCATGGTAACGGCGCTGGGCCACCACCCGCTTAATGCCGCAGTTGATGATAAGCATGGCGCAGGTACGGCAGGGTGTCATGCGGCAGTAGAGTGTGGCCCCTTCGATGGATATACCCCGTCTTGCAGCCTGGCAGATCGCATTCTGTTCCGCATGAACAGTCCGTACACAGTGGGTACTTATTGATCCATCCTCATGGAGCATTTTTTTGAATTGATGACCAACTTCGTCGCAGTGGGGAAGGCCGGCAGGGGCCCCTACATAGCCTGTAACAAGAAGCTGTTTGTCCTTGGCTATAACGCAGCCTGAACGGCCCCGGTCACAGGTAGCCCGTTTGGAAATAGCGTCGCACACCTCCATAAAATATTCATCCCAGCTTGGCCGGCGGTACGTTTCGCTCACACAATACTCCTTTTTCAAGTATGGTGAGAATCACGGCGTTTCACAAGACCCGCAGCTTTTTTGAATCTCTTTTATCCTGCTGAAAAGCGACAGGAAGGGCTCAATCTCCGCCCTGACCCGTTTGAGGAAGGAGATGTCCGTGGCCGGCGGCCTTCTTCCTCCGGCCCCGGCACAGTCCGGGAAATAGGCCCAGAGGTAATCGCAGAAATCCAGGAGGGTTTCAAGTTCTTCTCCTGTCCCCTGCCGTTCCCCGGTAAGGATGGAAAGGAGGGCGCGGAGGGCAGAAAGCTCTCTTTCGACAAAGACGTCAATTACCGCCGTGGTTTCGGTTACCGCTGCGGCGCCGGTTACCGTTGCGGTT
>JAITLC010000066.1 GCA_031278095.1 Treponema sp.
GAAACTACCACCTGCTCTTCAGGCTTTGTGCTGTCGTAGGGTGCATACGCTGCAAACCAGGAATGCCAGCGGTCGTTAAGGCCGACTTCTCCGGTACCGGTTTTTCCGGCAATCTGTACAGATTTGATATTCAGTGGAAACTGGGCGGTTCCTTCGCTGATTACAGTTCTCATATCTCTTCTGACAATTTTGAAAACTGAGGAGGGAATGCCGGTTTCCCTGAGCAGTTCGGCTTGTATACTCCGCTCTACTGCACCGGATACCGGATCGCGTACTTCTTTGAGAATGTGGGGTTTATATATTTTACCATCATTGACTACCATTGCTACCATGTTGGCCATCTGAATGGGAGTAGCCAGGGTATAGCCCTGACCAATGCTCATGTTCATTGTGTCTCCGCCAAGCCAACGTTCGTGAAACCGGCGCTCCTTCCACTGGGGGCTTGGGATAAAGCCGCTAATCTCTCCGGGAAGATCGATGCCACTTGCATCTCCGTAACCGAATTCCTTTGCATAATAGATGATCCGTTCCAATCCGAGAAAATCCCTTCCAACAACCCAGTAGTAGGTATCGCAGGATTGGGCCATTGCCTGCTGCAGGTTAAGCCTGCCGTGACCGGGTTTCCGGATATGGCACCTCCAGAGCCTATCACCGTATGTTAGTTCTCCCTGACAATCGATAGTCTCCAGGGGAGAAATGGCGCCTTCATTGAGGATTCCTGAGGTCATAATTACTTTGAAAGTAGAAGCCGGGGGATAACTTGACTGTATTGCCCGGTTAAGAAAAGGTTTATTCGGATCATTAATTAGGGCATTGTAATCATCACTCATGTCACTGCGGTTAAAGAGGTTGGGATCGTACCACGGGTAGGAAACCATTGCCAGTATTTCGCCATTTGACGGCCGCATTACTACAACAGATCCCATGCGCTCTCCCAGGGCCTTTTCCGCCAGGATTTGTATGTCCTGATCGATACTGAGCACAAGATTTTTCCCCATTACCGGTGCCTGTCTGAAATTTCCTTCACCGGGAATATGCCTTCCCCGGACATCAACAGTACGTATCTCCCATCCTTCCTTCCCCCTTAGAATGCCATCATATTGCCGTTCGATGCCCGCTTTGCCGATAACATCACCCTGCTGGTAACCGCTGTTGTAGAGCATCGTCAATTCGTCTCTGGTTATGTTTCCTACATACCCTATAATATGTGAAATGCTTCCCGAAAATTGATAATTCCGCATGGGCTTTGACTGCCAGGAAATTCCCGGCAAGGTATCAACCCGTTCGGCAAGGGATGCAATGGTTGTATAGGGTACATTTACTGCCAGTTCTACCGGCTGATAGAGAAAATATGACTGGGGGGGTATTTTTTTTTCCAGTTGATCCCTGGGAATGTTCAACAATTCTGACAGCCTGTTGAAAAGATTTGACATTTCTCCCTGGGGTACTTCAGCCGGGGTGAGGTTTACGGCAAAGGAATCGGTATTGAGTACCAGGGGCTGGCTGTAACTGCGGTCGTAAATTTCTCCCCTTTGGGCAGGAATGACAGTGGTTCTCCGTGCAATACTCTGTGCTCTGCTGCGGTATACTTCTCCGCTTAAGATCTGCATGGAAAAAAGCCGCAACCCGTAACCCAGAAAAACCGCTATAAAGAGAAAACAGAGAAACATGAGCCGTTTTTCCGAACGGCCTTCGGTTCCGGGAGGCGGAATCTGCGGCATCAGGTTTCTCTCCGTTCCCGTTCAACCAGCAGGGGCGAAAAGAGTTTGAGCAGGGCAAAAAGAAAAGGAGCCGAAAAGGTGTTAAGCATGAGTTCCACCCAAAGGGTTGGTAAAAATAAATTATAGGAAGGCACCGCATCGGCAAAAAGCAGGTGCAGTAAAAATAGTGTCACCGCCTTAACGAGGGTTGCCGCTGCACAGAGAATCATGGGAAGAATGGCAATATCCAGAAAAAAGGCGCCCTTCATAAGTCCTGTCAGGGATCCTACAAGGGTACGCACAAAGGCATTAAGGCCCAGAGGAGCGGCGGAAAGAAAATCCAGAAACAGGCCCGAAAAAAAACCGGAAAGCTGTCCTGTCATGGAACCATTGACGTACGCCGAAAAAACCAAAACGCAGAGGGCAAGGTCGGGTACGGCATGATAAATTGCCAGCCTGAAAAAAATAGTTGACTGCAGAATTGCCGCGATAAGAACAAAAATGACCGTCCAGATTATATTTTTAGCCATCTGTGTCTTTTCCTGTTTCGCCACTGATGACAAAAATATATTCCAGCCTGGAAAAATCAATAATCATGTCAAGCTCAACTTCCATTGATATTTCATTTTCTTGATAATTGATGGCAGAAACTCTGCCGAGGCTTATCCCCGCGGGGAAAATTCCTCCCATGCCGCTGGAAATAACCACGTCCCCCACATTGATCTCGTCTCTGGCTCTTTTCTGGATAAAACGCATAATCAGGGGAAGATCCGGATTACCCCGGCCTTCCGCAATTCCTTCATAGCGGGAACTTGCAAAACGGGATGACACAAATGAACTCGAGTTATAGATGGGCATTACAAGGCTTTCAAATGCCCCCGCCTGTATTACCTTTCCCACGAGACCCTGAGTTCCGTTCTGCCATCCAATTACCGACATGTTATTCTGTACCCCTGCATGGGTACCCTTGTTGATTACCAGTGCGGGGAAGAGATTATCAGGATCTCTGCCGATTATTTCCGCCGGGATATGCCTGAAGGAAAGATTCCGGGAAAAACCGAGCTGTTCACGGAGACGTATGTTTTCCTGACCGATCTCGGCGGCATTCCTTTCAAGCTGTTCGTAACGGGCAATACGTTCGGTCAGTTCTGCATATTCCCGGCGGAGGGCGGCCAGTTCACGGACGGAAAGAACTGAGCGGGAAACAAAAGAGGAAACTTCGTATACCGCTCCGCGAACACCGGAAAAAAGGGAAAGCCCCATGTTCTTAAAATCGACAATAAAACTACGGGTAGAGAAAAAGAGAATAGAAAAAGAAACCAGCATTAATGCTGTGAAAACATAGGAAGTAGTACTGAAACGGGCCTGTACTTTAGTAGTCATAGACGCTACGGGTATTGTCAAATTCCTTGATGAAATCGAAATACTTGCCTGCGCCCAAAGCTACACAATCCAAGGGATGTTCCGCAAGGATAGCCGGTACGCCGGTTTCTTTTGCGATGAGCTTATCCAGCCCCCGAAGCATGGAACCGCCGCCTGTCATGACGATGCCCCGTTCGACGATATCGGCAGCCAATTCAGGCGGTGTCTTTCCCAGGGTACTTTTGATAACGTCAATTATCTTGGTAATGGGATCTTTCAGGGCTTCCCGGACTTCAACAGAATCCACTTCAAGCCGCCGGGGAAGACCGGTTATTGCATCGGTTCCCTTGACCTCAACCTTTTCGATGGTCTTGTCGGGAGACGCGTTACCTATTTCGATCTTGAGGCTTTCTGCCATCTGTTCCCCAATAATGAGATTATGCACGCTCCGCACATGGCGGATGATGGCCTCATCAAATTCGTCGCCTCCCAGACGAATGGCATTGGTAACTACCATACCCCCCAGGGAGATAACAGAAATTTCGGTAGTGCCTCCGCCTATATCGCAGATCATGTGGCCTGCAGGTTCAAAAATCGGGACATCCGCTCCTATGGCGGCTGCAAGGCTTTCTTCAATGACCAGAACTTCTCTGGCGCCGGACTTATAGGCGCTCTCTTCCACTGCCCGCCGTTCGACTTCGGTGATGCAGGAGGGAATACCGATGATCATGCGGGGTTTGAAGGGCCGGTAACGGGGAAGAACACGGGAAATAAAGTAACGGATCATCTTTTCGGTTGATTCAAGGTCGGCAATGACCCCATCCCTCATTGGCCTGATGGCGATGATATTTCCCGGAGTCCGGAAAAGCATGCGCTTGGCTTCCGTCCCGACAGCCTTTACTTTTTTTGTACCGCGTTCCACTGCAACGACAGAAGGTTCATTCAGTACAATGCCTTTACCGCGAATGTAAATAAGGGTATTACAGGTTCCCAAATCAATTCCGATATCTGAAGATCTAAATCCAAACATATCCCCTCCTACATATTCAAACGTGCCCTGGCATTGTTATGGGCAGGATCTATCCTGACAGCCCTCCGCCATTCAGCCCGTGCTCTGGTAGTGTCGCCTTTTTCCGAATAGAGCAGACCCAGACGAAAATGCGCTT
>JAITLC010000067.1 GCA_031278095.1 Treponema sp.
ACATCGCCCGGGTAAGGGCTTCCTGGAAGAGCCATGCGGAAAGCCGGGCAAAAAAGCGGTCCTTTGGATTATTCGGATTAGCCGGGGCGAATACCCGCAGGTGATGGGCGAAGCTCACCCTGACCCGGTCTCCCCGCAGCCGGTGGATCAGAGCGTAGGCGCCGATGTGGGCCGCCGCCAGATTGGCGAACACCCGCAGGGTTTCCCCAAAGGATCGGCGGCCCGGGGGCCAGAGGCCCATCATATAGCCGTGGGTCCCGTAGACATTAGGTTCATTGATGGTGATGTACTCATCCGCCAGATCCCCCAATTCGGTCACCATCCGCTCCGTAAATTTAAGGAAACAGGGGATGTTCTCCCGGTTCAGAAAAGCCCCCCTGGCCTCAAACCACGAGGGGTTGGTGAAATGGTGCAGGGTAACAAGGACCCTGATCCCGTAATCCCGGAGGAGCCGGAGTTCCTCCCGGTAATGGGCAATGGCGTCCCGGTCAAATTCCCCTTCCCGCTTCTCTATGCGCGCCCATTCCAGGCCCATCCGGTAATGCCGGATCCCCATATCCCGCATCAGGGCGGCGTCCTCCCGCCAGAGCCGGTAGTGGTCGTTTGCCCGGGCGGGATTTGAACCGTCCAGGATCTTCCCCTGCCTGTACCAGTCATTCCATGAATGACCCAATTCCCCGCCCTCGATCTGGGTTGCCGCCGAGGCGACCCCCAGTCCGAAATCTTCCGTAAAGTAAAAGGGTTTAAAGCCGCGATCTTTCATGACAACTCCCCCGCGTGCAAAGGTTCTTTTTCAAGTATACACCGAACAGGCGGACATACAACGGAGCAGGAATACCTACGGTAACATTCTAAAATGAAGCATCACGCCGGCCGAATTGCGCCGCGTTAATGAAGAACCCAGGCCTGCGAATCAGCGTTCCCCTAAATCCAAGGTTGCTTTCCCGAAAACTAAAGTTTGGGAAAGGCCTCTCTCAATTCCGGTATTGCCTCCAGTACCGAATCTTCGATTTTCTTTCCGCCTGCGGTGAGGCCGAGCTGGCGGCCTTTCCGGGCTTCTCCGTGGTAGTCGCTGCCTTCGGTAATATAGAGATTCAGGGTTTTTCCCAGCTTTTCCAGGCGTTTACATTCCCCTGTTCTTGCGGCGGGATGCCAGGCTTCGAGGCCGGAGAGGCCCCGTTCCTTGAGGCGGGCAATAAAGGCAGGCAGCTTACCCCAGGCCAGATAGAGTGAAAGAGGGTGGGCCATCACCGGAATGCCTCCCGATTCCTGTATGGCGGCGGTTGCCCGTTCAAAAGCTACTCCCTTTTTGGGTACATGGAGTACCTGTCCCGACCCCAGATAGCGGCTAAAAGCCTGTTCGATGTTTTTTACAAGCTTCCGGTTGACAAGAAAGGCCGCAAAATGGGGCCGTCCGATGGAACTTCCCTTCGAGAAGGCGGCAATATCTTCAAGTTTTACTTCAATTCCCTGTTCTTCCATCCGATTAAGGATCTCCTGGTTCCTCTCCTCCCGGAATTTCTGCAGATCCTTCACCATTTCCAGAAAAGAAGGGGCCGGCTTTTCGATGCCCAGCCCCAGAAGGTGGAATTCCCCGCCGGAAGGCCAGCCATCTTTTTCCGGCTCCTGCTCAATTTCAATCTCAATTCCGGGCACAAAATGGATACCCAGCCTCTCCGCCTCATCTCTTCCTTCCTGTAATCCATCAATAGTATCATGATCCGTCAGGGCAATGGCATTGAGACCCCGTCTGGAGGCTTCCCGAATCAGTTCCCGGGGGCTGCAGGAGCCATCGCTGGCGGTAGAATGGGTATGCAGATCTATCATTTTCGATGCAGTGTAACAGAAAAGATTAAGTTTTGAAAGAAAACTACCGACAAGGGCTCAAAAAATTGCCTTTTTTGCCGACAATAGGTTAAAGCTGTTTCAAAATCCGGTGATCCGGCAGGATCGTAATTTTGGAACAGCAGCCTTGGGTTGAGGAAAGCGGGCTTTAGACCGATTTTTTAAGACCCTGTTCCGAAACCAACCGGATTTTGGCACAAGCCCGGTTATAAATGGATTCCGGATCGTTGACTGTCCGGGTTACCGATTATAAAATGGAAAGATGGGATGCCTGTCGCTCAGGGAGGGAGCCGGGTGCTCTTGTTGAAGGACGGCCCTGAATTGTTTGATTATTCCTTGAAAAATGGTCTCATTGTCAGTAAAGGGCAAAAACCGCATAGCGCCGGTTTGACTGTAAAGGGAGAGATCATTAGCTCTTCGGGGGCTGCCGTATCCATTGACCTCAAGGGCGCCTCGGTGGTGTATCCTGCGCTGATCAATACCCACGATCATCTCCAGGGGAATTACCGGCCTCCGGTCGGCCCAAAACCGGGAACTTTCTATCTTACCTGGCTCCCCTGGGATAATGACCTCAAGGCTTCCGATACTTTTAAGGAACGTTCCCAACTCAGCCGTGAGGATCTCTACAATTTTTCAGGCTATAAATGCCTTTTTTCCGGGGTAGCCACGGTAAACGATCACTTTCCCCAGAAGTTCAACAAGGAAATTCTCCCTACGCTGCCCATTCGGGCGATTCTGGAATACGGACTTGCCCATGAAGCGAGTTCCTATGATCTTAAATGGGGGGATGGTATCGAAACGGAGTATGAGCGGGCCGTAAAAAACAAATGGCCTTTCATCACGCATCTTTGTGAAGGTTTTGATGAAGAATCCATGAGGGGTGTGGAACACCTGGAGAAGCTCAAAGTCCTGGATAAACACTGCCTCTTTATTCACTGCATCGGCTTTAGCGATGAGGACATTAAAAAAGTGGCGAAGGCCGGGGCCAGTGTCTCATGGTGCGGTTTTTCCAATATGTTCATGTTCAATGTTACCTGCAAGATCCGCAAGATGCTCAAGGCCGGGATCAATCTCACCATTGGAACCGATTCTTCCGCTACCGGTTCCGCCAATCTTCTTGCGGAGATGAAATATGACCGGGATCTGTACCGCAGACTCTATGGAGAGGATCTTTCCGCCGAAACCATGTTTGAAATGGTTACCGCCAATGCCGCCAGGGCCTTCTGGATGCAGGACAGGATAGGTGTATTGGAAAAAGGCAAATTGGCGGATATACTGGTGGTGAAAGGCAAACATGACGATCCTTACGAAAATCTGTTGTGTTCTTCAATGGAGGACATAGAGCTATTGGCCGTGGGCGGCCTTCCCATTTATGGGGAATTTCGTTTCCTGGATCTTTTTGGTTCTTCCCTGAAGAAAGGGGAATTGCCGGAAGGCTATACCGCGATCAAAGCCGGCGGGAGACAGATGTTTGTAAAGGGTGATCCTGCAGGTCTTTACCGGGAGGCCCGGCGTAAGATAGGCTTCAAGAAGGTGCTTGATTATCTGCCCTTCGAGCCCGACTGATTTGATTAGACAGAGGAAAGAAAGAAGACCATGCCTAAACCGCTTCAATACCGTTCCGGTTCCATCATCTATATGCGGGGTGACCCTGCGGATAAGGTGTTTATCCTTCAATCCGGAAAGGTAAATTTGATCTATCAGGATATAGAAACTGGGGCGGATCTCCATGATCTTGTTCAGCCCGGAGAATTCTTCGGTGTCAAATCCGCCCTGGGCCGTTATCCCCGTGAAGAAGATGCGGCTGCTATTCAGGATACGGTGATTATGGCCTTTACCGTTCAGGAATTTGAGGCTCTGGCCATGGCAAACACCCGCATCATCATGAAAATGCTCAAGGTTTTTTCCAACCAGATGCGGCGTATCCACAAGCAGGTTTCAAGTCTCATGGAGAAGGAAGAACTCGATCCCGATGTGGGGCTTTTCAATGTAGGTGAGTATTACCTCAAGGGTAAGCGTTTTTCTCAGGCTCGTTATGTGTTTAGCCGTTATCTGACCTACTATCCGTCAGGGAAGAATGCCGCCCAGGCCGCAAAATATTTGGAAGCTGCTGAAACTTCCCTGTCCCACATGGGCGCCGTGAGGTCTTCCGGAGGCGGGGAGGCGGGTATGTTCTCCCGGTTCCAGACTCAATCCGCTCCGGTTGCGGCGGATGCCGGTTCGGGTTCGGCCCAGGATCTTTCCGTTACGGCCAAAAGCTACTACGATGCGGTAAGCTTTATCTCCCAGGAAAAATATCAGCAGGCATATCTTCTCTTTAAGCGTATTGTTGACGCAAACGAGGAGCCTGAATATGTAGCTAAAAGCAGTTACGAAATCGGCCGCTGCCTGTTCCTCCTCAATAAATTCGATGACTGTATCAGATATTATACCCTCATGCTCACCAAATACCCCAAACATCCGGATCTCCGGGATGCGATTTTCTTTATCGGGCAATCCTACGAGCGGAAGGGGCAGAAGGATCAGGCGGGGGCGTTCTATAAAAAGATACTGTCCATGTCGGCGGATGACGATGACGGTACGACGATAAAGGCAAAACGGGCTCTCAAGGCCCTGGAAGGAGCATAAGATGGCCATGGATCTTGCAGCCTTTGGACGTTTTGCCCGGTCATTTCAGGCTGGGGAGATGATCTTTAGTGAATTTGAACCCGGAGATACCTTTTACCTTATACAGTCGGGCCGGGTGGAACTGGTAAAGATCATCGGAGACATTGAAAAGACCCTGGATATTTTACAGCCTTCGGAAATGTTCGGCGAAATGGCAATTCTGGAAAATTCCCCCCGTTCCGCCACGGCTATTGCCCTGGATACGGTAAAAGTACTGGAATTCAACAGCCAGAATTTTGAGATACTGCTCCTGGGTAATCCCCAGATAGCCTTAAAACTGCTGCGAATGTTTGCCAAACGGATCTACGATTCCAAGCGGCGTTTCATGATCCTTACCCTGGAAGAACCGCAGGCCAAGGTTGCCGATGTCTTCCTCATGCTGGATGAAACCCAGCCCAACATTGACAAGACCACGGAACGCCGGGAGTTCAGTACTACCGTTGATGATATTGCCCACTGGGCCGGCATGAGCGTCAAGGATACCAACGAAACCCTGCGTCAGTTTGTTGCCCAGCAGCGGATGGAGATGTATCCCGACAAGATTGCCGTCAAGAATATCAACGATTTTCTCCGATTCGTTAATTCCCGCAGACGAAAATAAAAACCCATACATAAGGAAATTATCATGAAGAAAACCGTAAAAACCCTGTTCCCGATTCTGCTGCTGTTCTTTGCCTGTCAAAGCGCCCCTTCAAGCGGTGGAGCCGCAGTCAGCGATGACGGCTATCCAGAAGACAGCACAACCAGGGGCAGGAAGCTGGCGGTTCAGTATGTTGTCTATATGCTGGAAAACAATGCAAATCTGGAATTTGTTACCGGCGTCTTCCCAAATGCCGTGTATCCTGCCGAATTGACCAGGCTGATGAGCCGGGTAGAGATGATGCGGCTTTCCGGTGAGGCGCGGGAAGACTTTGAATTTATAGATTCCCTCCGTTCCGAGATAAACGCCCGGTATCCCAATAAATGGAACATGCCGGTAAAAGAACTGGTTGACTGGTATTCCAGCCTTTTCTCCATGTATTACACCCTGTTCGAAAAGGCGGGTAACTAAAAGGCGGATATCGGTATTCCGGTAAGCTACAATGTGTCCATCAATGTGGGCGATACCCGGGGGCCGTCGGGGCTCTTCCGTTTTCTGCGGACCTGGAATCCCATGGCCATGCTTTGCCGGGCTATGCAGTCTGTCTCCAGGGTCAGGACCACGGGGCTCTGAGGGAACCGCCGAGATGCTTGCCCGCTGGCTTGGCGCCGATATGAAAGACATTGACTATGTCTGCGCCGGTATAAACCATCAGGCGTTCTACATTGAGTATCTTTGGAAGGGTCAGGATGCGTATCCCGGACTCAGGGAACTGATGAAAAAGCCGGAAATATACAATGAAGAACAGGTGAGAAACGAGATGTTTCTCCACCTTGATTCGCAGGCCTGG
>JAITLC010000060.1 GCA_031278095.1 Treponema sp.
GGCGATCAGTCCCCGGAGAAATGTCCTACCTGCGGGGCGCCCGCTTCCAAGTTTAAGGAACAGAGTGCCGGCGGCGGTTTCGCTGCCGAACACGTGGTAGGCGTTGCCAAGGGAGTCGAACAGGACATCATCGACGATCTCCGGGCTCACTTCAACGGCGAGTGTTCCGAAGTCGGCATGTATCTTGCCATGAGCCGTGTTGCCGAAAGGGAAGGCTATCCCGAAATTGCCGAAGCCTACAAACGCTATGCCTTTGAAGAAGCCGAACACGCCGCCCGCTTTGCCGAAATGCTCGGTGAAGTGATCACCGACAGCACCAGGAAGAACCTTGAATTGAGGGTTGAAGCCGAATACGGCGCCTGCGCCGGCAAGACCGACATTGCCAAACGGGCCAAGGAACGCGGCTATGACGCAATCCACGACTCGGTCCACGAAATGGCCCGTGACGAAGCCCGCCACTGCGCCGGTTTCCGCGGTCTTTTGAAACGATATTTCTAAAGGATCCGGAGACTTCGGCTAAAAGCAGCAGATACCGCTTACAAGCAATTCTGCTGCTTTTTTTATGCTGTTTTAATGCCCCGTTGAAAATTCTAACCGCAGCGGTCTTGGATGCTTCATGAAAAACTGCCTGGAATCTTGCGACTCACAAGTCATTAACAGGGTCAAGCGGCACTGATTTATTCTCGATTGAATAAATCAGTGCTTCCTTAGCCCTAATCTACCACAAAGCCCCGCCTGTACCCGGAACCCCTTCAATCGGCGCAGGGGTTTGGGGGCGGCGGAGTGTCCTGCCGTGGGGAAAGAGGAAATTTAACGCCTATTTGACCGAATCATGGTGTTTCTTTTGACAATTCCCCCTTTGAATACCGGGTATGGAAAAAAACTTCCCGGCCGGTCACAGGACGGTGAAAATCGAAGCCCTGCCGGCCGGAGTCCTAAAGCCGCCCAAAAAACCGGGGGAGAACCTGACCGGCTGGCTTTACGTGCTGCCCGCTCTTATTCCCCTGTTGCTCTTCTGGATCTTTCCCGTAATCTACTCGTTTTGTATCAGCTTTACCGATTGGGACATGATGGCCAAAAATTTCAACCTGGTATGGCTCAGAAATTACGGCTCCCTGCTGCGGTCCCCCAAGTTTTACCAGGTCCTTGGCAATACCCTGGTGTTTGCCCTGGGCAGTACGGTTCCCAGCATCGTGCTGAGCCTGCTCCTGGCCCTACTCCTCTCCGGCCTTCGGCGGGGAAGGGATTTTTTCCGATCCGTGATTTTTTCTCCCTACATTACCCCCATGGTGGCGGTAAGCATTGTCTGGTCATGGATATTCGAGGAACGGGCGGGAGTTCTGAACTTTGTACTCTCCCTTTTTGGGATCCGGGGCCTTAGGTGGACTGCCGGCATGGATACCGCCATGCTGTCGGTGATCATCGTGACCGTGTGGAAGCAAATAGGATGGTTCATGGTGTTTTATGTGGAGGCCCTTCAGCGGGTTCCCCAGGGCCTGCTGGAAGCGGCAGCCATAGACGGAGCCGGTATTCTGCGGCGTTTCCTCCACATCATGATTCCCCTGGTATCCCCTGTTACTTTTTTCCTGGTTATCATCGGTACCATTACTTCCCTGCAGGCCTACGACCAGATCCAGGTGTTGACCGGCGGCGGTCCCGCGGGAGCAACCCGCACCCTGCTGTACTATTACTATCAGGAAGCTTTTGTCAATTTTGCCGCGGGCAGAGCCTCCGCGGTGGCGGTGTTTATTCTGCTTATTACCGCCGGTCTTTCCCTGGCGGAGACGGTTATTTCAAAAAGGATGATTCATTATGGCTGAACCGGCGGGTTACAATCCGGTATCCCGGCCCCCGGTCCTTACCGGAACCCGCCGGGGGAGACTGCGGTTCACGGCGGGGGGCGCTGTGAACCGGGTCCTGCACTATCTTTCGGCGGGAGGCGCCGCTTTTATCATGGCCTTTCCGTTTTTATGGATGGCCTTGAATTCCCTGAAAACCAAGGATGAAATATGGGCCATACCCCCCCGGTTTTTCCCTGCGGATTCCCAATGGCAGAATTATGCCGACGCCCTGTCGGACGGGATGTTTTTCCGCTATATGTGGAACAGTTTTTTCACCTCCGCGCTTTTGACTCTCTTTACCCTGGTGAATTCCGCCATGTTTGCCTACGCCATTACCAGGATCCGTTTCCGCGGGCGGAATCTGCTTTTTATCCTGGTGATGCTTACCTACATCATGCCCCCGGCCTCCACCTATGTACCCGCATATATTCTCCTGGCAAAAATGGGGCTCATCAATACCCACGGCGGGTACATGATCTCATCCGCGGCGAATATTCTCACCATCTTTTTTTTCCGCCAGATTTTTCTTGGGATCAACCGGTCCATCCTGGAAGCCGCCCGGATTGACGGCGCGGGGCACCGGATAATCCTCTGGCGGATCGTGGTCCCCATGTCCGCCTCCGTCTTTGCCGCCATGGGCGTTTTGAATTTCATCGGGGGCTACAACAACTATTTATGGCCTTCCCTGATTATTAAACGAAAAGCCGGTTACCTGGTGAGCATGGGATTGCGTTCGTTTTTTTTCGGCGGCGGGGCCTATGGCATTAAATGGGGGGCCATTATGGCCGCCTGCTGCGTCGTTACTGTTCCGTTGTTGTTCATCTTTGCCCTCAGCGGACGCAGGATTATCAAAGGCATTACCGGCGACTCCGCAGTCAAGGAGTAGCATAGGTTTGTCCGGAAACCCCCGGTTCCCGGAGACTCAAATATTTTTTTGGAGGAAAACATGAAAAAGAGAACTGGTCTTTTGGCAGTCTGCGCAGGAATACTGTTGATTACCGCCTGCGGCCGGGAAGAGGTAAAAACAGCCGCCCCGGTGGAGATTGAATTCTGGTACGGCCTGGGCGGTTTCCTGGGTGAAACCATGGAAACCATTATTCAGTCGTTCAACGAATCCCAGAACGAGGTACGGGTGACGGGGGTACAGCAGTCCACTTATTCGGAAACGGCCCAGCAGATCCAGGCCGCGGTAGCGGCGAATCAGGTTCCCGCCGCAGCTTTGTTTGACATTTTTACCATGAGTGTTTTTTCCGAAAACGGCATAAACGAAGCCCTGGACAGCCGTGTGGCGGCAACGCCGGACTTTAACAAGGAAGACATCATTCCTTCGTTTCTTGCCTACTGTGTTAATTCAAAAAATGAACTTATGGCCCTGCCGGCCTACGGTACTACCCAGGTTATGTACTACCGTATCGATTCCTTCCGGGACGCAGGAATCGATCCGGACCAGGCGATGAAAAACTGGGAATCCCTGGCGGAAGCGGCAGCGAAGATGACTAGGCGGGAAAACGGGGAACCGGTGTTTTACGGCTGGGAACCCATGGGGAACAGCTACTGCATGACGGATATAGCGTTTAGCAACGGAGGGCGGATAGTGAGCGAAGACGGCAGAAAGGCCATGCTGGATACCCCCGAGTGGATCGAATCCTGGGAGATGGTACGCAAATGGCTGTTTGAGGACCGGATTATGCGGATCCACTCGGGCGGCGACGGCTGGGAGTATTGGTACAGGACCATTGACGATGTGATGCATGGCCGGGCGGCAGGTTATGTGGGATCCAGCGGCGATCAGGGGGATTTGGATTTTTCCATCGTGGCCGCCCATATCCAGCCCGGTTTCGGCAATCATCCCCCTTCCCCCGGCGCCGAGTGCCAGAGCCTTGCTTTGATAGCCGCCGCGCCGGAGCAGCAGAAAGACGCCGGATTCAAATGGATCCGGTACTTTAACGGCGCGGAAATAACCGCCCGTTTCTGCATGAAGACCGGCTATATCCCGGTCCGGAGTTCCAGTATCGAAACGCCGGAATTCAAGGCCTATATCACGGAACGTCCCCAGGCCCTGGTACCCCTGCGGCAGGCGGAAATTGCCCGGAAAAGCTTTATGGATTTTACCGGCGGCAAAATTAACACCGCGGTACAGGACGCCAGCGAACTGGTACAGATCGAAAACGTACCGGCGGCCCGGGCCCTGGCGGAAGCCCAGCGTATAGCCCAGGCTGCGCTGGACGAGTACTGGGCGGACCGGGACCGGCCCTAAGGCCCCGCGCAACTAGCAGCCATGCTTCTCCCTTAGAGAAGGGGAAGGACCACAATGACGGCGCTGTCTCCCTCGCATGTTTTGGTACATTCGACGGGCAGACTTTCGCCGTTTTTGACCGGCGTTGCCCGCTTTATCCGGTTACCGATGTTGAGGAAATAGAGTTCCCGGCGCTGTCCCTTGACTATATGCACACAGAGTCTCCGGAGTTTACCGGTAAACACGGCCCAATCCGGATCGGAGGGATAGGGAGGGAGCGTCCTGGTTCCGAAAATTGCCTCGTTGTTTTCCTGTACATGGATAAAGAGGCTGAACTATGCTTCTCCAAACCATGCCTGTTTGGCGCCGCTCATGGCTACTCCTTTACGGCTCCGGCCGTGAGCCCCTCCACCACAAATTTCTGCATGGTTGCAAACATCAGGGCCGTGGGCAGGAGGGCCAGAACCGCGCCTGCCATAAGAACCCCCCACTGTACATTGTATTTTCCGATAAGGGATTTCAGGCCGATGGGGATGGTCCACATACCGGGGGTATTGACCAGTATGGTGCCGGCGATAAGTTCGTTCCAGGCGCCGATAAAGGCAAAGACAAAGACCGCCACAATGCCGGGAAACATGCTGGGAATGACGATAAAGATAAGGCTCTGCATTCGGGTACAGCCGTCCACGATGGCAGCCTCTTCCATGGTATAGGGAATACGCTCAAAGAAACTCCGCATGGTTATGGCGCAGAAGGGCAGATTTGTAATGAGATAAAAGATAAACAGACCCAAGTGGGTATCAATTAAGGAAAGAGCGGAAAGAACTATATAGAGAGGAATGATCACCAGAATACCGGGGATCATCTGGGTAACCAGGAAGAAAATCACCATGGCTCCCTTTCCCCGGAAACTGTAACGGGCCAGTGAATAGCCTCCCAGGATCGAAAGCAGAGTAACACAGATCCCTGTGGAAACCGACACAATGATGCTGTTATTCAACAGGTTTCCATAACTGAACATTTTGAAGAGGGAGATATAGTTCTCCAGGGTAAAGATTTCAGGCCAATATGTAAGCCGGTGAGCATTGATGATTTCGGGATTGGTTTTAAAGGAGGTAATAACCATCCAGTAAAGGGGCAGAATCACCCCCAAAAGGAACAGGGCCAAAATGGTATAACGGATTATATTACCCAGTAAACGCCGCGTCTTGTAGTACACTAAAAATCTCCTGCACGATTATAACGGGTAACAGAGAGAAAAAACACCGAATAGGATGCCAGAATCACCATGAGTAATACACCCAATGCCGAAGCCAGCCCAAAGTCATAGCCCGCAAAGGCCCGGGTATACATAAAGGAAGGCAGGGTCTGGGAAGTACTGGCCGGCCCTCCACCGGTAATGATCACAATCATATCAAAGGAATTGAATATCCAGATGGTTCGCAAAAGAAGGGTAATGATAATGGTAGGCTTGATATAGGGCAGGGTAATGCGGAAAAACTTCCGTACCGGCCCGCAGCCGTCCACATCGGCAGCCTCGAAGGTATTCGGGGGGATGGATTGCAGGGCCGCCAGATACATGATCGCAAAAAAAGGCACCCCCATCCAGATCATGGCAAAAATCACGACGAGGAGGGAAAGCCCCGGAGTTCCCAGCCAGGCGATGGATTTCCCAAGAAGATCGTTTACCACCCCATATTCACCGTTGAAAGACCAGCGGAACATGATGCCGATAACGAAGGCCGAAAAGGCCCAGGGCAGAAACACGATCGACTGGTACAGACCCCGCCCGCGGAAATTTTTCCGCAAAGCCAGGGCCAGGGTAAGGCCCAGCCCAAACTGTCCCAACACCGAAAGGACAACATAGACAATAGAATTACGTATCACCAGCCCTATATCCCGGTCGGAAAAAAGCTTTACAAAATTCGCAAGTCCGTTAAAGCCCCGGTTTTTGGGATCCCCCAGATTGTAGTTCTGAAACGACATGATAAAGCTGCGTATCAGGGGATAGCCGAACATCAACAGGAGGAGCAGAAAGGCGGGGAATATGAAAAGATAGGGCTCAAGCCGGCGCCTGGTTCTGCGGTTCAGCCTGCGCCCTATTAACACAATGCCGCCCATGACCAGGACGGCCAGGGCAAGCAAAAACAATATCAACTGAAGCACAACTAGTTCGTATTCATCAGAGGACGCTCTACCTGGAAACCGGGATTATCCGCCAGGTACTTCTTCATGCGCCTTTCCAGTTCAGCGTTGATGTTATTTAGGGCGGTTTTGGCATCCTGCTGTCCCAAAAGATACTTCTGAATTTCCTCATGGAACATACCCTGATGCATATCGGTATAGTTAAAGGGACCGAAAGACGCGGGAATAACCGTGTTGGGATCGTTGAGCTGCTTTACAAAAGCGCTGTAGGGGCCGTTTTCACCATAGGTAGGATCGCCGGCCACATCCTTTTTTATGGGAATCTGCCCGCTCATCTTGCAGTATTCAATGTTGTTATCCGGCCGGGTGAGGAATTCGATGAGCTTCCAGGCGGCATCGGGATTCTTGCTGTGGGCGGAGATACTGTAGGAATAAGGCGAGTTGATGGTATTGTAAATTTTCCCGTCCTTGCTTCTGGGCATGGGCATGACGGTCCACTGCTCGGGCTTCATGTTGACCTGACAGGTCGCCGCCACTTCGGAGTCGTTGAGCAGGGTGGCGGTAAGCCCTCCGGTAAAGTTGTCCACCATCTCGGTGAAGCCCCAGTTAATCGAGTCCCTGGGGGCGTATTCTTTAAGGTACATATTGGTCCATTTGATAAAAGCGTCCAGACATTCGGGGGAATTGACCAGCGCATTGCCCTGATCATCATAGTAGCGTCCGCCGGTAAAGCCGGTCAGATACACGGAGAGAGGATCGAAAGCCCCGCGCGCCCCGCGATAGGATACCCCGTAACGCCGCTGAGCCGGATCGGTGAGTTTGGCGACCGCATCGAAATACTCGTCATAGGTCCAGCCGCGGTTCACATCGAGGTTTACACCCTTTTCGGCGGCCCAATCCTTGCGGACGAACATCCCCTTTACCATGAGACCATCGGGGACGGTGTAGACGGCTCCGTACAGGGATTTCTGCTTGGGCCAAAGCTTCTTGGTAACCGTATCGGTATAGGTGGATTCTGTCCCGGCAAAATACTTTTCCAGGGGAATCACCCAGCCGGCCTGGGTATACTGCCCCAGCCATCCTTCCCAGGTGGTCATCACATCGGGCAGGTTGCCGGAAGCGCCCTGAGCGGTCAGTCTGTTGGCCGCATCGTCCCAGGGAACACTCTCGTAGCTAACGGAGATTCCCGTCTCACTTTTGAAAACAGTGAAGACCTTTTCGTAATAGGCCTGCCGTGCCGGGCTGGGAGATATGTCAATAAACCGGAGTGCCGTGGCCGAAGCGGAATTCCCCTTCTGCCCCCCCGCAAAAAGACTGCCGCCCAGAACCAGGACTGCCAACATAAAAACCAATAACTTTTTCATCATTAAGCTCCTTCTTAAAAGAATTGAATTGAAATGGAATAAGACAGGGACAAAATTCCCTGACAATTCCACTGTTCCATATTTACATAAAATGGAAAATATAGCAATATTCTTTGATGGATACTATAAACACCAGCTATATCCTGCACCACATGCATGAAGATGAGCTTCCTTTGAATGCGGTAAGCCCGCCTGTTTTTCAGACTTCCATATTTTGTTTTCCAAACTGCAAGGCTTTAGGCGAGGCCATGCAGGACGACGCCTGCCATTCGTTTTATAGCCGGGGCAATAATCCGACAGTTAATCTGGCGGAAGAGAAGATCGCCGCGCTGGAAGGCGGTGAACGCGCCAAGATTGTATCTTCCGGGATGGCGGCAATTTCCCATGCGGTCATGGCCTTTGTAAAGGCCGGGGATCATGTGGTCTGTGTGGAAGATTGTTATGGCTGGACTAAAACTCTCCTGGTTTCCTATCTTGCCCGTTTTAATGTGAAGGTTAGTTTTGTCGAAGGCACGGATACCGGTGAAGTGATCGCCGCTCTCCGGCCCGAAACCAGGGTACTCTACCTTGAAAGCCCGACCTCTTTCACCTTTAAACTCCAGGACTTGCCTGCTATTGCCGCAGAAGCCCGGAAACGAAATATCAAAACCATAATGGACAATACCTGGGCCACGCCCATCTTCTGTAATCCCATCAAATTCGGTATTGATCTCGTTGTTCATTCGGCGAGCAAGTACATGAGCGGGGCGAGCGATATTATTGCCGGCGCCGTCATCGGCTCAAAGGACGATATTGAACTCATCTATAGACAGGAGTACCTCCAGCTTGGACCGGTTCCCGATCCTCTTATGGCTTGGCTTATGCTGAGGGGTTTGCGAACCCTTCATGTCAGGATGAAGGCGCACCATGAGGGAGCGCTGGCAGTTGCTTCCTTTCTGGAAGGGCATCCCGGGGTTGAAAGGGTTTTCTACCCCATGCTGCCTTCCTATACACAGATAACCCTGGCCCGGCGCCTTTTCTCCGGCGCTTCCGGTCTGTTCAGTTTCAAGCTGCGCACAAAGAAGCCGGAAGAGGCGATACGGTTTGCCGATACCCTGCGTCTCTTTAAACGGGCGGTAAGCTGGGGCGGCTACGAGAGTCTTGTAATCCCCAATGCTATCTGCTACCCCAATGCGGCTGATATACCCCCGGATCGCGTAGGCCTCGTCCGGATACACATCGGCCTTGAACGCCCGGAAGACCTCATCGCCGATCTTGAAAAGGCCCTCGCCGCCATATAAAAACTGAAATTTTCAGAAGTTCCCTAAATAGTGTCTGTCCGTAATGTAGCGCATTACCTTAAAATAGGCATTTTGCGCGCCGTTTTGGTACAAAAGGATGCGCAAATGCAAGGGCTGTCCGAACAGGTTTTTCTTGCCTTTCCGGATAACCCCACGTTTCTGAACAACTTCAATGCAAAAACAACAGGAGAAAACGCTTACTTCTTCCCCGAATAAAGCTTGAATTCCATCTCTTCGCTGTACTTCTTGATAAGGTTGAACCAGAGAGCCTTCTTGCCGGTAATTTCCTTGCTCTTGCGGCCGATTACTTTTAGTTTTTCGTAAATTGAAACGGCATTCTTGGCGGCAAGCCAGGTCTTGTAGTGGTTACCGGAAAAGATCTGGGCGGCCTTCTCGTCAAGTTCCCTGTCAACAGTGTTTCTGTAGGAAGCGAGCAGAAGGTCATAACGTTCCGCAACGCCTTTGAGGTAGTCAAGGATAAGTTTGTCAAAAGAAGGAATCATCTCAATGACGGTGATAAGATCGTGGAGCAGATCCGTTGCCGCCGAAAAGTCTTCGTCCTGAAGATAATTCCGGAGTCCGAGATTGCAGAGCTTTATAAAAGTATCGTTGTCAACTTCCTTGAGGCCCAATACCGGCTTTGGAAGAGAAACCTTATACTTCGGCATTAGTTTTGAGGTCTTTGACAAAAGTTCCATCATATCCTGGTAGATCCGCTGCTCCCAGAGATTTTCCTTTATCGAACTGAACAATTTAAGGAGGTCTTCGCTGATTTTTTCCTTGTAGCGCTCTTCCGGCTTAAAGACAACTTCCATGGAAGGAAGCTGTACGCCCTTGAATTCGATGAGTCCGGTATCAAAAAAGTAAACCGCATTGTTCCTGAAAATGGTGCATTTTTCGGCGGCGTTTTCCTTCTGGTAATTCATGAACACCTGTTTGGTCACCATGATCCGGGATTCCTTGGGGGAAAGTTCATTGGCCCTGGTCTGCAGCCGCGCGCCGGAATTGAGGAGAAATCCCGACAGGTTCCCCTGTTCGGTGATGATGAGGGGGCTTGATGTATTGCCTCCGGTGATCCCCGCGGAGATCTTGAACACCGGCAGAATCTTGGCGTCCCCGCTCCGCTGGGTGTTGATGTTCGGATCCTTTATCACATTGGTTTTGCCGAAGTAGTCGAGAATCGCCAGCACCCCGATAAGGGCGTCGGTAGCGGAAGCGGCCACCAAAACTATCTCATCCCCCCGCTCCCGCTGGCAGACCGCATGACACTGGGTACAAAGCTGACGGATTTCATTGTTTATCGACTTGTCCAGGGTATGAAGCATGGAAAGATTCTTCCTGGAATCCTGACAGAACTTGGTATAGCCGTGAATATCCAGCATTCCGATGTAAAGGTTGGAAATGGAAAGGGTGCGCTTCATATCCCCCGCCTCGGGGAAAAGCTTGTCGGTAATCACCAGTTCCTCCCAGAGAATCTTGTGGGTCAGTGGGGAAATACCGGAAAAAAACCCCCAGTTGAGCTTCTTGATGAGTTCAAAGATCCGCATAATGACAGGATGGCAGCGCTTATCCCTGATTATGGGCTCTGCAAAGGTCTTAAGCTGGGAGAAGGTACTGATCTCCTTGGTAATGACCCGATCATACAAAAAGCTGAAAAGCTCATGCTCCGAGATCAATTCATTGTATTCACTCAAATCTTTCACACTACAGATTATAGCATATTATGGATCCCGATTTATAGAGCGAAGAAGGACGGGGCCGAAAAAACGGCAAAATTTACCGGTTTCAAGACATTATTATTTTTTTGTAGTAAATTTCAGCGGCTTGATGTATATTAAAACAAGGAGAGTGTTATGGAAACCACCGCGGCGCTTAACAGTTCAGGCATAGCTCTTACTGAGGCAAACCGTCCTTACGAGGCCATTTCTCTCTTTGAAAAAGCCCTGAGCATAGATCCGGAAAACCCTCTCCTCTGGCTTAATCTGGGGATTGCCCGGCAGCGTACAGGCGATTATGAAGCCGCCGTCGAGTGTTTCTATCAGACCGTAAATATCGATAATTTCATCTCGGAGGCATGGGTTTCTCTGGGCCTCATCTACTATGAGCTTGAACAGTTTGAACTTGCCGAAAACTGTTATCATTCCGCCCTTCAGGTTGAAGAGAATGATCCCAAAATCTGGAACAACATGGGGGCGCTCTACTTTACCCTGGGCAACAACGAGGAGGCCCGCCGCTGCTTTGAAGAGGCTGTCAGGCTGGCTCCCATGTACTACGATGCCCTCTACAACCTCCGGGATACCTGTCTGGAACTGAACGATTACCGGGCCGCCTCGGAATTCGGCCGTATTCTCTCCGGTCTGGAGGATTCCGGAAGCCGTTTTAACTCTTCCCGGACCTGAATTCTTCATGAAAATCCTCTATATAGCCGAAATTCTGGGAAAAGCGGGTCTTTACGCCTTCAAAGCGGGTCTTCCTAAACTGAAAAAAGAACATTCCATCGATTTTATCGTTGCCTGTGGAGACGGAGTTACCGGCGGGAACGGTATCGGCCGTAATCACGCCGTATACCTGCGCAAGCTGGGAGCGGATGTCATAACAACCGGTGAATGCTGCTTCTACAAGAAGGATCTCACGGAAAATATCAATAAGATGCCCTATGTCCTCCGCCCGGAAAATCTTTCCCCGCAGGCGCCGGGCTCAGGTTCCCGGATCTTCCGGGTAGGCGGTCCGGAAAACAAAAATCCCGCTTCTCCAAAAGTTGCGGTTGCCGTCCTTCTGGGGCAGAGCGGTTTCAGCCGTATCCATGGAGATAACCCCTTCGTGATTCTCAATGCCCTGCTGGAACGGCTCCGGCTTGAAACCCCCTATGTCATCCTGGATTTTCATGCCCAGGCGACCGGGGAGAAGCAGACCCTCTTCCTCGCCGCGGACGGCCGCTGTTCCGCTGTTCTGGGCAGCCACACCAGGGTTCAGACTGCCGATGAACGCATCCTTCCCGGCGGCACGGCGGTAATTACCGATGCAGGCCGTACCGGAAGCCTCAACTCCGTCGGCGGGGCGGAGATCGCTCCCCGCATCCAGGAGTACCTTTCCGGTATTCCCGGCTGGACAAAGGATGCCTGGTCGGAGCCCCAGCTTGAAGGGGTTTTGCTTGAACTTGAAAAGAACGGCAAGGCAAAGTCCATCCGGCGCCTCCGCCTTCCCGTGCCGGGCTCTCCCCCGCCCCCAAAAGCGGAACATTCCGCAGAGGATTCAGAGTGAAGGATATTGGAACCGAATCCTGCTCCGGCTGCCTCAATATAAGCTGCAAAAAACGACTTTACCCAAAAAGAGAACCGCTCTCCCGCAGAGCCCTCCTCCAGGGCCTCCCCGCCCTTTTGATTCCCGCCGCAGGCTTTATTGCAGGCTATATCCTCCCGGGCATCCTCGTTTCGGGCGCCACAGAAGCTCTGCAGGCAGCCTGCGGAATGGCGGCTCTCTTTGTCCCGGCAGGGGCCCTGTATATTCTCCATAAGAAATGAGCCTGCTCCAAAACCGTGCGCATTGGCGCACAGTCAATTAGTTTTGGAATAGGCTCAAATAACAACCAAAGTCAAAAATCAGCTTTTATGCCAAAAGCTATAGGCCGCGGCTTCCGGCACACCATGGCAGCCATTGAATGAAGGCTCAGCCCTGCGGATAGTGCCAAAAAGCCGGTCTTTTGTATATCAGACTTGTCCGGAAACTGAAGTTTCCAAACAACTCTATTGGTATTTTAGGATATACATCTTTGCGGTCAAAATTTTATAGTTTTCTGCAAAGGTATTTGCCTTGCCTTTTAAAAAAGTGTATACTTATTAAATGGAGAGCGTATCTCCGGCAACTGCCCGCATGGGGGTTGTAAACCGGCCGGGCCGGAAGGCCGGCAAGACGCATCCGGAAGAAATTGCAAAGGATGCGGAAGGAGTTATTATGAAAGGAAACAGACCCTACATGGATCTGGGGATCATTTTCGACGAGATCTTCGATGCCGCCCAGGATTTTAAGGATGAATTCTCAAGGAATTTTGACTACGATCATAGTGAATTTCGGGAACACGGACCATTCGGGCCCGGCAGCCCCTTTGCCCGCTGCTTCGACGAAAACACCGATTTTTATCCCAACTATTCCTATCCTCCCATGAATGTCTACATGACAAGCGACCGGGGGCTCAACTTCGAATTTGCCCTTGCGGGCTTTGACGAGAAGAACATCAGCCTCTCTTTCCAGGGAGACTACATGGTTTTTTCCGCCGTCCTCCCCGCGGGAGATCAGGAAAGCCGGGATCTTCCTTCGGAAGAAAATGTCCGCTACTTCAAACGCCGTCTCAAGATGAAGAATATTGAAAAACAGAAGTACTATGTTCCCCTGGACAAGTACGCACAGGAGAAGGTAATGGCGGTTTTCAAAAACGGCATCCTCAGGGTAACTATTCCTCCCAAGGATGAACCTGACCAGAACGACGGCATCAAGATCGAGATCGTCAAGGAAGGCGTCTAAGGATGAAATACGCCCTGCTCGTCATAGACATGCAGAAAGTCTCCTACAGCGGCAGGGCGAAACGTCTCATGGACAAGGCGGCCCGGAAGATCAACGAGGCGGCCGCCCTTTTTCGCAGCCGGGGTTTCCCGGTGGTGTGGATTCAGCACGACAACGGTAAAGACGCCGCACCGGGAAAAGTCAACTTTGAAATGATCGATACGCTTAAACCCCCGGATGAAGAAAAGCGCATCGTCAAACACTACCTTAACAGCTTCAACAAAACAGAATTGCTGTCATTCCTGCAGTCGCAGAATGTTGACATTCCCATTGTAACGGGCTTCTGTGCCGAGTACTGTGTACTTGCCACCTTCCGCGGAGCGGAAGACCTTGATCTTGCGCCCCTTTTGCTTAAAGGCGCCCTTGCAAGCGGAACGGGAAAAAATATTCGCTTTGTAGAGAAACTCGCCAAAACCGTCAGCCTGGAAGAACTCGCAGGCTGAATCATTTTCTCTTTACAAAAGTTCCAGACTGAAACGCAGATCATAGACCCCGCCCGAAAGGGTATAAGCGCCGGGCATGACGGAACTCCAGGCCATGTTGGAACCGATGGGGCCGTGGGCGGCGTCGATATGGAGGAAACTTTCCTCCCGTCGCGGAATCTCGTGATCATGCCCGGCGGCAATGTAGTCCTCCACGGTACTGTGGTGAACATCAAAGTGAAAGGGTCTGTCCCCCGAAATCCGCAACACTTCTCCCCCTTTCCCTTTAAGGAGGAGCCAGCGGGTTTCTTCGTGGCCTCCGCATTCCGCCGGGGGCACAAAGGGGAAGTGTTCATTCCCGACGGTGGAACTGTAACGGCCCAGTACTGCGGCAAGCTTCCTGTCGGAATAATTTTCACCGGAACCGCGGCCGTAGTATTCAATATCTTCAAAACCCGGAGGAAGGATAAATTCCAGACCCACCCTGGGCAGCGCATTGAAGCCTTCATCCAGCTTGATGCGGTAGTCAACGGTAATGCTGCCCTGTCCGTCGAAGACATAGGCCAAAAGTCCATTAACGGGAAGAGCGGCTTCGGTCAGGCCTGAAAAATCAAATTCGATACGGCATTGACCTGAGCCTGTCAAGAGACGGGAACCTGTTACACGGTGAGTCATGGCA
Source organism: Treponema sp. (assembly GCA_031278095.1). Classification (GTDB taxonomy): domain Bacteria; phylum Spirochaetota; class Spirochaetia; order Treponematales; family Breznakiellaceae; genus JAIRNJ01. The sequence continues at coordinate 14,525 of JAITLC010000060.1, forward strand.
CGGACTTTTTCGTAGTCATCGTACCAGCCCCAGCCCCGGCGGACGTCAAGACCGGTAAGGGGCCTGTTCAGCACCGGCTTTGCCCCCGAGACGAGGTAACGCTTCCCCTCCTTCTCAAGGGCCGTAACGAGGCCCGAAGTTTTTGAGATCGAAGAGCGGAGGCCGCCTCCGCAAACGGCAAAGGCTTCGGCAGACTCTTCAACAGTGATACTGCCTGATCCGGCAGACCCAACAGCACCGCCGCCATTTGAAACAGGACTCGCCTCTGCCGGGCCCCTGCCGGCGGAGAACTGGAAACAGCCGGCTTCATGGCCTTTGGGCGCATAGAAAAGGTCTCTCGTCAGGCGGAGGGAGAATTCCACCGTGTACTCCGCTCCGGCCTTCCGTTCAAAGGAAAGATCCGCACGGAACCGGGTTTCCTGCCAGACTTTCAGGGGAGGGAGCTTCAGGATTTTTTCAGAAATAACAACGCCGTTTTCCCGTATTTTTTGCACGCATTCCAGGGCTTCCCCTTCTCCGTCTCCGGTAAGGCAGTTTACCCGCTTCAATACAAAGAGATCCGCCGGAGCTTCACCTTCCCAGGCAAAACGTTCAGGTCTGCCGATTCTCAGGGGGCAGTACGCCTGCTTGAGTTCAAAGGCGACAGGCTTCCAGCGGAGGTCGGGCAGAACCACGCCGTTGCTTGTCATAAAGGGCGGGGAGGAAAAAGGCTTGAAGGGCGGGGTACTGTTTTCTACAAAAGGCTCGTCAAAATCCCCGCCGTATGCAAAGAATTCTTTACCCTCTTCTGTTTTGCCAACGAGGCACTTGTCCTGCCAGTCCCAGACAAAACCTCCCTGGAAGCGCGGATATTCGGCGCTCAGGGTAAGAAAATGTTCAAGACCGCCTCCCGCATTGCGGATCTGGTAGAGATACTCCACGAGGATTATGGGCCTGTCGTCTTCGGGATCGGCAAGCATCTTTAGTATCTTTTCTACAGGCGCATACATGTTCCCCCGGACATCGGAAATATTCTTCCCCGGTTCCCCTGCCTCGTACTGGCAGAGCCTGGTCTTGTCATACTCCTTGATAAAACCATACATGGCCGCATGGTTTGCCCCAACGCCGCTTTCGTTTCCCAGGGACCAGGAAAAAATTGAAACATGGTTCTTGTAGTTCTGCACCATCCGTACCGCCCGTTCAAGGTAGGCGGCCGCCCAGGCGGGATCGTGGCTGAGCTGTCCCATGACCCCATGGGTTTCAAGATCCGTCTCGCATACCAGAAGAATTCCCGCCTCGTCGCAGAGTTCATACCAGTCAGGGGCATCGGGATAATGGCAGGTACGAACCGCGTTTACATTCATCAGCTTCATCTGCTTTATCTCTTCCCTCATGTGTTCCACGGGAACCGCCCGGCCGTCTCTCCAGCAGTGATCGTGCCGGTTCACCCCCTGAACGAGGAGCCGCGTACCATTGAGGTAAACCACTCCGTGCCGTACCTCAATGCGCTTGAAGCCGATGCGGGAACTCTCCGTGTCCAGAATTTTGCCGTTTTCGTCAACAAGACTTATCACCGCAGTGTAGAGCTTCGGGTTTGCGGGAGACCATTCCTGAATTTTTTTTACGGTAAACCCTACCCGGCCCGTATTGGCCGTAGGAACAGTGTCGTTCCGGTACTGGGCCATCGCCGCTACACTCCCCTCCCCTTCGGCAAGTTTGGAAGTTCCGTCATAGAGGGCCAGACGTATGCGGCAGCCGGCAAAACCCGGCTGCCGGGACACGGTAACATCGGCGGAAATTTCCCCGTTCTCACAGGATTCCGGCAGCGCGGTGATCTTCCAGTCCGCAATATGCAGAGCCGGTTTTGCAATGAGAAACACATTCCGGTAAATACCGGAAAGATACCAGTAATCCTGATCCTCAAGGTAGGTGCTGTCGGCAAAACGGATCACCTCAAGGGCCAGGATGTTTTCCCCTTCCGTAATAAAGGAACTGATATTGAATTCCGAAGGAAGTTTTGAATCCTGGGAGTAGCCCACGGGCCTGCCGTTGACCCAGAGATAGTACACCGTTTCTACGCCTTCAAAGCGGATGTAGATCTCTTTCCCCTTCCAGCCGGCGGGAACAGTAAAACTGCGGCGGTAACAGCCTGTGGGATTATAGTCTTCGGGAACATACGGCGGATTGGGAACTCTCTCCTTTCCTTCCGAAGGAGCAATACTGTATGGTCTATCCGCTTCACGGGGGGAACCTTTGCCTTCAGGCCCGGCCGGACTTTCAAGGTTCCAGGGATAGATAACATTGGTGTAGATCGGCTTGTCAAAACCCTGAACTTCCCAGTTTCCCGGTACGGTGATGGGGGAAAATCCTAAAGTCTCATAATCCTTCCTGTAAAAATCATCGACTTCACAGGGATTACGGCAGAGCCTGAAGCTCCAGGTTCCCGCAAGACTCATCATGTTGCCTGAAGAACCGTAATGATACTCCACGGCCTGTTTTTCATGTTCCCAGGCCCCCCAGCGGGTGTGGGCGTCTTCCCGGTTAATGGATACAATATCCCTGTTCTGCCAGTCCGGCCTGTAGTGAAAATCGCTTCTCGGATTGCTCATAATCTTACCTCACTCCTATAAAAGCGGCGGAATCGCCGCTTGCGTTAAATCGGACATTAACACGAAGTATTAATGATTACTACTCAATATTCAGTTTTCGTAAAGTCTGCAGTACTTTCTCTTTTCTTTCAATAGGGCAAGTCTCAGGGTATGGACCCCCGCCTTCCAATTACAATTCTTGACGTATTTTTAACATTTTTTATTGACAGTTGGGAATTCATACGGTATGCTACTAATGTTCTTGTTGTATAGAAATTTTGAAAATCAGGATTTTCCCATGAGGAGCTTTGATTGGAAAACGGATTCACGGCGATAAACAGGCTTGGTTTAGGCATGGCTTTCCTCATTCGGTTAAAAAACAGGGTGATTTTCACATATGAATAATTTGTCCCGAATGTCATTAAATTGGGGGGGGGCGGGGCGCCCCGGGGGGGG
>JAITLC010000120.1 GCA_031278095.1 Treponema sp.
ATCACCAAACGGATAGTGGAGATGATGAGCGGTACTATTACCATGGAAAGTAAATACGGCAGGGGAAGCACCTTCACCGTCCGGATTCTCCAGGGTTTTATCGACGAAGCGGTCATCGGCAAAGCCCTTGCCGAAAATCTTAAGGGGTTCCGGTATACCATGGCCCGCCAGGATCGGAACAAACGGCTGGTACGGAGTTTTATTCCCTACGCCAGGGCGCTGGTGGTTGACGATGTGGCCACCAACCTTGACCTTGCCCGGGGAATCATGAAGCCCTACGGCATGACCGTGGACTGCGTTACCGGCGGAAAAGCGGCAATCGAACTGATACGAAAGGGAGAACCCCGGTACAACGTTATCTTTATGGATCACATGATGCCCGGCATGGACGGTATCGAAGCGACAAGGATCATCAGGAACGAAATAGACACCGATTACGCCAGGACGATACCTATCATCGCCCTTACGGCAAACGCCATCGTCGGCAATGAGGATCTGTTTTTCAACAACGGCTTCCAGGATTTTCTTACTAAACCCATTGACATCATGAAACTGGATGAATCAATTAACCGCTGGGTGCGGGACAAAAAATTGGAGAAGGAAATGGGCCTTGACAAAGGAAGCCTTATGGCGGAAGGAAAACAGGATGCGATGAAAGAAGAGGAACAGGATGTTGAAATCCTGTACAGTCCGGAGGAAACCGACATCCTCCTTCATTTCATGGAGATGATCCGGACCGATCCGGTGGAGGGTCTTAACGTGAAGAAAGGATTCGATCGTTTCGGAGGGGACGGCATCGCCTATCTGGACTGCCTGCGTTCCTACGCGGCCCATACCCCGTCCCTGCTTTCGGTTATACAGACCGTAGAGTCGCCGGAGGATTACGTCATCACCGTGCATGGCATTAAAGGTTCCAGTTACGGCATAGCCGCGGACATAATCGGGCAAAGGGCGGAAAAACTGGAACGGGCGGCCAAGGAGGGAAACATGGCTTTCATCGAAGCCGAAAACCAGGACTTTATAGATGCCGTCGGACAATTCATCGACGGCCTAACAAGAATCATTGAGGGCCTGGAAGAAAAACGGGAAAGGCCCCTGAAGCTGGCCCCGGATACGGTCTTGCTGGCGAAGATTCGGGAGGCGGCGGAAAATTACGATATAGGCGAACTCGACCGGATCATGGAAGAATTGGAGCAGTACAGCTACGAATCGAACGCCGATATGGTAATCTGGCTGCGGGAGCAGACAGACAAGTCCGGATTCAACGAAATAGCGGAGTGGCTTATGCCTCTGGAACAGGAAGATATTCTGTTCTTTGAAACACAGGATATAGCCTGATGCTGTTTCAAACAGCCTGGATTTTGAAAGACGGGCTTTGCTTGTTAAGCGGCCTTGGATCCTTTTGGAAAGGGAGCGGATTATGAGAGACAAACGGCAGATAATCTTTCTTGTTGACGACAATATGACTAACCTTACGGCTGGAAAAGCAATACTGAAAGATTACTATAATATTTTCCCCGTGCCTTCAGGCCGCAGGCTTTTTGACATTCTGGAAAAGGTAAGCCCGGATCTGATTCTTCTGGATATCGAGATGCCGGAAATGAACGGTTACGAGGCGATAAAAAGACTCAAGACGAAACAGAAAACCGCCGACATTCCGGTTATTTTTCTTACCGCGAGGATCGATCCGGGCAGCGAGCTTGAGGGTTTAAGCCTGGGCGCCATAGATTATATCCACAAACCTTTTTCCCCTCCCCTGTTCCTGAAGCGTATACAGAACCACCTGCTTACCCGGCGCCAGCAAATCATCTTGAAGAGTTACAACGAAAATTTGCAGCAGATGGTGCAGAAACGGACCCGGCAAGTAGTGGAACTGCAGAACGCGGTATTAAGCACCGTAACGGAGATAGTTGAATTTCGGGACGATGTAACCGGCGGTCATATAGAGCGGACGCAAGGTTATCTGAAACTTCTGGTAGATAAACTTTTGGGTGAAAAAATCTATTGGGAGGAGGTTTCGTCCTGGAATCTGGAATTCCTTATTCCTTCCGCGCAGCTCCACGATGTGGGTAAGATAGCTATCAGCGACGCCATCCTCAACAAACCGGGAAAACTCAGTCCCGAAGAATTCGCCGTTATGAAGAAGCACGCCGCCATAGGAGAGGCGGTGATTGAGAGCATCATGAAAAAAACCCCGGAAAACGACTTTCTCCACCACGCGAGAATTTTCGCCGGAACCCACCATGAGAAATGGGACGGTTCGGGATACCCCCGGGGATTGAAAAAAACCGCCATCCCCCTCCAGGGCCGGCTTATGGCGGTGGCCGATGTCTACGACGCCCTTATCACCCCCCGGCCCTACAAACAGCCCTTCAGCGCCGAAGAGGCGGAGCGGATAATCCTTGAAGGCAGGGAAAAACATTTTGATCCCGTCCTGGTGGATCTGTTCCTGGAGACGGCCCCTCTCTTTGCCCGGATTGCCGAACATTGCAACAACGCCGCGCCGCAATATGAGGGCCTAAAGGAAACGGCCTAACAGGGCTGTTCGCGTTAACTCGATATCGAATGCCTTGAGCCGGAAGAACTTTAAGAACTTGCGGCTCACAGCTTATTGATAAACAATAGTAAAGGGAATAGGATAACCATAAGGGGTCTGATTGTCTGTGGTTCGATTCCACACTTCCCCATTTGTTTACTACGTCAGTATATGCTTAAGTCCCTGTCCCCAGTTCCGCAACTTTCCGGTTTCCCATCTGGCGCAGCACGTACTTCTGGATTTTCCCGCTTGAGGTAAGGGGAAAGGAATCCACAAAGAAGATGTACTTAGGTATCTTGAAGCGGCTTATCTGGCCCCGGCAGAAATCGCGGACGTCCTCCTCCTTCATGCCTACATCCTTGTGCAGGATGATGAAGGCCCCCACTTCCTCGCCGTACTTCTCGCTGCTTATGCCCACGACCTGCACATCCTTTATCCCCGGCATGGTGTAAAGGTAGTCCTCGATCTCCTTGGGGTATACGTTTTCGCCGCCCCGGATGATCATGTCCTTAATCCGGCCGGTTACCCGGAAGTTGCCGTTCTTGTCTTTAACCCCCAGGTCTCCCGAATGGAGCCAGCCGTTCTTGTCGATACACCGGGCGGTTTCTTCGGGCATTTTGTAGTAGCCCTTCATGGTATTGTAACCCCGGCAGCAGAATTCCCCGTGTACCCCCTCGGGACATTCTTCCCCTGTGTCGGGATTCCGGATGGTCACCTCCACCCCCGGCAGCGCCCGGCCCACGGTTTCCACCTTCACTTCCAGGGGATC
>JAITLC010000129.1 GCA_031278095.1 Treponema sp.
ATGGACGGCATGGCAAAGGGAATTCCGGAGAGAAGTCTCATGACTGCGATTCTGTGGTCCGAAAGCCCGAGGAACCATGCTCCGGGAAGCCCCAGGACAAGGGCTGCCAGGCATGAAAAGAGAGCCTGCCTCACCGTAAAAAAGGCCAGCGAAGCAAGGTTCCGGTTCAGCATGGATACATCAAAGGATTTCGAAATTCCTGCCGAAAGAACGGCAGCGTACGGGAACAGGAATCCTGCGGCAACTGCCCCCAGGGGAATGAGGGCAGGGATAAGGATACTGCCGAAACAGGTTTCCGTGCAGGATGAACGGCGCGGCAGGAAACTTCGTTTCAAGAAGGGAACCATACAGCGAAGCTTCCGGCACACCGCGAAGCCCTGGTTCGACGCCGCCTTGTTCCTCGTTTGAGTATCCCTGTTCGATTGAATTTTCAAAGGTAGCATTACTGTCCTGTCTGAAGAGCCGTCCACTGGTTAAGTTCTTCGTTTGAAGGCGCCCTGGGCTCAAGCGCTTTTTTCGCCTTTGGGTTTATCCTGAAGGAAGAGGGCAACGGTATATCAATAACAGGATACATCCAGTTGGTCAGGGGAATAAGGCTTTGAAATGCGGAACTCAGCATAAAATCAAGAAATTTCCCGGCATTTTCCCTGTTTTTTCCCTGCGATAGAAGTCCTGCCAGTTCGACCTGAATGGGATGCCCTTCATCGAAAATTGCCGCCCTGTAACGTTCGGTATCCTCATACTCCAGATGGTAACCCGGACTGGTGGTATAGGAAAGCACCAGCGGCGCCTCTCCTGCGGTAAAGAGACCGTAGCCGGAACTCCAGCCTTCGGAAATGGTAAGCACAGAGGGAGACAGCCGTTTCCAGTAATCCTGCCAGCGTTCGCCGTAGATTTCCCGTACCCAGCCGAAAAACCCAAGACCCGGAGAGGAAGTCCTTGGATCCATCAGAATTATTTTCCGGGCATAGAGGGGCAGGGTAAGATCCTCAAGGTTCTTTGGAGGATTGGGGATAATTTCCGAATCGTAGACAAAGGCAAAGTAACTGTAATCAAAGGGGATAAGCCGCCAGTCATTCTGCACATAGCCCTTGATTTCAGGAAGCAATTTTTCTGCGCCCGCAGGCTTATAGGCTTCAAGGAGCCCCGAAGAGAGGGCTCTTTCCGCCATGTTCTGATCCGGCCCCAGAATGATGTCGGCATCCGCATTCCCGCCTTCAAGGAGGAGCCGGGACAGCACTTCTCCCGCATCTCCGTGACTTACCCACCGTATCTTTATGCCTGTTTGATCCTCAAAGGCTTTGGAAGCCTCGGGACCGGGCCCCCATTCGGAATTGAAAGAATCATAAGTCCAGACGACTACTTCTTTTGAAGCCGCCGCAGCCTTGTCCTTCCCGGCTCCAGCGTAGAGAGGCAGGGAGAAAAGCATAAACACCATTACTGCGCCGGGCAGAAACGAAACCCGCTTCGTTTCCGGTCTTAAAACATGGATCCTTTTCATAGAGATACTCCTCAAGGACATACGTCCTTTTTAATGAGGGGGTATTGATTTTCCGCTTTGTTGTATTGAAGAGGACGGGACTGTCCGGGATTTGGCCACTTCCCGTCTACCCCAGTCTCTTAAAACAGCGCTTCCTACGCCGGCATTACCCGGATCAGGTTCAGCGGGTATAATCTCAGGTTTCCTGCCAAGGGGCAATTATTTTGCCTGGGGAAACCACCCCGGTTGATATGCCAGACCCCATAAGGAGCCTTCATAAATACTATAACTCAAACGGCGGGAAAGTGTCAAGGGGACGCGTAGGAGGGAACAGGGCGCCGCCGCAGCCTTTTTTGAACATATATTTTGACCTCTCCGGAAAACCATGATACAATACTGATATTCTATGGAAGCCGAGTTTCGTTATGGCAGGGTGGGGACCGTCCTTGTTTCAACCATGTTTCTATGCGCCGCTATGCTGATGTTCACCGGCAAGTATGTCATAGGCGGCAGTGTTTTTACTGTTTTCGACTCCAATACGGAGGCAAACAGGTTTCTTTTTTATATCAACTTCTACGTTCCGTTTTTTTTGACCGCTGTTACTCTTGAAAGCTGCCTTTTTTCCCGCGGTTTTTTCGCAAAAGGTTTTTGTTTTATTATTGCCCTTACGGGGACAACTGTCTCTGTCTATGTGCTGCCCGATATCTTTACCGTGAATCTCTGTCTTTTTAGCGCCTGTATTTTGGTATCGGCGATGGCCTTTAATCCGCCATGGAACACGATAGTTTCCCTTTCTTCCATAGGGGCCTTCACCGTGTTGCTCCTGCGGCCCTCCTATATAGGACCGCTCCCCGGCGATTTTCAGTTTCCAGTTCCCGCTGTATCATATTTTATTGCACTGGCTCTCTATCTCTCCATCCTTGCGGGAGCTCAGATTTTAATCCGCTTTTTCATAGGCAGGCTCGGGGAAACTCGGGAAATGATATCTCATTTGAATATGGTAGGTTTAAAAATGGTCGAATTCAACCACCGGCTCCAGGAATACGTCCAGAATTTCGGAGAGGAGGCGGTAAAGCAGGAGCGCCTCAGGTTTACCAGGGAACTCCATGATAGTTCAGGCTATGTCTTTACCAATATCATCGCCATTGCCGACGCCGCCGCAAGCTGGCCTGAATTGGATCTGCAAAAAATGCATGAGATGCTTTACATGATCCGAAACCAGGCCAGGGAAGGCCTGCACCGTACCAGGGAAACCCTGTATATGATTCGTTCGCTTCAGGACCTTTCCCCCGGCAGCATCTCTACACTTTATGAGATGAAAAAAATCTTCGAAGAGGTTATAGGCATTCGAGTTGATATTGAATGCGGTAATATGCGGCCCGATTACGGGAAGGCCATGAATACGGCCATTACGAGGATTGTTCAGGAGGCCTTTACGAATTCCATACGCCACGGTCAGGCAAGCCGTATTGCAATACAGTTTTGGGAATTTCCCGGCAGGCTTTCCATGATGGTGAGCGATAACGGTATCGGTGCGAAACAGGTGGTCAAAGGCATAGGCCTTGCGGGAATGGAAGAACGCATTACCGGCCTGGGCGGATCTTTGGAAGCCTATTCCCCGGAAGAAGGCGGGTTTCGTCTAAAAGTAGAAATACCTCTTGTAATGACAGACAGTGAATTAACCGGCAAAGACAAGG
>JAITLC010000130.1 GCA_031278095.1 Treponema sp.
GACTTGAACACCGAGGCGGCGGGTACTATACTGAAGGAGAGCCGGAAAAGAGGCAAGGGAGCGGATATGGCGGCGTATTTATACGCCCTGTTAAACGCGAACACGAAAACCATACGGGAGGTGTTAGAGATGGCCGATAAAGAATTAACGCTTGACGAAGTGCTGGAAGAAGCCGGTCTAACCGCCAAGTGGGAAAAACGCGGTGAGAAAACCGGCTGGGAAAAGGCCATAGAGTTATTGAAACAAGGTTACACGGTAGAACAGCTTGAACAGATGAGCCCCTCTGCACACCCGGCTTCGTAACGGTTTGCGTTCTCCTTTCCAGGTCTCTTTAACGCGAAAATTCAACACTCCTGGTATTTTGAGGGGGATTGGCCGGTAAGGGAACGGAACACCCGGCTAAAGTAAAACTGATCGCTAAAGCCGGACATAAGGGCAATGTCCTTGATGAGCATGTCCCGGTTTGCAAGATACTGTTTTGCCTTTTCGATTCTCACTCCCGTAAGGTAATTGATAAAGGACTGGCCTGAATACTTCCTGAACAGCCGGCTAATGTAGGTCTGGGAGATTCCGAAATGTCCGCACATGGATTGAAGGGTGAGGGGTTCGGCCAGGTGGAGGGAAATGTATTCTTTAATGAGTTCAAAGAATTCCGGGGTGTCGACTTTGCCTATGCTGCCGCTCTTGTCCTGCAAAAGCTGGTCAAGAATATCCGAGAAACTTTCTTTAAGTTCATCGTAGTTTGTGGCGTAAAAGAAAGCGTCATCGATCATGAAGTCGATCATAAAATCGATCATAAAATCGGCCCTGCACCCGGATTGGTTATTGGAAGCGGCGTTCTTAAGATGAAAACGCATCCTTTCAAGCAAAAGGCGTATGGATTTTTCAACATAGAGCTGGGGGTACTTTTCCTGCCGGCACTTCTCAAGAAAATCAGGAAAAAGCCTGCGGATTCTATCGGTTTTTGATTCTCTCATATAGTGGTCCAAAACCCTGAAGATTTCGCCGTCCGCCTCTCCGGTTTTCCTGCTCTGCCTGGTTCCCGGCAGGGCAGCGGAAATCACCTGGTTTATCCCTATGGTCAGGGAACTGTCCAGGATGTTGTAAAGGGATTTAATCGTTTCCGGGAGCTTTTCTATGGGGAAGGGATCGCGGCAGACCACCGTGGTTGTGTAGCCGGGAATCTCGCCGTGGAGCCAGTGTATGCGCTCAAAGGCCTCCTGGGATCTGATGGAATTGTCCGAACAGATATGGATGCTTTCCATCTCGTCCCGGCCGTACATGTCAATGGTTTCTTCGTCCACCGAATACTTGAGGTTGTAGACGCCGCCGGAGAAGCGGCTGGGGAGGCCGTTTTTCCGGCTGATGGCCATGCTGTATGCCGGGGCGGTAAAATACTTCCCCAGCTCCCCCGGGTCTGCCGCGCCGTTGTTCAAAAGCCGCCGGATAACGGACAGCCGGTTCCGGCCCGCCTGCTCGTTCAGCAGGGGGATGATCCGTTCCAGGGCGGCATTGAGGGCCGAAGGGGTCACGGGCTTTAAAACATAATCCGCCGCCCCGTACTGCATGGCGGTACGGGTATACTCAAAGTCCTGGTACCCGCTGACGATGATGACCGTAAGATCCGGGAGTTCCGCGTGGAGGCGCTTTAACAGTTCCAGGCCGTCCATCCGGGGCATCCGTATATCCGTGAGGAGCAGATCCGGCCTTAAGCGCCGGGCCAGTTCAAGGCCCTCGCCGCCGGAGTCAGCGGAGGCGATAAGTTCAAACCGGGGGCAGTAGAGCCGGATAATATCCCGGATGTGTTCCGCAGCCCCCGGCTCATCCTCAACCAGAATCAGCTTATACATTCTTTTTCTTCTCCATTTTTTTTCTCCATAGCGCCGATGATAATCGAAGCCCCTCTTTCAAGATTGGTTATCCTGAAGATCGCGCTGTCCCCAAATATCATATAGAAGCGGGCGTAGATATTAAGGAGCCCCATGCCGCCGATGTCTATCTCCAGATTCCGGTTGCCGTTTTTTACCCTGAGCCTGATGTCCCGCATCTTCTTCTCAAGTTCCGCCAGGGTTCCGGCGCCAAAGCCGCTGCCGTTGTCTTTTACTTCGATATACCAGCGCCCGCGCCCGGCGTCGATAACGCTCTTTATGGCAATGTCCATGACCTGCGTCCCGTCTTTAAAGCCGTGGTTTATGGCGTTTTCTATAAGGGGCTGGATCACCATCTTGGGGACGAGCCGTTCCGTTTCGCCGGGTTCTGTCTCTATGCGGTAACTGAGTTTTTGCTGGTAACGGGTTTTCAAAAGGTAGAGATAATGCGCCACATATTCCAGTTCTTCCCGGATCGTCACCATGCGCCGGGAAATCTCCGCGGAATACCGCATCATGGCGGCGAGTTTTTCGCATATACCGCAGATCACCTCGTCGCCGCTTAAGACTCCCCGGTGTGAAAGGATGTTCAGGACATTGTAGAGGAAGTGGGGGTTTACCTGGGTTTGCAGGGTATCGAACTGGGCCTGGAGATGGAGCAGGCTCATCTCTTTTTCCTGGTTTATCGAATAACTCAGGCGCTTGAGGAGCCGGTTATATGCCTGGTAAAGCCGGGCAAATTCATCGTTGGCGCCCTCAAGGCCTATGTCTCTGGTGATGTTATCCAGGCTGGTAAGCTCCATTTTCGCGGCCAGCCTGCTTATGGGGGCGGTAACCTTGAGGGAGAGCGCGTAGATAAGCCCCGCCGACACAAGGCATACCAGGAGGCAGAGGCCGGTTATCGTGCGGGTAATATATCCAAACGACGCGCTCATGCTTTTCCCCGTCCGCATCACCGCAGTATACGTGTCGGTATAGGCAGAATACTGAACCGCCACAATATCGGAACCGGTACGAAAAGAAAAGGCATTTTGCCGGGCCTCCGCCTGGACAGAAGCTGCCCGGTCAGAAACCGGCGGATCGGCTCCTTCATCAAGATACGCCAGCAGGATCTTTTCTTCGTGCCCGTCAAATTGTGAAAAAATAACGTCCCCCCGGCTGTTGGCAATTCCCGCCCGTATCGCGCCCGAAGCGTCGGGGGTATAAAAATTTTCCAGAACTCTGTAAGGTTTTTGGACTTCAAGATACGAGGGAATCTCATTGCCCATAACGAGCCGGGCCACGCCGAATACCCTTTGGGGATCCTTCGGGTCCCAGGGATCGGCGTAAGGCGGGAGGAGCACCGGCTTCCCTCCGGCGGCGTTGATCAGGGGGAGATGGTCAAACCGGCGCAGATCGGCGCTCCCGTCGGGTATAGCGTCCCGCTGGCTGTTGCTGGACAGGATATCGCCCAGAGCGCTGAAATACGTTACCCGGTGGAAATTGGCCTCCGTCGCGTATGTCAGGAGGTTGGAGGCAAGATCCCGTTTCGCCTCCCCGATATACCGGGGGCCTCCTTCCCGCTGGGGAACGCGGCCAAGGGTATTGATGGCCGAAAGGGATTTGGTATCGGACAAGAGGAATTCGGTGATGAATATCATGGGCCGGACCGTTTCATCAAGCTGGTGGGAAATACTCTCCGCTAAAATGTGTATTTCCTGATCCGCCACCCGTTCAAAGTAGTCATAACTAAAGGAACCGAAGATGACGCCGGAGAGCACGATCAGCGCCGCTACCAGCAGGGAATAGGTGAAAAAAAGTTTTACTTTGAACCTCATGAGAATACCGGGCGATTTGCTTCGCAAATCGCCATTGCTTTAAGGTGTTCGGCGGAAAAGGTATCAAGGGCATCCGCTTCCTCATCAGCCAACATCGGCATAACAACCTCGTTCCGGTAATATATAACACAACCGGCTGGAAAAAGCAACGCAGGGGTACAAAACGCCAGGTTGATAGTATCCGTTGTTTCCCTTATCCTTGCTTCATGGAGAACCCCATGGATCAGCATACGTCCCCTTCGCCCTCCCATATCCCCTGGCACCCCGCCTTTGTCCAGGCTATCAAGCTGGAACTGGAACAATACAAGGACGCCCTCGAGTTCTTAAGCGAATACCGCCTTACCTCAGAGCCCCTGGAGATTGACGTAGTCATTATCAAAAAGGCCCCGGATCTGGCCATCGAAAAGAACATCGCCCGGATATTCAGGCGGGTCAATATCCTGGAATATAAAAGCCCGGATGATTATTTTTCGGTCTATGACTTTTACAAGGTATTGAGCTATACGTTCCTGTATGCCGCGCTGAACAAGACCGGCATGAATGACCTGACCATCACCATCATAGAAACCCGCTATCCCCGGGAACTGTTTAAATACCTGGGGGAGGAAAAGAACTGCGTAGTGGCTGAGACATCTCCGGGTATCTATAGTATTTCCGGGTATCCGGCGGCGATCCAGGTTATCGAGAGCAAGAAGCTGCCGCTGGCGGAGAACCTATGGCTCAAGGGGCTGGCAACGGACTTGAACGCCGAGGCGGCGGGTAGTATACTGAAGGAGAGCCGGAAGAGAGGCAAGGGAGCGGAACTGGCGGCGTATTTATATGCTCTGTTAAACGCGAACACGAAAACCATACGGGAG
>JAITLC010000150.1 GCA_031278095.1 Treponema sp.
ATGGGGCTGTATATGGAGCAACATACAGGAGGGAATGGAATCCATCGTTACCGGCCATCCGGTCAAGACCAGGGAAGATATCAGGACACTGAAGATCCCCTCTGACAGAACGGGGAAGATGCCGCACGGCTTCATGTATTTAAGGCTCCTTGACCTGAGAGGCTTTGAGGAGGCCATGTTCGACTTTGCCGAGGAGCCGCCGGAGCTGCAGATCCTCATCGACAAGGTTCTTGAATACAACATGCTGCAACTGGACGCAGCGATTGAGAAGAACCCGGGTCCAATTCAGTATTTTGGCGACGACCTTGGCATGCAAAAGGGTCTTGCCATAGGACGGGACAAATGGGTTAAGTACCTGAAGCCCTGTTTTACCGCCCTATACGGGAAAACCCGCAAGGCCGGAAAGCTGGTCTACATGCACACTGATGGCTGTATCTGGGAGATCATGCCCGATCTACAGGAAACGGGTGTCAATATGGTAAACCCCCAATACCGGGCCAACGGCCTTGAAAATTTGGTCAGGGTGTGCAGAGGGAAGATACCCATCAACCTGGATCTGGACCGTCAGATGCTGCCCTTCGCGACTCCCGCTTCCATTGAAGCGCATATTCGGGAATGTATAGAGGCCCTGTACCTGCCCCAGGGCGGCCTCGGCATCAACCTGGAACTGGGGAAGGATGTGAACCTTGACGTAATCGAAGCCGCCATCGCTGCGTTGGAAAAATACCGTCGCTATTTCTCCTCGGAAAAGCGGGTTTGACACCGAAAACCGGCTTCGGTAACAGGCATCCGGGTAGTCATATATCCGGGTAAAATTTTTTCTGAGCCTGTTCCAAAATTAATTGACTGTGCGCTAATGCGCACGGTTTTGAAACAGTCTTACGTGGTTACATTTCAGCTTCCAGCAGATTGGTCTCTGTTATGTTCCCGTCCCCGTCTGCAATCCTGATAGTCTTAATCTCGTAAGGCCCGAAGGAGAACGGCTTCTTCACGCCCAGCCAGGTAAAATCAATGTCGGCCAGGGTATCTTGTCCCCCCGCCTCCACCGCCCTGACAATCCAGCCGTCCTCCTCCTCGGTACGCTTAATAGTACTGATCAGCGCCGTAGAACCCTCTTTTATTCTGCAGAAACTCTGTTCCCCGGGCAGCTTCCCCTGGTGGGCGGATTCGATAACATACACCGGCGGCTGGTTAAGTTCCAAAGCACGGCGGGCAGCCTCGTCATTGCCCGCACCCCGGGGATAGCCCCGGAGCCTGACAAAGAACTCCTGCTCCCCCTGATCAACATAGCGGTGGTACAGGTCAGGCCGGGGATGCTGGTTCTCATGGTTGGCATACACCGGGCTCCGCAGCAGCGTAAGATCGAGACTCCCCCCGGAGGCGCTGCCGGAATAAATCCCGTCATTCAAAACCGCCAGCGCCGCTCCGGCGCCGGACAACAGCGCCCAGCGCTGGAGCGGCCACTCCGTCTCGTCCGCTGCCCGCTCAATAGCGCCGTAGGGGATTTCCGATACGAAAGTTCCGCCCGTAAAAGCCGAACCGATACACAGCTTGAGAAGCCGGTGATGTTCGTTCCAGATAACTCTGGTCTTGATGTCAAGCCTCCCCTCTTCGCCGTTAAGGTTGACCCGGAGGATCACGGTACTATCGAACCGCTTGTAGACAATCTCGTATTCAGCAGAAACCGGCCCCTGGGAAACAAGGGTATACGATTCCAGCGCCATAGGATGCCGGGCGCCCTGGTAGGAAGAAAGGGCATGAGTCCAGGTATCGGACTCATCGTCCACAATTACCGGGCCAATACCCCGGCCTCCCAGGAATTCAGTTTTCGCCGTTTTCGTTTTATTATAGAAAGAAGTGATAAAACCACTCTCCCGGTCAATACGCGCCTCCCAATCGCCGGAACAAATCCGGTTGGAAGCAGTCCTGGTGTACTGGAGATCCAGAAACCGGCCAATATCAAGGCTGGTAGTAAAGTTTTCAAGGCGGTACGACCTGTAGCCCAGGGGCGGAAGGCTTACGTTGAACCGGACAGCCTGGGAAAAAAAGCCCCCCGTAATGGCGCTGGCAGGCGCGTACTCAAAGGGTATTTCTCTGTCCGCTGCGTCAAAAACCCCGTCCGTCGCGCCGATAAGCTCCACAGTATCCCTCACTTCCCAGGGATGGGGATTCCAGACAATAAGCGTGGAACCTTCCGTGAAAGTAGCAACCTTTGCGGCAAGACGCTGGAACAGAATCGTAGTCATCTGATTGGCCGTTTCCTGACCCCAGGAGTATGCCGCCAGAATCTTCGGGTACGCCCCGGGAATAGAACAACCCCCCAGGGAATCATGAAACTGGCTGACCAACGCCTTTTTCCAGCCTGTCGCAAGAGCCGCCGTATTTTCCGCCCGGTCATCGTCCGCACCGCCCACCACTGCCAGCATCTTTTCCGCAAACATAAGCTGCTGTTCGGTGTAGTTGTTTGCCCGTTTCACCCGGCTTACCGCCGAATAACAGCCGATAGCGTGGTATTGCATCTCGTCCCGTATAACCGGTACGCCGGACACCCCGGCAGCCTCCTCAAAGAAACGCTGGGGATCGCTGTACAGGACAGGTTCCCCCCCGGCCTTTAGCTCATCAATAGTCCTTAGATTCTCCCTGGTAGGGCCGCCGCCGTGGTTCCCCACGCCGTAAAAACACATAAAGGGCGTCCCCTCCTTTTCCGCTGCCTCCAGGTGGAGCCGTATATGACCGGCCAGCTTATCGCCCCATTCGGCGCCGCCCCCCGTGCCGTATCCCAGGAGCCTGAACGCTAAAACCTGTGTGCCGTCAATGCCCTCCCAACGGAAGAGCCGTTTAGGCAGGGCTTTTTCGTGAGCCATAGGCCGCATAAACACATAAGAGTCCAGGCCGGCCTTTTTCAGAAGCTGCGGCAGGTTTCCGTTGTGGCCAAAAGAGTCCACATTGTAGCCCAGTTTAGCGGTAACGCCGAATTTTTCCTTAAAATACCGTTGGGCATAGAGGCCATGGCGGACAAAGGACTCACCTGCCGGGGCGTTGCAGTCAGGCTGGATCCACCAGCCCCCTGCGATGCGCCAGCGCCCGGCCTTAACCTCCTTCCGGATACGCTCAAACAACACGGGGTCTGCGGCTTCTACCAGGCTATAGTAATAGGCGCAGGCCGAGGTAAAGACAAACTCCTTATGTTCCCTGATACGATCCAGGGCGGACGCGAAGGCAGCCCTGATTTCCTGAAACCCTTCTTCCCAGCGCCAAAGCCAGAAGATGTCGATATGGGCGTTCCCGACGAGATGAATGGGCTGTTTCATGGCGTTGCTCCTCTATAGACTACCTTAAAGAAGACATTTTGCGCACCGTTTTGGTACGAAAAGATGTACACATGCAAGGTCTGTCCGCAAAGTAACCGGCTTTGTGAGCAGACACTATATAAGGACAGGATAACATAAGGCTCTCTATATTATCAGATGATTTGAGGCCGTTCCAAAACTTCAGTTTTTTGGAACAAGCTCATGTTACAAAATATTTGCAAAAGTCTCCTTCCTATTGCATCTTTCCCTGTTTTTTACTATGTTTAATCTATAATTTGTTATGGAGGTTTCTATGAAAATTGCGATAAACGGTTTTGGCCGTATCGGACGTCTCGTGTTTCAGTCCCTTGTAGGTCAGGGGCTTTTGGGCAAAGATAAGATCGATGTGGCGGCGGTTACCGATATTACTACCGACGCCAAGTATTTCGCGTATCAGCTCAAATATGATTCAACCCAGGGCCGGATGCAGGCTACTATTTCCACCAAAAAGAGTTCCGGCGCTGCCGAAGACGACATTCTGGTGATAAACGGTCATGAAATTCAGTGCGTCATGGCCGAAAAAGAACTGAAAAACCTTCCCTGGGGCAAGCTCGGGGTTGAATATGTGATCGAATCCACAGGTCTTTTTACCGGTGATAACGCATTCGGCCACCTGGAAGCGGGGGCCAAGAAGGTAATCATCTCCGCCCCCGCAAAGGGCAAGGAGAAGAAGATCCCCACCTTTGTCATGGGCGTTAACAACGAGAAGTACGATCCCAAAAACGATCATGTCATTTCCAACGCAAGCTGCACCACCAACTGCCTCGCGCCGGTGGTTTATGTGCTTCTCAAGGAAGGCTTCGGCATCGAAACCGGTCTTATGACCACGATCCACTCCTATACCGCCACCCAGAAAACCGTAGACGGCCCTTCCAAGAAGGACTGGCGGGGCGGCCGGGCTGCGGCTATCAACATCATCCCCTCCACCACAGGAGCCGCCAAGGCTGTAGGCGAGGTGTTGCCCGAAACCAAGGGCAAGCTCACCGGCATGAGCTTCCGGGTACCTACTCCCACCGGTTCCGTCGTTGACCTTACCTTCCGCTCGACAAAGGACACTTCAATTGAGGAAATTGCCGCGGCTATGAAGAAGGCTTCCGAGACCTATCTGAAGGGCGTTCTGGAGTATCAACAGGACGAGATTGTCTCCACAGACATCGTTCACAACACCAATACTTCAATCTTCGACAGCCTTGCCACCCTGCAGAACAACCTGCCTGGTGAGAAACGTTTCTTCAAAGTTGTGTCCTGGTATGATAATGAGTGGGGCTATTCCAACAAGGTTGTAGACCTCCTCAAATACATCGATGAAAAAAAGTAAGAGACAGTCCAAACGGAGATAAGCGAGCCTGTTCCAAAACCCGTTGGGTTCGGAACAGGCTCTCGGAAAAACCGGACTTGGCCGGTTTTTCCGTTAAATTCAGGAGGCTGTTCCGGAAACTGAAGTTTTGGAACAGCCTCAAATAACCACGGACAGCACGGACAGCACGGACTTGATTCTTTGTTCGTGTGGTTTGTGTAGTTCGTGGTTTTCTTTTTTAACAGAGGCAGTTCAAAAATGTCAGATTTTGGAACCGGCTCAACAGTAAGGAGAAAAATATGGCAATAAAGACAGTAAAATCCGTAGACCTCAAGGGCAAATCAGTCATCATGCGGGTGGACTTTAATGTGCCCATGAAGGACGGGGTAGTACAGGACGATACCCGGATTACCGCGGCTATTCCCACCATCCGGTACATTCTGGATCAGGGAGTAAAAACGCTCACCCTGATGAGCCATCTGGGAGACCCTTCAAAGGATTCCAGGAAGGCTCAGGAGAAGGCCGAAAAAGACGGCAAACCTTTTGATATGGACAAGTATATCGCCGGGAAGCACCGGATGAAGCCTGTGGCCGAATACCTTGCCAAAAAACTGGGGAAGCCCGTGGTTTTTGCCGGGGAAGACGGTTGTTACGGCAAGAAGGCCTTTATCGAGAGTCAGAGCGCCGGGACAATAATCATGCTGGAGAATACACGCTTCCACAAGGAAGAGACCAGCAAGGAACAGGCTGACCGGGACAAGCTCGCCAAAGAACTGGCCGGCTATGGCGAGATCTTTGTAAACGACGCCTTCGGTACAGCCCACCGGGATCATGCCTCTACCGCCTCCATCGCCAAGTTTGTTCCTGTTTCCGTGGCGGGTTTCCTCATGGAGAAGGAAGTACAGTTCCTGGAACCCATTGTCACAAGTCCCGTAAAGCCCCTTGTGGCGATCATCGGCGGTGCAAAGGTGTCCAGCAAGATTGCCGTACTGGAAAGCCTGCTCAGAAATGCGAGCGCACTGGTGATAGGCGGCGGTATGGCCTATACCTTTCTCAAGGCTCAGGGCCGCAGGATTGGTAAATCCCTGGTCGAAGATGACCAGCTTGATACGGCAAAGAGCATACTTGAAGCGGCGAAAAAGGCAGGGGCCGACATCGTCCTTCCCGTGGATCAGGTTGCTGCGGAAATCTTCGATGCGGCAGCCAAACCGGTTCCCGTGGACAGCCAGGATCTTCCCGATAACCTGATGGGTCTCGATGTAGGGCCCAAAACCCTGGAAAAATACAAAGAAGTCCTTGCCAGGGCCAAAACTATCGTATGGAACGGTCCTGTAGGGGTGTTCGAGTTTGATGCCTTTGCCAGGGGAACTGAAGAGGTGGCAAAGCTCGTGGCGGATGCTACCGGCAGGGGTGTTATCACCGTGGTCGGCGGCGGCGATTCCGTGGCTGCGGTGAACAAGTTCAACCTTGCTTCAAAGATGAGCCATGTTTCCACCGGCGGCGGCGCTTCACTCGAACTCCTGGAAGGCAAAAAACTCCCCGGCATCGAAGTCTGCAGAGGCTAACAGTTTGTTGGGCTTCGCACATAAAACCCTGCAAACTGCCAAAACAGCCCGTAAATCGTGGTTTTTGCAGCACAAAGTGGTGCAAAAACCTACAGGCGAAACAGGCTGCTAGTATCCTGATTGGACTAAACATACTGATATGAGGAATTGCCGGGATAAAGAGAATAGAATCACAACCTCTCTCGCCGAAAGACGAGATCTTAAAAAGTCGAAGCAGACGCCCGGATATGCACGCGAAAGCGTGTTTCCGGAAAGAAAGGCAGCATGGTGTAAGGCCCGAAAAAGGCCGCAGGAAACAGAAGGAAGAAACATAATATTCCTTCCCTTTTTTCGTTTTCTTCGACTTGGCGGCTATTTCTTTAGATGTGTTTTTAGTCTAAGCAGGGTACCGGAAGTCTAAATATATCACAAGGAGCATATATGAGTCGGAGTTATTACATAGCGGGAAACTGGAAGATGCACAAAACCAGGGCTGAGGCGGCCGAATTGGCAAAAGCCCTGGTTTCCCAGTTGAAGGACGGGAAACACAGGTACCTGGTTGCCCCAAGTTTTACGCTGATCGAAACCGTGGCGTCTATTGTTAAAGGCAGCAATATCCGTCTGGGAGCCCAGAACATGGCTTCCGAGGAACAGGGCGCCCATACCGGGGAAGTCTCCGTGCTTCAGCTCAAGGATCTGGGTGTCCAGACGGTGATCCTCGGTCACAGTGAGCGGCGGCATAATTACAAGGAAGATGACGCCCTGATCAACAAAAAGGTGAAGCTTGCCCTGAAACACGGCCTTGAGGTGATCCTCTGCGTCGGGGAGCTGCTTGAAGAGCGGGAAGCCGGCAAGGCTGAACAGGTGTGCGAAACCCAGGTGGTAAAGGGCCTTGAAGGTGTTCCTGCAGCGGAACTAGCACATATTGTCATCGCGTATGAGCCTGTATGGGCCATTGGTACCGGTAAAACCGCCACACCGGAAGATGCCGATGTGATTCACGCCTTTGTGAGGAAGCTTATCGGTAAACTCTACGGCGCGGACGCTGCAGAAAGGATCACCATCCAGTACGGAGGGTCGGTAAAGCCCGATAACGCAGCCCAGCTTATGGCAAAAGAAAACATCGACGGCGCCCTTGTGGGCGGAGCCGCATTGAAGACTGATACCTTTGTACCGATTGCCCTGTTTGCCTGAATGAGCGCCGTGCCGGGACATTTCACCGGAACCGAAAGCCGGGATTTGCCGGAAGATTCTCTTTCAGACATGAAGTCGGCCGGCATAAAAAAAGCTTTGTATGGAAATTTATCGGTCATCCTTTTTTCGGTGGCCGCCTTCATGGCGCTGGTTATAACTGTATACACCAGCATCATGATCGAAATTTTCTCTACTGCCTTCCGGGATAACATAGCCGAACGCCTCCTTGCCAACAGCCGCGCCGTAGCCGGGCTGGTCACTGCCGATGAACTTGAGCGGCTTCAATCGCCCTATGATGTTGAGAGGGCTTTCTATGGCAGAATCAAGGCCGGGATTATCCGTTTTGCCAGGGAAGCCCATGTTCTCCATACGTATATTTTGCGTCCTCTAAGGGACGGCAGGATTCAGTTCATTGTGGATAACGAAATTTCGGATCGTTCCCTCAGCCTGAAAAGCGCCCCCTCCCCCATGCCTGCAAAGGTCAGGGAGGTCATTGAATCGGGGGTGTCGGTTGTTTCAGTTACCGGTGATTATGAAGAAGGCTATTCGGGGCTGCTTACAGCCTATGCGCCCATAACAAACCAGGCCGGGGTTGTCATTGCAGCCGCCGGTGTTGATATTTCCGATAAGCAGATATTGGATACCGGGCGGCGTTTCAGGATTCTGGCGGTGATGCTTCTCGGATCCATGGCATTTATCATTGTTTCCGGGCTCCTGAGTTTCTTTATCTACAAACGCAAAGAGGATATTTTTTCTCATCGGCTCAAGCAGCAGGAACTCATGTCCCGGCTGGCCCGGAGCTTTATTTCTTCGGAGAACATTGCATACCTCATCACCGGCGCTCTCGAAACGGCAGGGAGATTCCTCCACGTTACCCGGGTTCTCGTGGGCAAGGCGGAAGCGGATTCCCGGGTTTCACGGCCCACATACCTCTGGCGCGCCGCGGAAGAAAATGAAATCTTCCCGGAAGCCGCCGGCCTTAATGAATTGATAAAGAATAGTTTTCCTGCAGTAAAATCCCAGGATGAACTGATACCCACTCTCTATGTTGATGATGCCGGCAAGATCGAAAAATACAGTGCCCTGAGTAAACTCGGCGTTAAGGCCTTTATCTGGGCTCCTCTCTATGTGGACGGAAAATACTGGGCCATACTCAGCATTGAAGAATGTCTGCGGCCCAGAGCCTGGACGGAGAGCGATCGCAGCCTGGTCAGCCTCCTTGCCAGCGTTATTGCCGGGGCTGTCGCCCGGGATCTGCGGGAACAGGAACGGGATGCCGCCAGGATAGAAGCGGAAAGGGCCAG
Source organism: Treponema sp. (assembly GCA_031278095.1). Taxonomy (GTDB): domain Bacteria; phylum Spirochaetota; class Spirochaetia; order Treponematales; family Breznakiellaceae; genus JAIRNJ01. The sequence goes on from JAITLC010000150.1 coordinate 8,690, forward strand.
CAAGGCAAAAAGTGATTTTCTTGCCAATATGAGTCATGAGATACGCACCCCGATGAATGCGATCATCGGCATGACTGCCATTGCCCAGAGCCCTTCGGCAGACCTTGAAAGAAAAGACTATTGTCTCAGGAAGATAACCGATGCCTCCACCCACCTTTTGGGGGTGATTAACGATATTCTCGACATGTCCAAGATAGAGGCGAACAAATTTGTCCTTTCTCCCATAGAATTTAATTTCGAAAAGATGCTGCAGAAGGTGGTGAATGTCAATAATTTCCGTATTGACGAAAAGAGACAGAATTTTGAAGTTTATCTGGATCATAAAATTCCCTCTTTCCTCGTGGGTGACGATCAGCGTCTGGCCCAGGTCATAACGAACCTTCTCTCCAATGCCGCCAAGTTTACCCCGGAACAGGGTCTTATCCGGCTTAAGACCAGGCTGGAAGCCATAGAAGGCCGATACTGCATCCTTGCCGTGGAGGTAAGTGATTCGGGTATTGGCATCAGTGAGGATCAGCAAAGACGGCTCTTTACTTCCTTTGAGCAGGCGGATTCAAGTACCTCCCGTAAATTCGGCGGCACGGGACTGGGACTTGCCATCTCCAAACAGATTGTGGAGATGATGGGAGGAAATATCAGCGTCAGGTCGGAATTGGGTAAGGGCACCGCCTTCTTCTTTACCATCCGGCTCGAAATAGCGGTCCATACGGAACAGGACAGCATACTTGCACCGGGCGCCAACTGGAAGAATCTCCGGATACTGGCGGTGGACGATTCGGAGGATATCAGGCTGTATTTTGAAGAACTCGCCCCCGGATTGGGCTTTTCCTGCAGTGCAGCAAACGGAGCCGAAGAGGCGCTGCAACTTATCAAAGAAAAGGGGCCTTTCGACATCTACTTTATTGACTGGAAGATGCCCGGCATGAACGGTATAGAGCTTTCCGGCAGGATAAAGGAAGACCGGCATAATAAATCGGTGGTGATTATGATTTCAACTACCGAGTGGGCTTCCATCGAAAAGGAAGCACGGGAGGCGGGTGTAGATAAATTCCTTCCCAAACCCCTGTTTCCTTCCGCTATTGTGGATATTATCAAGCAGTGTCTCGGCAGGGAAGCGCCGGTTGCAAAACAGGAAGAAGAAAAGAAACAGGATCATTTTGAAAACCACCGGATTCTGTTGGCCGAGGATGTGGAAATCAACCGGGAAATCGTTATCTCTCTCCTGGAACCCACCGGTCTGGAGATTACAAGCGCCGAAAACGGGGTGGAAGCGTTTAACCTGTATACCAAAGCCCCCGAAGCCTACGATCTGATCTTTATGGATGTTCAGATGCCCGAGATGGACGGCTACGAAGCCACCCGGCGGATCAGGCAGTTTGAAAAAGAGCGCTTTGCACAAACGGAGTCTCCGGGGGAAACTCACAAGGCTATCCCGATTATCGCCATGACCGCAAATGCCTTTCGGGAGGATATAGAAATGTGCCTCAGTGCGGGGATGAACGATCATGTGGGTAAGCCTCTCGATATACAGGAGCTTATGGTAAAACTCCACACCTACCTGGAAGGGGAATAGTACACCGGACCATACGGCCGGGCCTGTTCATTTTTTCAGCACAAACTTCTTTTGGTTCTTGATATAGTCCACGTACACCGCGATGAGGATGACGACACCCCTTAGGATGGTCTGCCAGAAGGAATCTATCCCCATCAGGTTAAGCCCGTTGTTGAGAATTCCTATGATCAGCGCGCCTATTAAGGTTCCGCCGATATAGCCATTCCCTCCGAGCATGCTGATGCCTCCGAGGACGCAGGCGGCAATGGCGTCCATTTCGGCGCCGGTTCCGAATATGGGACTACCGCTGTAGGAACGGGCCGCCAGTGTAATGCCGGACACAGCCGCCATGACGCCGCTGAAAACATACACAGAAAAACGTATCCGCTTAACGGGGATGCCGCTGTACAGGGCGGCCCGATCATTGCCCCCAATTGCGTAAATATGGCGCCCCGCGCTTGTTTTATTCATCAGCAAAAAAAGGCCCGCCACTATGACTCCCATATAGACTACCGGTAAGGGAACCGGCCCCAGATACCCGGTACCGACGTTGATAAAGTTCCGGTTTTCTATCCGCATCGGGGTACCCCCGGTGGAAACATAGGCGATGCCCCGGAGTATACTCATCATGGAGAACGTAACGATAAAGGGAGGCAGGGTGGTATTTACAATAATAACTCCGTTTATAACACCGATAACCGCGCCGAGCGCCAGACAGCACAGAACAACCAGGGGCGCCGGTACGCCGGCGGCGAGAAGAAAACCGCTTATCACGCCGATAAGGGCCAGGGCGGATCCCACCGAAAGGTCTATGCCGCCGATAATAAGCACCAGAGTCATGGACGATGCCAGAAACATATTTGCCGATATTTGCCGCAGCACATTCATTATATTGCGCTGGGTAAGGAACAGGGGAGACCGTATACTGATAACGATACAGAGCAGAAATAGCCCGATAAGCATACCTCCGTTCCGCCTGAAGTACACCGCGCATCCTTCTCCTATGCTGCTACGTTTTAATTTATCCATAATTTCCACGATGCTTTTCCTCTTTTTATAGCATTACTGCGTACTGCATGATTTTTTCCTGGTTAATATCGTCCCGTTCAAGAACCGCCTGGATCCTGCCTTCCCGCATTACCACCACGCGGTCGCTCATGTTTATTATCTCCGGCAATTCACTGGAAATCATAATAATACCCACCCCGGATTTTGCGAGTTCGTTCATAATGGCGTATATTTCGCTTTTTGCCCCGACGTCAATGCCCCGGGTCGGCTCATCCAGTATAAGCACCTTCGGATTCGCCGCGAGCCAGGAGGCAAAAATCGTTTTTTGCTGATTCCCCCCCGAAAGCAGGCCCGTGGGCATCGCGGCATTCGCCGCCCGAATGGACAGTTTCCGCAGACCGTCTTCCACAATACCCCGTTCCACTGCCCGGTCATATACAATACCCCGGATAAACCGGGAAAGCACCTTTAAAGTCAGATTAAAACTCACCGACTGGTAAGGAAAAAGCCCTTCGGCTTTACGATCCTCCGGAACCAGGGCGATTCCCTTTTTAATATGGGTTCCGATCGCTTCACCGGGCGCAATCTCCCTGCCTTCCAGAAAAATTTTCCCCGATAACACCCGGTCAATTCCCAGCAGGGCCAGGACCGTTTCGGTTCTGCCGGCTCCGATAAGTCCGGAAAACCCCAGGATCTCCCCTTTCCGCAGTTCAAAATTGACATCGCTGATCCGGGTGGTATGTATCTTTTCAACCTTCAGAACTACCTCGGAACAGTCATTGTACGTCCTGGTGTAATAATTGGTAATAGGCCGCCCGACCATGAGGGAGATTAGTTCATCGTTGGACGCTTCCGAAACCCGCTTCGTTGCCGCATACTTCCCGTCCCTCAGTATGGTCACCCGATCGGCAACCTCCTTCAGTTCACTCATCCGGTGGGAAATATAAATGATCCCTATCCCCTGCGCCTTGAGCTGCCGGATATTGAGAAAGAGGGCTTCCACGTCCTTATTGGCTATGGATGAAGTTGGTTCGTCCATAATGATGAGCTTCGCGCTGAATGAAACGGCTTTAACAATTTCCACCACCTGCTGCTGTGCGATGGAAAGCTCGGCAATCAATTTCTTCGGATTAATGTCCAGATTAAAACTGCCGAACATATGGGAAGCTTCCCGGTTCATCAGGGTAAAATCAACAAGTCCGGTTTTTGTTTTCGGTTCCCGCCCCAGAAATATATTTTCCGCGGCGCTTAAATGAGGAACCAGTACCAGTTCCTGGTGTATGACATTGATTCCCAGATCCCTGGCCTGATTTACGTCGCCAATATTCACGTTCCTGCCCTCAATAAGAATCTCGCCTGAATCTTTGGGGTAAATACCGCCCAATATTTTTATCAGGGTCGATTTCCCGGCACCGTTTTCACCGAGAAGGGCATGAACTTCCCCCGGATACAGATCGAAATCGACCCCGTCAAGGGCGTTGACTCCGGGGAAACGTTTGCAAATTTTTCTCATTTCCAGAAGCGGTACGTTTTTCAAGAAAATATCCTTCGGGATTGCCGGCCTTCCGGGCAGGGAATGCCCTGCCCAAAAACCTTTACTCCCAAACGGCGGTATTGAAATTGGCGATGTTTTCCTGGGTGATCCATTTCAGGTCGCAGGGATATTCGGGATCAACCTTTTCCCCGGCCAATATCTTGTAGGCTACTTCAACCGCTTTAGATCCAACCGTAATGGGAGACTGCGCCGCGGTTGCCCACACCCCTCCGTCGGCGATGTTTTTCTTTTCCGCCGGGCCTCCGCCTACGCTCAGTACCTTAACGCGGTCGGCAACTCCCGCCGATGTCAGGACTCCCTCTATCATGAGGGCAATGTCGGAGTTAAGGGACCAAAAAACATCCATGTCGGGATGCGCCTGGAGCAGATCCTCCGTAAAGGTAAGGATCTGTTCCATTCTGGTAACCGCTTTGCGATCGACGATAACGCTTTTGGAACCCCTGATGCTGTCTTCCAATCCCTTTACCCGGGACACCACCGATTCGGCCAGCGGATTTTCAAGGAGGCAAATCTTGGCGCCGTTGGGGTAAAGCCTGATGATCTCCTTGCCGGTTAATACGCCTCCCTGGTAATGGTCGTCGTGGATGTAGGTTACGGTAAGATCGGGCCTGGAAACCCCGGAATCAATAGCGATGACCTTTATGCCCGCATCCCTGCAGGCTTCCAGCATGGGTAATACCCCCTGGGAATCCACCGGGTTGAGGAATAATATATCAATACCCTGGGTAATCATATCCTCAATACCGTTGTTCTGCCTGGTCTGATCCAGAGCGCCGTCAAAATAAATTAACCGGTCGCCCCGGGCCTCTACGGCTTTTTGTATAGTTTCCCGTATAGTATTATGGAACGGATCCGTCAAATCCATGTGGGTTTCACCAAAAAGATAATGCTTTTCGCCGCCGGCTTCTTTCTTGCCTCCCGCCAGAGCTAATCCGCATACCGCCAATACTAACCACAACACCAAGAACTTTTTCATCATTTCTCCTCCATAAGATAAAAAGAGTATCGAGCCTGTTCCAAAAACTGAAGTTTTGGAACGGACTCTATCTTTAGTCCTTTATCCAAGGACAAAAAGCCCGTTATTGGCACACATAGGCCCCATCTACAATAACATCGCTTCCCGACGTGTAGCCGGAGCTGTCCGCGGCGAGGTAGAGCACCGCGCCTATCAATTCTTCCGGTTTGCCCATCCGGCGGAACGGAATGAGGGGCATCCACGCATCCTTTAATTCCTGCGGCGTATCCACACTCATGGGGGTGGCGATATAACCGGGG
>JAITLC010000009.1 GCA_031278095.1 Treponema sp.
CGAAGGAAGACGACGAGGCGGAAACCGGGGAAGACGATATCTGGTACGCGATAGAAACGGCGGAAGAACTGAACGGGGAATGGAGGGGATTCAGCGCGCTGGACGTTCCCGCCGATGAATCGAGGGGGTTTCCGGAAACGGTTTTTAACCTCAGCGCGTCATTAAACTGTACGGAGCTGCACGTGGTACAGCGCGTCAAAATTTCCTTCGGCGATTTCCTTGCGGATCTGCTTGCCTCTTACCCCGATAGTGTCCTTACCATTGATGAACTGTGGGAAGAGTACTTTGAGAATATTTACGCCGATTATGATCTGATTGGGGATGAGTACGCTCTGGTTATCGAATATTCGCTCCCGGCGGAAGATCTGCTCAACAGCGGGACCGACAAACTGTATATTAATCAGGACGGAACGCGGCTGCGCGAATTTCTGGGAGGCGGGTTACTGGGCGGACTGCTGGAACCTTTCGGTGTTTCCGGGAGCGTCGAATTCGTTTTGGAAAAGCTTTAGGGAAAATACCGGCCGGAATCCCTGCGGGTTTCAGGGGCGGGGGAATTTCGAAGTAAACATGAATAGTACTAATCATCTTGTGGCGATTCTTGAAATCGGCTCGACCGGCATCAGGCTTTTGATTGCCGAGATAGGCGAAGACCGGCACTGGAAGACGCTGGACCAGGCGGGAAAACCCGTAGCTCTGGGACGGGATGTGTTTACCTCCGGGGAGGTTTCCCGGGAATCTTTTCTGGAGTGTCTCCTGGTGCTGCGGAATTACCAGGAACTCCTTTCGGGCTGGGGTATCAGCCGCGAAAATGTTCATGTTATCGCGACAAGCGCCCTGCGGGTTGCCCGCAACCGGGATATGTTCGTGGACCGGGTCCGCCAGGAAACGGGTTTTTTGCTTACCATTGTCGAAGGTATCGAAGAAAACCGGCTTATGTACCTTGCGGTGCGATCTGCCCTAAAGAACGACCTGAGCCAGTTCCGGCGATCCAATTCCATGATTATCGATGTGGGGGGCGGGTCAACGGAAATTATGCTGCTCCGCAAGGGGAAAATGGTTGCCGCACACAGCCTGCATCTGGGAACCATCCTTATCGGCCAATACTTCCGCCATTCCCTGGATACCCTGCAGTCCCAGGGGCGCTACCTGCGGGAAAATGTACGAAACACCTCCGAATTTCTCAATGCCGAAATGAAGCTTGATCATGTCAAAGTTTTTGTGATTGCCGGTTCCGACGCGCGGTTTCTCGCCACACGGATTGGGAAAGAACTTAACGACGACTGCTGGATTATCGAACGGGACGCATTTGTCCGGTTTGTGGACACGATACGGAACTACAGCCCCGAAGAATGTGTGAAGAATCTGCAGGTACCTTACTCGGATTCGAAGGGCTTTGTGCCCGGCAATCTCGTGTACAAACTCTTTTTGGAACGCACCAGTGCCGCCCAGGTAGTAGTACCGTTTGTGTCCATCCGGGAAGGCCTGCTCATCGACTTAACGCTGGGGGTGGATCCGGAACTACAGGAGGAATTCTATTCCCAGATTATTGCCTCCGCGGTGAATCTTGGACGGAAGTACCACTTTGACGAGGCGCATAATCTGCACGTGGCGTTTCTGTGCAATATCCTTTTTGACGCCCTTGCGCGGGAGCATGGCATGAACCGCCGGGAACGGGTCATGCTGGAAGTGGCGGCGACGCTTCACGATATAGGTATGTTTATCCGGGGATCGGGGCACCACAAGCACGGCCAGTACATTGTCGCCAATTCGGAAATTTTTGGTCTGCACCGGGAAGAGCTTGGCATTATCGCCAATGTGATCCGCTACCACCGCAGCGATCCCCCTTCCCAGGCCGACATTGATTACATCGCGCTGCAGCGGGAGGAACGGATTCTGGTACTCAAGATGGCGTCAATTCTGCGCCTTGCCGACGCGCTTGACCGGGGACATTCCCAGCGTATCAGGAATATCACCGTAGAACGCAGGAACGAAACCGTTGTCCTCCACACCGGGGGAAATTTCGATGTCAGCTCGGAACTTATGGGTCTTGAAGAAAAGGGAGATATGTTCCAGGATATTTTTGGTTACAAGGTGATGCTGACATGAAACCTCGTTTCCTGTCCGGTTTGGCCGTTCGGCCGCGTTAATTGTTTATGTATTGTTTATGTATATATGATATTATAGAAGGTTATGGCTATCGTGAATTTTTTTAACCGCGATCTTTCGTGGATTGATTTTAACCACCGGGTTCTTAATGAGGGACTCAGGCCCGATCTGCCCCCGCTGGATCGTTTCCGTTTTCTTTCCATTGTGTCTTCCAATTTTGACGAATTCTTCATGGTTCGTCTTGCCGCAATAAAGCGGGCCCAGCGGGCAGGAGTCGGGGCGGATCAGGACCCCGCCGGACTTGGCCCCGGGGCGCAGCTTAAAGCCATAGCGGAAAAAGTACGGGATATTGTAAAGAAACAGTACCGGTGCCTGTGGGACGAAATATTTCCCGCGCTGGAACAGGAAGGGCTGGAACTGGTAAGGCCGGACAGGTATTCCCTTGAAGACATGGATTTTCTTGAGTCGTTTTTCATGCGGGAAATTTATCCGGTTCTTACCCCGCTCCGTTTTGGCGATGACGGGACGAATAACCTTATGATCGATACGGTCTCCATCCATGCGGCCTTTTTGCTGGAAAGCGAGGGCACGGATTCCCGTCAGGATACCGGCGAAACGGCGGAGTATATTTCAATTGTCAAGATACCCTCCGTAGTCAGCCGGATAATCAGGCTGCCGAACAGCAATCCCGACGGCAAAAAACCTGACAATACTTCCGGCGGGAAAACTTTCCGCTGGACCCTTTTGGACGATGTCATCCTCAGCCGGGGGGCGCATCTTTTTCCGGGGTACGCGATTAAGGAAAGTATGCTTTTCAACGTAAACCGGGACGCGGACTTTTCCGTTGATGAAAAAAGGGATGAAGATTTTATGGAGGCCATGGAGGAGGTTATTGAACGCAGAGATTCTTCCCGGGTGGTCCGCATGGTTTATACCGCGGGAAGCGCCAGGCTCAGGGAAGCGCTGGCCCGGCGTTTCGAATTGGGGGAAGACGATCTCTATGAAATAGAGGGGCCCCTGGATCTCAGTACCCTGTCCGCCCTTGCCGAAACGCCGGGGTTTGACCGGCTGAGGCTGAAAGCGCGGCGCATCTACCCTCAGCCCGCCCTGAACGAGGACGGATCCCTCTGGGACCGGATAAGCCAGGGAGACGTGATGCTGCACCTGCCCTATCAGTCCTTTGATCCGGTACTGCGTTTTTTCCGTGACGCGGCCCGGGACCCCCAGGTTATTTCCATAAAAACCGCGCTCTACCGTACCGGCGGGGATTCTCCTGTCATCCGGGCGCTGGAAGAAGCGGCGCTGAACGGAAAGCATGTAACCGCTCTGGTGGAACTCAAGGCCCGCTTCGATGAAGCCCGGAACATTTCCTGGGCAAACCGCCTGGAAAAGGCGGGGGTAATTGTGGTTTACGGGCTTGCCCGGCTCAAGGTACACGCCAAAATTACCCTTGTTATCCGGCGCGAACAGGACGGAATAAAACGCTACATTCACCTTTCTACGGGAAACTACAACGATAAAACGGCAATGCTCTACGAAGATATTGGCATATTTACCGTGTGGGAAGACATTGCCTTTGACGCGGGGTTGCTTTTCAACATGATCACCGGTTACTCGGTGATCCACGCCACAAGGCAGCTTGTAATAGCCCCAACGGATATGAAGCGCCGGGTTATTGAGCTTATAGACCGGGAGGCAAAATGGTCGAGTCCGCAGACTCCCGGCCGCATCATGGTAAAGATGAATTCCCTGGCCGACAGCGATGTTATCCTGGCGCTGTACCGGGCTTCCCGGGCGGGGGTGCGCATACTGCTCAATATCCGGGGCATCTGTATGCTGGTACCCGGCGCCCCCGATCTTTCCGAAAATATCCGGGTCATCAGCATAGTGGATCGTTACCTTGAACATTCCCGTATCTTTTTCTTCGCCAACGGCGGAAACGAGGAAGTGTACCTTTCCAGCGCGGACTGGATGCCCCGCAACCTGGAACGGCGGGTCGAGTTGATGTTTCCGGTACTTCAGGCGGATATACGGGAAGAGGTCCGTGACATTCTGGAAGCCTGTTTCCGCGACAATCAGCAGTCCTGGCAGCTTGGCGCGGACGGCGTTTGGACCAGACGTACCCCGGAGAAAGATGAGGAACCTTTCCGTGCGCAGGAATACTTTCTCGTCCGGGCGGAAAGGGCCACGGAAAATCCCTGGGCGGCCAAACAGGAATTTATTGTCCGCCGGGGAAACCCGGTCGGCAGGAGACCGTGAAGCGTATCATCATAAAGCCCGAAAGGGAGGGCCGTACCCATGGGGGGGCGCCCCAAATACGGCTATTACCGGGTACCGTAAAAACCGTTAAAAACGAAGCGGGGGCCGTATATCTATCGGGAGGGGTTTGGCGGGCAAACCAGTGGTCCGGCCGGGCGCGGGCCGTTCCGGGGAGGCGATGCCTGTTAGAGTGCCCAATTCAGAATTGGTGGGTACACCGTACTTATTCCTCGTTACAGTGGAATTGGCGTTAAAGGTGAGGAGCGCGTTCCCTCTGCCGGAAATGTCCTGGCTTATGCGGTTTATCAGATTTTCCGTCCCGTCCAGACCGGCATAACGGATATGCGTTGGGGAGCTTTGGGGATAACTGAATAATTCGCCCTCCAATTCACTGTATACGCCCTCGCCGGGATACAGTGAAACGTTTTTACCGCCCAGCATAACCGGGCTAAGGGTGAACTCGCTATTGTACCCGAAAAGGCCGCCCGTATCTTCTTTTTTTGGGGCGTTGATGTAGTTTGCCGCAAGCCAGGTTTCAAGAAGCCGCTCCCATTCCCAGCTCTGGTCATCGGTAGAATCCATCTCCTCAAAAAGACCGGGGATATGCTGACGCGCTGCGGTAGTTACCGCCCGGTAATCGGTATACTCCGATTCAATAATGGCGCGGTAAATGGAAGTGCCATTCGCGTGAATCCTGAGCCACTGGAAAAAAAGATAAACGGTTGCGTAATCATCGTATAAAAAAGTATCATTTTCTCCCCAGGTAAAAAAATTATTTCCCCTGGCAATATTGCTCTGCCCTTTGTCATAATAATTCTTCGCTTCGTTGTAATACTTAATCTTGTCCTGAATATGTCCGTTACCCGAGGCTTTGCTGTAGATATATTCCGCCGCGGAAGAAAGGCCCTCGTCTACCCAATCGTCCTGCTGTACGGACGCGATGAACTGGTCAATATCCTCCTGTGTTTTGATAGAGTCAAGATCGGGATTGCTTTTTTCGTAACGGGAGGAAAAATTGATAAGATGCTGAAGCTCATGGGCAATAGTAGGATAAAAATTGTCGTCACCAGGTTTGCCCGGGTTTATGTCAATATAAAGCATAGGCTCCTCATTTGAAGCCTCATTTGAACCAGACATAAGGTTTTTTGGGAATATATCTTTCACACTGAAATAACCGGCGACATAAGTACCATCATTCTTGCTATACCCGTCAAGAATATCCAGCAGGAGGATGATGAGCTTTTTATTCTTGGGGTAATAATTCCCGAAAACACCGGTTATACTGGGGGCTATACGTTCGGCGTATTCCCGGGCGATTTCTTCGGCGGTAGACAGGGGAACCTTTGCGCTATACTCCCCATAGACAATGCAGACGTCATTTTCCGCCAGGTGAACCCCCCGCACCGAATATGGCGCATTACTAAGCGCATTAATGGCGTAAAAATCCCGCCGTTCTTTCCCGGCGTAACTCTCATCGACAGACGATTCCGCATCTTCCTGGGCAAGAGGCAGTTTGCAGGAACAAAAAAGCAGGAACAAAAAGACAAAAACAGAAGGACAAAACCGGTATCGTAACAACTGCATACCCTAAATATAACGGTTTTATACAATTTTGAAAAGGATACCCGCCGGCTTGCCGGTAATTTTACCTATATGTCCAAAAATTCCGCAAGAAATTCGGGCGCATCATGGACAAGTAAATGTAAAATTGCAGTTCGCTTGTATTACCCCCGTCTCGTTATTATAATGAAAGTAAATGCAACAGGATCCCGAACGGCGGCCCATTATATGTCACCCGCCGTACAGTAACAGGCCCCCCTCTTAAAGTTTTGAAGAAAGTATCGTCTGGCGGGAGGTTGCCGGTAATGGCGCTGTATCCAAGGTATACGCAGTCAGGACACATCTTTATCCAGCCCGGTGATGACCCTGATCTGATCGTAGACGCGATGATCTTGACCGGGTATCACG
>JAITLC010000013.1 GCA_031278095.1 Treponema sp.
ATTTTGGGCGCAATTCACTGGGCGGCATACCGTAAAAACGGCGGAAAGCCTTGTAAAACGAATTTTCCGAGGAATAGCCGCATTCACCGGTTATTTGGGAGATGGGCTTGGAAGTCTTGAGGAGCGTCTCCCTGGCCAGACCCATCCGTTTATATTCAACGTATTCAAGAAAACTTTTGCCGGTCCAGCGCCGGACGATGTTTTGCAGGCGGTTTTCCGAGATATGAAAGCAGCCGGTAACCATTCTGGTGTAAAGGCTGGTATTGGTGATATTTTCATCAATGTACCCGATCACCGACCTTTCAAATTCGGTCTCCCTGCCCTCCCGCCGGGAATTGATGATGCCGCAGATCTTCCGTATGGATTCCGCCACTTTCGCGAAAAGAAAACTAAGTTCCTCCCGGGAATTGTAGGCGGGAATAATTTCTTCTTTGCCGATATCAAGTTCAAGATCCTTGACAATCTGCAGAAGGATGCGGCGGTAGAGGAAAAAGAGCTGCTGTATATCATTTTCATCGGCGTAACCCAGCCGGCACATTTCGTAGAACATATTGTTAATAAAATCAACCGATTTACTTTCTTCACCGTGAAGCATAAGTTCGTAGAGCCGTGAGGCGTCAAGCAGCTCTATGGGAAACGAAAGAGGCGAGATATTTTCGTTCCGCAGAACATCGTTTTCCGTCAAATCGCGGGGAAGACGCAGGAGATGACGGACAAGGTAGAATTCCTGGTGGATATTCCGTATATCCGCCGCCTTCCCGCCCAGAGCGACTCGGCAGTCCGCGTTCAGTTTGGCCCGCAAATCGGCGTTCAAGCGCCGCAGACCTTCCTGGAGCTTTTCCGCATCTTCATCGGGCAAGAGCAGCACCAGGGTGTTCCCCGAAAAATGGGCGTAACCCGAAGGCGGTATGTGGGGCTTGATGATATCCTGGATCATGGCCTGACGCATGGTATAGGCCGCCAGGATGGCGTCTTCCATGTTCGGCAGGGCAATGGCGGCGATTCGGAAAGGAGAGGGGAAATCCGGAAAGTACTCCCTTACCGTCTGGTAAACGGCGTCCGAGTACACAAGTCCGTGGAGGAGGCGTTCAAAAAGATTTTCCCGCTGGAGTTCTTCCTGCCGGAAAAGCCGGGCTTTAAAGGAGTCGTAGTCATTCCCGGCCTTGGAAAGAAAATGCTGAATGTACTGGTAGTCGCTCTTGAAGTCTTCCGGGTTCCTATCCAAAACCTGCCGGCTGCCGAAATTCAGCACATCCTTCACAATCTCCCGTATCGGCTTTGCGTTGCGCTGGGCAAAGAAAATACTCAGCAGGACGCCGCTTAGGATATAGACAAAGGCAAACGCCACGGCGAGGCGTTTAAAAGGGAGAAGCCGCCGGCTGAATACCGCGTTGGGAATGTCAAGTTCCACCCTGAAGCCTCGCTTCCGGCCGGCCATTTCAACCAAAACCATGCCGTCTCTGCCCCCCGTTTCTTTCTCCTGCCCCAGGCTGTCGATAAGGATACTTCCGCCAGGTTCCCGGAGGCGGATACGGCCGTCCCTGAGTACCTCGTTGGTTGCCAGCCGCGACAGGATGTAGCTCTTTTCCAGGGTGGCGAAAAAGAAAGCCGGCTGTTTCCGCGGCAAACCGCCGGAGAAACTGATCCGGAGGGCGACGCCCTCGTAGGTTCTTTCCAGGGTAACAAATCTGGCCTGGGCCACGAAACCGCTGACCGAATAGCCGGCCGGCTCCTGTTTGATCCAGTCTTCCCAGGAAGAAACCCCCTCCTGCATGAAATAACCGGGATAAAAATTCTCCCCCGGGAAATAGATGCGCTTGGAGCTGAGGACGATCCCGCTTGTCCACACTATTCCGCAGTCCGCCACCATTCCCGCGGCGGCAAAATACCGCTTAAAATCCTCCACCAGGGAGGATGTGTAGTAATAATCGGCAATGGTCAAGTCTTCCCCGATATAGGAAAGCCGTCTGAACTTGGGGTTGTTGTAGGCGCTCTGGGCAAGGGTTTCCAGATGGCCGATGTCTTCCTCGAAATTGGAAAGCCCCGTCTCAAGGAAGGCTCCCGCGGCGTCCAGATACGTCCTGGACACCATGGACAGGTTAATGTGGTAAACCGGGATAAACAGAACAACCAGGCAGAGGAAGAAAAGGACATAGTAGAGGAGGAACTGCTTCCCCGTCCGGCCGAGCATGGGGTTTATTATAGCACAGGGGCGGCGATAATATCCGGCCGGAAATCACCTTTTTTCCGGGGTAAAATGGGGGAATTATCACGCTTTTTCCGGGGTAAAAGGCGATAACCGGGAGATTATACTTCGTACAGATCAATCAACAACCTCGCCCTGAAGGGTGAGGTATGTTGTTCTCCCGTGGTGGTTAGACTCAGGGTTTAATACTTTAAGAACGCCCTAAAGGGCGGGGTATTAAACCCTTCGCTACGAATCAACACACCGGGGATCCGCGGTGAGACAGCTAATCCCCGGATACCGCCCAATCACCCATAAGCCGCTTTGCAAGGTTGTACTCTACGCCGATCCTGACGATCTTTTTCCCTGCCTCAAGGTACGGTTCCCCGTATCCCTTTTCCTCTATCTGCCCGAGAGCCCTGCCGGTTCCGTTCCGGCCTTCATCCTCTACCAGCTTGAACTCGAAAAGATACACCCTGTCCCGGCTTTCCCCAACACAGTCCGCACGGCCTTTGAAACTGTGTACCTCCGCGCGGCTAAGCTGGCCCATGAGGGTGAAGATCATGTAGAAAGCGTTCTGGATGACCTGTTCTTCTTTGCCCCTGCGGCCGTAGGGCATATTCGCTGTAAAAGCTTTTATGCGGGTCATAAAGGAATCTATGTCGCCCTTTTCTATTGTTGAGAAGCAGATTTCCACCTCCCGCTGAACAGGTAGCCAGCATCCGGAGAATTTGCTGTACATTATAACTGTATGGCAAGGACTGCATGCCCATAATGTAGACACATTATGGACTCGAACCGCAGGTCCGCGGCTTCCTTAAAAAACGCATTTGTGTATGCAAATGCAAGGTCCGTCCGCAAAGTAACCGGCTTTATAGACAGACACTAACTAATACC
>JAITLC010000015.1 GCA_031278095.1 Treponema sp.
CTGTCTTGAAGTGCTGATGCACCATGCCGATACCATTGGCAATGGCATCGGAAGGAGACTTGAAAGCAACCGGCCTGTCATTAATAAGAATCTCCCCGGAATCAGGTTTTTCAAGCCCGAAGAGGATATTCATCAGGGTCGATTTTCCCGCCCCGTTTTCCCCGCAGATGGCATGTACCTCCCCCGCCTTCACAGAAAAAGACACATGATCATTTGCCTGCACCGCGGTTGAGGGATAGTAACGGTTAATGTCGCGAAATTCTACCATCGCATCCATAGATAACCTCAAAAATTCAATCACAAATGAGCCGGTTTCAAAACCCGGTTGGGTTTTCACCGGCTCTTACAATTTCTCAAGACTTTGGCCTTGCGAAATTTCATTTTTAAGGGTTGCTGTTCCAAAACCCGGTTGGTTTCGGAACAAGCTCAAACTATTTCAGGTTATCCCACAGAGGTTCTTTCAGGGCATCGTAGACCTTGTACTCGCCGGAAAGAATCCGTTTCCGGTAATCTTCAATCTGGGTCTTGATGGACGTCAATTTTGCCGTCATGTCGGCAGGGCCATTCTTTGCAAAATCATCGGCCCCGGTGTCCCAGGAAATGCCCGTAGCTCCGTCTTCAAGATCCAGGGTACGGAAACCACCTTTGTAGACACCGTTTACATAATCCTGAATAAGGCTGTAGGTGCTGTTATCTACCCGCTTGATTACGCTCAGGATAATACTGCCGGGATAAAAACCATCCTGTACATTATCAACGCCGATAGCGTAGAGTTTCCGTTCCGCCGCTGCAGCCAGAACCCCTTCGCCGGAAAGCCCGGCCACCTGGTAGATGATATCGCAGCCTTCATCGTAAAGGGCGATAGCGCTCTCCTTGCCCAGAGTCGGGTTGGAGAAATCAAAACCCAGGTAGTTGACATAAACCTTGGCATCAGGACGGTTTACCAAAACTCCCTGCTTGAAACCGTAAAAGAACTGGTTGATCCCGGGGGCATCGCCGCCACAGACCGCGCCAACTTTACCGGTTTTGGTAAGGGAGCCGACCGCAAGCCCGGCAAGAAAACTGGACTTGTTCACGTTGATGAGCAGAGAAGCCAGGTTGGAGGGCAGGTTGTCCGCAAAGAGTTCTGAAGGGGAACCAAACATCTGATCAGGATACTCGGTAGCCAGATCCAGCATCATCTGGGTATCAAGGCCGACCCCCAGAATGAGATCATAGCCCTTGTTGATGGCGCTCCTCATGGCGGTTTCATGTTCATGAACCCCCTGAGTTTCGATGATATCCGCCTGAACGGGAAGTTCCGCATTCGCCCGGCGTACCCCTGCCGCCGCACTGTCAACAAAGGAACGATCCCCCAAAGGACTTGGCATAACCACTGCTACAGTGATCTTTTTGGCTCCATCCTTTGCCTGGTTATCCTTCTTGCCTCCCGCAAATACTGCGGCGGCAAGAGCCGTGACGAGAATTACGGCCAGCGCAATTTTCTTCATCTTTACACTCCTTTCTCTATTTTCTGGCTGCCCGGACGGCATCCATTAATCGAGCTACTTTTTCCTGATCCACCATGTCAAAGAAATCATTGTTCTTTTTGAAAGTACTGCCGACAACCGCTCCATCGGCGATGGAAAGCTGTTCGGCCGCATTTTTAATGTTGACACCGGTATTGGCAAACACCGGCGTACCGGGAACGGCCTTTACCACCTCCCGCAGCGCTTCTGTTGAGGTTACGGCTCCTGCCTTCATCCCGGAAACACAGATCATGTCGGGCTCTCCGTTAAATACCGTGGTTTTGGCAATTTCCGCGAGACTCCGCTGACCAAGGTAGGCGCTTGCCTCGGGGAGTATGTTGAACATCAGCCTGACATCCCCTGCCCCCAGACGGCTCCGCAGCCGGGCCACCGCTCCGTAGTTGGTGTCCCACAGGCCGAAATCACTGGCGTACACACCGGTAAAAATTTCCCTGACAAAAGATGCGCCAACCGCTACCGACAGTTCCACACTTGCTCCGGCATCCCAGAGTACATTCACTCCGTAGGGTACATGAATCTCCTGCCTGAGTTCCCCAATAATCCGGGCCATCACGGTTTGTGTTATGGGTTCCACCTTGGTAAGATAGGGAAGGCTGAATTCATTGGAAAACATCACCGCATCAACGCCGCCCTCTTGCAGGGCCGCAAGGTTTTTCCGGGCCCGGTCAATAACCCAGTTGAGCCCTTTCTTCGTATCATATTTGGGATCCCCCGGCAGCGCATCAAAATGACACATTGCTATAACCGGTTTTACCGTGCCGAAATTTTTTTTTATCCAGCCCTTACTCATGTATATATACTCCTTTTTATCCGGCCCTGCTTATCCCCCGGGGATACATTACCGGGATATTGATCCGGTCAAAGATTTTGGCATAATTCTGATCGGGAGCTTCATTGCTTATCACCATGTCGATTTCATCAAGGGGACAGATCGAAGCGAAGGTCACTTTGCCGAATTTGCTTGAGTCCGCCAGTACGATAACCTGCCGGGCATTGGCGGACAGCGCCCGCTTGACCGCAATATCCTCCAGACTGTACTCGGTAACCCCGGCCTTGGCATCAATCCCGCCGACTCCCATAAAAAACTGATCCACATGGCAGGCAGAGAGAAATTCTACCGTGCTTGCCCCCGCCAGCGACCCTTCATAGGGACGCAGAACTCCTCCCGGAACGATTACCTTCAGGTTCGGGTGCTGCAGGCACACCAGCATGATATGGATATTGGTAGTAATGATGGTGAGACTATTTTTTGAAGTGAGCCGTTGTATCAGAGCCAGTGCGGTAGAACCGGTATCCAGTGCAATAACACTGTTATCCCTTACAATTTCAACTGCCAGATCCGCAATGATCTTTTTCTCCTCCACAAGGCTTGCTGCCCGTTCATCAAAAACCGGTTCCTGTTCCAGGCTTGCCACAGAGACTACCCCGCCGTGTACCCGGCGGGCAACGCTGTTTTCCTCCAGGATCTGCAGATCCCGGCGTATGGTCATCTCCGAAACATCAAAATGGCTGGAGAGTCCGCCAACCGAGGCAAAGCCATGCTCTTTGAGAATGTCCAGAATTTCCTGCTGTCTTTCATTCATGGCAAGCCTTGTTCCTTTTCCCCCATGTAATGTTCAAAATCGAACATTTTACTTTTAAAATCTATCATGACCGGAAAATTTTGTCAAATGTATTTTGGTTAAAAAATGAAAGAGGCGTCTGAGCTTGTTCCAAAATTATGCCCTGCCGGATCACCGAATTTTGAAACAGAGTCATCTATCCCCAGAGCCGTAATTCCGCCCGGAAATTCACCTGAGCGGTTTCGGAAGATGTTCCGGACTTGCGGCCTTCGATAGCCAGAGCTTGTTCCACAGGGTTTTCTGCCTTACCCTCGGCCTGCTGCAGGGCGTTAAGCCACTCTCCGGGGGCGGGAGCCTCGGGGCTGTCTTCAATGGGGCCGGTAAAAAGGCCGGTAACTTCGCCCGGCTTTATTTCATTTATAAAGTTAATGTCCAGCCGCATCCGGGAAGCCCTCTCCAGGGTTTCATATTCCATGAGATCCTGAATCCACTGGATATAGCGGGTATTGTTTACGTGGCCGTTGTAGTCGATGTCTGAATAACGGGCTGTCCGTTCGGCGGCTTTGGAGAGACCAGTCCTGACGGGGAGACCGGAACCGCCATCGATGAGAGCATCAAGCCCCTCATTGAGAGGCATGGTCGCCATGATCGCCTGGGGCCGCAGGAGCCGCCGTTTTTCAATGTCTATGATGAGCCAGCCGCTCCGTCCCCGGACAACGGGGTTGTCCTTTTCGTCCCGGATATCGTAATCCCGAAGCGCAAAAAGCTTCTCACTTCCCCGGGGCCAGGTTCGAAGAACAACCTTTTCACCGTAACAGGGCCGCCTGTCAAACTGCACGGAGATGCGGGAGAGAATCCAGACCTGCCCCGTTTTCGCCATGGAATCCCGGCCCACGCCCAGGACTTCGGCATGGCTAATGGCAACTTTCTGGAAGAAGTCGAACGCGGAGGAAAGTGTAAGCCGGTCAGAACGGTCGATGAGCCCAAAACGCAGTTCCGCGTTTTCCTGCCAAATATTCATAAAACCTCGGATATAATTCTGACAACATATACGGAAAACGTCAAGATTGATAGTACCAGCAGTTTCACATTTAGTACTAAATGTGAAAAAGGGCCGTGAATTTGCCCCTAAAATCCATATATAGTGTCTGTCCACAAAGTCGGTTACTTTGTGGACAGGCCTTGCATTTGCGCATCTTTTCGTACCAAAACGGTACGCAAAATGCGTTCTTTAAGGAAGTATAGCGTTAAATGTCAAACTGCTGTGATAATACCCCTTTTGCAGGCAGTAGAGCTATTGGTTTTTCGTCCTAAAGGATTCGCTTGCGCCGTTTTCCCCGGAAACACGCCTGCGCGTACATATTCGGGTGTATTCTTCAACTTTCGACTTTGCGATAAATTTTTCGTTACGGTACAGTGTACTCATTTCCCGAATTGTGGATTAGTTTAGACCAAGAGGCCGGGGTATTAAACCCCTCTACACGAATCAAAATGGACCGAAAGATCGAAGGGAGGCCTCTGTTCTATACTCCATTGCCCGGTTTTGTTTTATCTATTTACAATAATGAAAATTTGATTTTCAATAGATTACCGGAGGCATATATGATAAAGGCAGTTCAGCTTCGTACCGAGTACCGCGAAAATCCGATGGGGCTTCACACCGGGATGCCCCGTTTCGGTTGGAAAATTGAGTCGGATAAACAGAATGTCCTGCAGGGCGCCTATAGTCTACAGTTCTCTTCCTTTGAGGACTTTCATGCTGAACTTTGGGAGTCCGGGAAAATCGATTCAGGAGAATCGCAGTTTGTTTCCTGCAAGAGTTTGAGTTTTGCGTCCTTTGAGAAGAAATTCTGGCGGGTAAAGATTTGGGACAATCTGGGCGAAGAGAGCCCCTGGAGTGAAAGCGCCTGGTTTGAAGTTTCCATGCTTAAACAGAATGAATGGAAGGCGGCGTTTATCAGTGCGGAGGATGAAAATGCCGGAGCCTCCTCCGAAGGGACGGCGCTGCGTACGGAATTCAATCTCTCCAAAAAGATAAAATCCGCCCGTTTATATGCCTCCGCCAAGGGGATCTACGAAGCCTGGTGCAACGGGACAAGGGTGGGGGATGAAAGGCTTACGCCGGGCTTTACCGAATATGGAAGCCGGATTCTCTTCCAGACTTTTGATGTGACTACCGCGCTTAAACAGGGGCTCAATGCGCTGGGCTTCATGGTTGGCCCCGGATGGTACAAGGGAGACATGGCCGGCTGGCTGGGTCACCGGAACTGTTTCGGCACACGTACCGCCGTTATCGCTCAGCTTCGGGTAGTGTATGAAGACGATACGGTGGAACTTGTCTGCAGCGACGGTAACTGGAAATACAATAAGGCCCCGGTGCTTTATTCGGAGATCTATCACGGCGAAATCTATGATGCACAGAAGGAAGAGTGGGGCTGGAGCGAAGCCGGTTTTACGGAGCAGAGCTGGAAACCGGCATATGTGGAAAGTAATGACGTTTCCATGTTGAAGGCGGCAGACGGGCTTCCGGTTAAAGAACAGGAACATTTCAAGGCCCTCTCTCTCTTTACCACCCCCGGCGGAGACCGGGTTATCGACTTTGGGCAGAATATTTCAGGTTATGTACGCTTTACTGTAAGCGGCAAGGCCGGCGAGAGGGTAAAGATCCGCCATGCGGAGATTCTTGACGCAAAAGGCAACTTTTACACCGAAAACCTGCGGAAGGCCCGACAGACTATTGAGTATAGTCTCCGGGGCGAAGGGCAGGAAAGCTACAGTCCGCATTTTACCTTTCAGGGTTTCCGTTACATTGCAGTTGATGAGTGGCCCGGAAGCCTCGATATGAACAATTTTGAAGCAATTGCGGTCTATTCGGACATGAGGCCCATGGGAAGTTTTACATCTTCCAGCGAACTTTTGAACCGGCTTGTGATCAATACCAAATGGAGCATGAAGGATAATTTTGTGGATATTCCCACCGATTGTCCCCAGAGGGATGAACGACTGGGCTGGACGGGGGATGCGCAGATATTCTGCCGTTCGGCAAGTTTTCTTATGGAAGCGGCCCCCTTCTTCAGAAAGTGGCTCCGGGATGTGGCGGTTTCCCAGCTTCCCGACGGCAGGGTGCCCCATGTGGCGCCCAATGTACTCAAGGGCTATCAGCACGGGGATTCAGCGCAGGATGAACCTGCCGGGGCCACCGCATGGGCGGATGCGGAGGTGATTATTCCCTGGACTATGTACAGGTACTTTGGAGACAGGGCCATCCTGGAAGAGCAGTACCCAAACATGAAGAAGTGGGTAGACTATATCCGGGGAGTTGCCGAAGGCGGAACGCTCTTCAATACGGGTTTCCATTTCGGCGACTGGGTGGCGCTGGATGCCAAAGAGGGAAGTTATCTGGGCGCTACTCCTAACGATCTTTCCGCCACCGTCTTCTATGCTTATTCGACAGAATTACTGTCAAAGAGCGCCGCCGTTTTGGGCAAAAAGGAAGATGCCGAAACGTATACAGAACTTCACCGGAAGATTGCCGCCTCATTCGGGGAGGAATTCTTTAGCCCCAGGGGCCGCATTGCCGCCCGGACTCAGACCGCCTGCATACTCTCACTTTACTTTGATCTCTGTCCTCCCCATGCCCGCAAGAGGACGCTGGATACCCTGGTGGAACTCCTCAAGGAAAACACCAATCACCTGACCACAGGTTTTCTGGGAACCCCCTTTGCCTGCCGGGTACTGGCGGATAATGGTAGGCCGGATCTGGCCTATGAACTTCTGTTCAAGGAAGACTTCCCCAGCTGGCTCTACCAGGTAACCAAGGGAGCTACCACCATCTGGGAACACTGGGACGGCCTCAAGCCCGATGGAACCATGTGGAGCGCCGATATGAATTCTTTTAACCATTACGCATACGGCGCGGTCTGCGACTGGATCTTCAGTTCCGTGGGCGGCCTTGACACCGACAGTGATACTGTTGGCTTCAAGAAGGCTCTCATAAAACCCCTGCCCGGCGGCCCCCTCGCCTGGGCGGAAACAAACTATGAATCCGCCTACGGTCTCTTTTCGGTACGCTGGGAAAAATCGGACAATGGGTTGAAGGTGGATGTAAAGGTACCCCACAATACTACTGCGCTCCTGATACTGCCTGAGGCAAAAGCGGGAACCATAGGCGGGATTGAATTCAGTCCTGCCGAAGGCGGGGCCCGGGCGGAACTCGGTTCGGGAGCCTACTCGTTTTCGTATGTCCCTTAGAGCCATGCGGGGGGGGGGGGGATACTGACCGCCGGCGTAATCCTCTCGTACCGGAGATGAAGTCTGAAGGCGACTGCCCGGTAAGGGACTTGAAAACTCTGGAAAAATAGAACTGGTCGGTAAATCCTGTCATGGCGGCTGTATCTTTTATCAGAGTTGTACCGTCAGAGAGGATCTCTTTTGCCTTTTCAATGCGTATGTAGGTAAGGTAGTCGATAAAAGATTGATTTTTGTACTTCCGGAAAAGCCGGGACATATAGGTTTGGGAAATACCAAAACGGATACATAACTGCCGCAGGGAAATGGTTTCCGCCAGATGGCTTTTGATATATCCCTCAATAAGGGAAAAGAATTCAGGGGTGTCTACCTTGTTAATGGGTTGTTCTTCTTCGGGAAGCAGTTTGCCCAGAATGTAGAGAAGGCTCTCCTTAAGATCTTCATAATTTGTAGCATAACAGAAGGCATCGTCCAGTAAAAATTCTATTGGTTCTTTCTGCACCGGCGGGTTTTGTTTTCCGTCAGAATATTCCCGGGACGTGCGGATCTCTTCCAGAATGAAGCGAAGTTCCTCTTCTGCAAGAAACTGCGGCAGTTCAGCCTTTTCGCAGGCGCATATCGTTTCCAGAAGAATTGCCCGTACCTTGTCAAAACATTTTTCTTTAAGATAATACATGAGGCTATTGTCTCTGTTGGAAGAAAAAAAATTAGAGCCCTTGCGAGGCTCTTCCGCAGAAGTAAAGGTTATCTTTGACTTGCCGATGCAGAGCTCCCGGTTCAGCGTATCGTAAAGGAGACCGGCGATTACCGGAAGTTCCTGCAGAGGAAAAGCTTTTTCATAAAAAACAATGGTACTGTATCCGGAAATGTCCCGGTTCAGCCAGGAAATTTTCTGTGCAAGCTCTTCTGAAGGCGGAAGACCGGCCGCTTCAATGTGAATACACTCCATCTCATCCCGGCCGTACATGTCCACCGTATCACCTGAAATCCTGAATGCCGGTGAAACAAGGGGCTTAAAAGCGCTAAATCTTTTTGGCAAGCCGTTTTTCCTGCAGATCCCCGCCGTGTAAAGAGGAGCCGGAAAATATTTTTTGCACTCCACAGGATCATACGTTCCCTTGTTAAGAAGTTCCCGAATCAGGCTTGTGGCTTTGTTTTCCCGGCTGCTTTCAAGTACCGGTATGGCCCGGTTCAATGTATCCTGCAGAGTGGCGGGGCTTATAGGTTTTAATAGATAATCTATGGCGCCATGCCGCAGAGCGGTTCTGGCGTATTCAAAATCCTGATAGCCGGAAAGGATCATGGTTTTAATATCGGGCAGTTCCTCATGCAGGCGGATTATAAGTTCAAGGCCATTCATGCCCGGCATTCTGATATCGGTGAGCAGAAGATCCGGGTGATGTATCCGCGCCAGGTTCAAACCTTCTTCGCCGTTTTCGCCGCTTGCAACCAATTCAAATTGGGGGCAATAGATCCGGATAATATCATATACATTCTCCGCGGCAGCCGGTTCATCTTCAACAAGGATCATCCGGTACATTTATTCTTCCTTCTGCATGAGCGAACCAATGGTAACCTTTGCGCCGTCAGCGGTATCTGAAATGCGGAAGATTACATCATTTCCAAAAAGAATAAGGAAACGGGCATAGATATTGAGAAAACCCATGCCTCCTATATCCAGATTGAGTTTACCTTCGTTAAGCGCTCCGGCCATTTTTTCCATTCCGCTTTCCAGTTTGGCTTTTTCTTCTTCCCTGAAACCGCAGCCATTATCGCGTATCTCCACATACCAATACCGGCCCTCCGTATAACCTTTGACATCAATACGCATCATACCGAAATTTCCAGTAAAGCCGTGGCTTATGGAATTTTCTACCAACTGCTGCAAAACAATTTTGGGAATCATCTGGCGGAGAACTTCGTCTTCAATTTCCAGGCTGTATATCAGTTTGTCCCGGTATCTGGTTTTTAGAAGATAGAGATAATTCTTCAAGTATTCCACATCTTCCGAAACAGGCACCAGCCGTTTGGATACTCCGGCGGAATAGCGCAGCATGGAAGCAAGTTTTTCACAGATCTCACAGATGACTTCATCGCCATTTTGTACTCCCCGGTGAGAGATAACATTCAACACATTATAGAGAAAATGGGGATTGACCTGGGCCTGTAACGCATCAAATTCAGCCTGCAAATGGAGAAGGCCGAGCTGTTTTTCCTTGAGGCGGGCAGTGTTAAGTCTTTTGAGAAGGGCATTGTAACTCTGGCAGAGCCTGGCAAATTCATCATCCCGAAAATCCATAAGCACATCATGTTCGATATTGTCAAGATTTGTATGTTCAATACGCTGGATAAGCTGTCCGATGGGAACTGTTATCCGCCGGGAAAGCAGGGTGATTACCGCTATCGATACCATGCAGATCCAGAGGGCCATGATAATGGTCATCCTGGCTGTATCCCCAACGGCTTCCCTCATACCGGTTCTGCTCTGGATTACCACCGTATGGGTATCGGTATAGGGTGAATACCATGACGCGGCCAGGCGGTCGCCGAAACGGCTTATGCTCCCATCATGTGTAAGACTTCCCCGCAGTTCACCCAGTACCGCATTGTCTTTTTCATCAAACTGTGAATAAAAAATATCTCCGTTTCCCTTTATTACTGCCAAACGAAAAGAACCGGTATTGTTGAGGTTATAGATTTCTTCCAGGGATACCGCCGTCTTTTGTACTTCTATATAGCTTGCCGTATTGTTCCCCATGATAAGACGGAGAATGCCAAAAACCTGCACGGGGTAACGTTTATTCCATGGATCGATATATGGAGGAACAAGGACGGGCTTCCCCATGTATTCATCGGCATCCGGAATCAGGGGTACTATGCCGAGATCCGCTTCTCCATCGGGTGCTGTAGGAACCTGCAGGTTATTGGAGAGTATATCTCCCTTCTCGCTGAAAAAAGAAACCCGGTAGAAATTTGAACCATTACAATAGGTAGACAGGGAAACGCGGAGATTCTGTTTCGCCTGGCTGATATAGGAAGAGTTTGTTGTATTCCGCTCTACCCTTGCCAGAGCCGTAATTGCTGAAAGGGTATTACTGTCGGAAAGCAAAAATTCAGTTATGAAAACCATGGGCCGTACAATCTCGTCCAATTGATGGGACATATTTTTGCAGAGAATATCCAGATTCTGCAGGGATCGGGTTTCCAGATGCCGCAAATTGTAGATCTCAAACGCAAAGGCCAGAATGGTAATAAGGGCCGAAACAAGAAAAGAATAGGTAAGGACAAGCCGTGTCCTGAAACGCATAGATGTCTTTAGTATAAATCTCATTTTGGTTTTTTTGTAAAAAAAAGTGTCCTCACCTCAATAAGTGTTGGATTTTCAAGCCTGTACTGTTGTATATTTCATTTACACCAGCGGAATTCGGCTGAATCATAAATAATACTTTATTATTAGGAGGAGTATAATGAAAAAGAGTATTTTTGTTCTTCTGCTGGCACTAGTGGTTATTGTATCAGGTTTTGCCGGGGGAAAGTCCCAGGCATCCGGTTCAGGAACACAGGCCGGAAAAAAAACCGTGATCAGTGTACTGATAGACAAGGATACCAACTTCATCGGTGCCCAGGCAGTTCTGGATGCGGCAGCCGAAAAGTTCGGTGTGGAGTTTCAGGTAGAGATCCGGCCCGGCGGAACGGAAGGGGATAATATCACCAAAACCAGGCTTGCCACAGGGGATATGTCCGACCTCTTTCTCTACAATACCGGTTCCCTGCTCCAGGCCATAAATCCTGAACGGAACATTGTGGATCTGAGCGACGAAGCCTGGGTGAACAAGATTACGGATTCCTTCAAAACCGCAGCCTCTTCCAAGGGGCGGGTTTACGCGATTCCCATAAGTTCCACCGTTTCAGGCGCCTGGGTTTACAACAAGCGGGTATACAGGGAACTGGGGCTTCAGGTTCCCAAAACCTGGAAAGATCTTATGGCAAACTGTGAAAAAATTCAGGCTGCCGGAAAGGTAGCCATCATCGGTACATACAAGGATACCTGGACAAGCCAGCTTATCGTCCTTGGGGATGAATACAATGTGAAGGCGGCTTATCCGAACTATCCCGCGGATTATACCGCCAACAAGGTCAAGATCAGCAATACTCCCGCAGCTCTGCGCAGTTTTGAAAAACTCTGGGAATCCGGAAAGTATCTTAACAAGGATTTTCTCGCAACCACCTATGATGTGGGACTTGAGATGATTGCCACCGGAGCCGGTGTACACTGGCCCATGCTGAGTCCCTTCTCCAACATTCAGGCAAACTATCCCCAATATATCAACGATATCGGAATGTTCGGTCAGCCCGGAGATGATCCTGACAACCACGGGATCACCGTGTGGGAATCCGGAGGCTGGTACATTTACAAGAACAGTCCCAATGTTGAGATCTGCAAAAAAGTTCTGGAATTCTATGTTTCCCAGGAAGGGATAGACATCTACAGTTCCAAAATAAAGCCTGACGGACCCTATTCGATTAAGGGAATCAAACTTCCTGCCGATTCATATCCTGCGGTGCTTGAAGTACAAGTGTACTTTGACGCGGGTAAGACCCAGCCTGCTCTGGAATTTGAATCCCCGGTAAAGGGGCCGAATCTGGAACAGATCTGTGTGGAAGTAGGTTCCGGCATTACCGAACCAAAGGCTGCCGCCGTCGCTTATGATGCGGATGTAGAGAAGCAGGCCAAGCAGCTTAATCTGCCCGGATGGTAGAATAAGCAAAAATTAGCGTTTTCGCTTATTCTGGAGATTGGGGCCACCAAAAAGTTTAACGCCTGTTTGGGTCAGCCCCAATCTCCATAAAAAACTGAATGGAGCACGAAATGAAATTTCATGTGGAGTATGTATGAAACAAAAAATTTACACCCTCTGGTTTCTTGCCCCTTTATTAATCATTTATGTAATAATTTTCATCGTTCCCACGATCATCTCCTTCTTTTTCAGTTTGACTATCTGGACTCTTACGGAATTCCGTTTTGTAGGATTTTACAATTTTGTTACCTTCTTTTCCGAGTATTCTCTGCGTATCGGTGTTCAGAATACTCTTGTTTATTCTATCCTCACCTGCACCTTTAAAGCCGTTCTGGGTCTCGGCGCCGCGGTTCTCCTGACTTCTCCCATCAAAACAAAGAATATCATCAGATCCATCATCTTCTTTCCAAACCTTGTCAGTACCATAGCGGTGGGTCTTACCTTTAATTCCCTCATGCATCCTACAAAGGGACTCTTCAACACCACGCTTGCAAAGATCGGCATTGAAGGTCCTGACTGGCTGGGTAATACTTCCTTCGCCCTCCTTTCCGTTATCATGACCGATGTCTGGAAAGGCGTCGGGGTGGCGACTGTTATCTACATTGCGGGGCTCCTTGCCATACCTGATACCTACTACGAAGCCGCGGCTATTGACGGCGCTTCGGGCATTCAGCGTTTCAGGCATATTACTTTGCCCCTGGTGCAGTCTTCAATAAATACGGTTATCATTCTTGCCTTTATCGGCGGAGTGCGGACATTCGATCTTATCTGGACCATGACCAAGGGCGGCCCCGGCTTTGCCACCGATACCCTGGCCTCAATAATTTATAAACAGTATGCCTATGGATTCTATGGTCTTTCAACTGCGGGAAACGTTGTCATGCTTCTCATGATCGGCCTGATTGTATTTCCCCTCTACCGTTTCCTGGTAAGCAGGGAAGTGGAGGTATAGAAATATGATCAGAAAAAAGGGAAATTACATCATCGCCGAAATTCTTGCGGTATCCTTTAGTATAATAATATTTATCGTCCCCTTTTATTTTATTTTTTTGAATTCCGTAAAGGATCGCCGGGAAGCGGGCCTTATGAATCTTGCCTGGCCTTCATCTTTTCATTTTGGAAACTACATTGAAGTGATCCGGACCCAGGACTATATGCTGATCAGGGCATTCTACAACAGCATTGTGATAACCGCTCTTTCCATTCTGGTACTGGTAATTGTCTGTTCCCTTGGAGGTTTTGTATTGCAGCGGGTAAGTGGAAAACTTACCATCGGGATTAACTTTCTCATACTGACAGGACTTATGCTTCCCCCGGCAATACTGCCTACCATCTGGGTAATGGATCTTATCGGCATCTACCGTTCCCTCTTTGGGATGATCCTGGTGGAAGTGGCGTTGGGAATTCCCTTTACCGTTATGCTCTACCGCGGCTATACCGCATCCATTCCCAGAGAAATTGAAGAAGCGGCTTATGTGGACGGCTGCAATTCGGTACGGCTTTTTGCGCAGATTGTGTTTCCGCTGTTGTTACCGGTAACGGCAACCGTAACGGTACTTTCATCGGTAAACATATTCAACGACTTTGTGAATCCCCTGTACTTTCTTCCCGGCGGGAAAAACCCGACCGCTCAGCTTACGCTTTACAATTTCATGGGCCGCTATGCCGCCTATTGGCAGCTCCTCTTTGCCAACGTGGTGCTTATTACCATCCCGCCGCTGGTGCTTTTCATTTTCTTTAACAAGAAGATCGTAAGCGGCATTACCGCAGGAGCGGTCAAGGGCTAAAAAATCAGGGGCTTTAAGTATATACTTACACCAGTGTCTTTCTCGCCTCCCGGCAGGCTTGCAGATCAGGGGGAGGCACATCCCGTCCATCAAAATCAAGCAGCATTTTGTTGAGGTCTTCGGTAATGTTCCGGTCTACAAAACCCTTGCGGGCCATATCCCGCAGTATCCCGATGGTTTCCCCGTGGCTGCGTCCTGCGTGATAGGGCCGCTCTTCGCTTACCGCCTGATAAATGTCAATGCAGGCCAGAAGTCGCGATACAAAGTCCAGATCTTCGGCCTTCTTACCGGAGGGGTAACCGGTACCGTCAAGTTTTTCGTGGTGATTTGAAGCCCAAAGATGGATCTCTTCAAAACCTTCAATGTCCTTGAGCATTTCCCAGGTTTTGTATACATGGCTCTTTACGATTTTAAATTCTTCATCGTCAAGTTTGCCGGGTTTTTCCAGTATCGAAGAAGGTATTGCAAGTTTACCGAGATCATGAAGCGCCGCCGCAAGATATATTTCGGTACAGGTACTCAGGGGATAGCCGTAGCGGCAGGCCATGAGCCAGGCCCGATTTGCAATCTGGGTTGAATGTTTGCGGGTAAACTTTGATTTATAGTCAATGATGTGGGTAAAAAATGTTGCAAGGTTAATGATTACCTCGTCCCCCATTTCCGCATACCATGCCGGAATAAATTTCAGCGTAGCGGCTTCGATGTTTTCATCCTGCAACGCTTCAAGTATGTTTTTATCCAGTATACCGAGCATGGCCTCCACCGCTTCTCCGGTAAAAAGGATTCCTGCACCCGACTCAATGTACCGGTGGATCCCGGACAGCCTCTCCGCTCTTATGCGCTGCAGATGATTGACTACATCAACCGTGTCGGCAATGCAGATAATCGCAGCGCCGGTGGAGAATTCGCCCTCCCTTTTTTGAAAGGGGCCGGCGCCGTTGGGGCGCTCGTGATGATACAATACAAAATCCGAATAATTCGTTTTGAAATTAAGGGTATTTACATTCCGCTGCCCAATCTCGCAGTGACTTTTCATTGCAGCATCGTGCTCCTCTCCGTCCAGTTCCGAGGCTATATATTCGGTAAGGGCATTATCATGAAGGAGAGCGCAGGTTGTCAGAGCCCGCAATTCCTCATCCCACATGCCGAGTCTAAGGCCCATAATTCCCGAAAGAACCGCTACACGTTTGCCGTGCTTGGAACTGGCTCCCAGAAGTTCGCCTTCTACAATATCCAAAGCCGTTGCCAGGGCCTTGATCAGCTGATCCATACGAATAGTCATACTAATCCTGCTTTTTCAAGTAAAAACCGAAAGAATTCTGTTTCCGCTTTCCAGCTTCCAGCGCCATCAATGCTATCACGAATTGGTGTCTGTCCACAAAGCCGGTTACTTTGCGGACAGAACTTGCATTTGCACATCTTTTTGTACCAAAACAATGCGCAAAATGCCTTTTTTAAGGTAATCTGCCCATAATGTGTCTACATTATAAGCAGATTTGAATTAGGGAAACGCTGATTTATTCTCGATATGAATAAATCGGTACTTCCTTAGTGTCCGTCTACAAATTTCAGTATAGAGAAAGTCATGAGCCTTGACAACCTGATTCTGAAATATATGATCATAATTATATGGTGAATAAAAGTAGACGTATTTTATCAGTACCGGGTTTTTTGGGCTTCGTTTTCATCTTTTCAGGATGCGGTAACAAGGGAAAGAAGAAGGCTGAACAGAAATCTGTGTCTGTAAATCAGGATGACAGATCATGAGTATATGTCTCCATAACGGTACGGTACTTACCGGTTTTGCTTCCATGGAACACTGCGCCGTTCTTATCGAAGACGGCATGATAGCGGATGTTTTTTCCGAACGCCGCTTTGAACAGAAGCATTTCGGCGCCGGGACTGAAATCATCGACGTGGAAGGGGCCTTTATCAGTCCCGGTTTCATAGACACCCATATCCACGGTTTCGGCGGCTTTGGAACCGAAGATTCAGACAGTACGGAATCGGTGCTGGAGATGTCAAAACTCCTCACTCAATACGGAGTGACTTCTTTTAATCCCACCCTCTATCCCATGGAAAAGGAAAAGATGCTTCATGCGGTAAAAAGTATTACCGCTTCCATAGGCAGGGAAGAGGGCGCCCGAATCATGGGCCTTCATCTGGAAGGACCTTTCCTCTCTCCCGAACGGCCGGGCGTACAGATCGCCTCAACCATCCGCCCGGTAGACATGGCCTTTATGGAGGAACTCTGGCAGGCCTCCCGGGGCCGCATTGTCAACATGACCGTTGCCCCCGAGATCAAGGGCATGCGGGAACTGGCTCTCTCCTGCATCAGGAGGGGAATCGTTTTGCAGGCGGGGCATACGGACGCCAAATATGAAAACATGGTAGAAGGCATACAGGCAGGAATCCTGCATGCGACTCACCTCTTCAATGCCATGAGCAAGATGGAACACCGCAATCCCAATGCGGTAGGAGCGGTGCTGATTCATCCTGAAATGTCCTGCGAGATCATTGCCGATGGTTTTCATGTCCATCCCGATCTTTTCAAACTGCTTATGAGGGATAAATCCAATGACAAAATTGTTCTGATAACCGACGGTCTCAAACCGACAGAGCAGAAAGAAGGCCCGTTTTTTGCCAATGGCGAAGAGGTGGTTTTCCATGACGGGGCTTTCCACCGGAAGATTGACGATGTTATTGCCGGGTCGAGCCTCACCATGATCCGGGGAATAAAGAACCTCTGCAGTTTCGGTTTCAGCCTGGAGGATGCGGTCAAGGCCGCCGCCTTCAACCCTGCACAGGTAATGCGCTATACCCGGAAAGGGGTTATCGCTCCGGGGCACGATGCGGATATTACGGTGTTCGACAGAGGCTTTCATGTACTTGCCGTGATTGTGGAAGGGATTGTCAAGAAAAATGTATTTTAAAAGGCTGCTGTTTCAAAACCGAAGTTTTGAAACCGGCTCAAAGGAGTATTTATGCGCCTGATTATTGAAAAAGATTATGACTCTGTATGTCGCTGGGCAGCGCAGTATATTATGAACCGAATAAATGCGGCGCCGTCTTTTGTACTGGGTCTGCCTACAGGTTCAAGTCCCCTGGGGGTTTACCGGAAACTTGCCGCATACAACCGTGAAAAAAAAATTTCATTCAAAAAAGTAACTACCTTCAATATGGACGAGTACATCGGGCTTCCCGCCGATCATCCCCAGAGTTACCATTATTTCATGGAAGAGAATTTTTTTAAGCATATTGATATTGACAGAAGCAATGTTCACATCCTGGATGGTATCGCCGCCGATCCTGTTGCGGAATGCAGGGCCTATGAAGATGCGATCCTCAAAGCCGGAGGCATCGATCTTTTTTTGGGCGGTATGGGTGCCGATGGACACCTTGCCTTTAATGAACCCGGCTCTTCCCTTTCTTCCCGGACAAGGGTAAAAACCCTTACTCCCGGTACCCGGATTGCCAATGCCCGCTTCTTCGGAGGCGACATGGAAAAAGTACCATCTACTGCCCTTACGGTAGGAATCGGTACGGTCATGGATGCCCGGGAGGTCCTGGTTTTAGCCTCCGGTTACGCCAAGGCGCGGGCGCTGCAAGCGGCAGTAGAGGAAGGGCTAAACCATATATGGCCTCTATCCTGTCTGCAGATACACCCCAGGGCGATTATTGTCTGTGATGAAGAGGCCGCCGATGAACTACGGGTAGGAACAGTACGCTACTTCAAGGAAACCGAATCGACGCACCGCTAAGCTGCCGGTCTGTCCCCCGCTTCACGATAATTCGGTTTTGATACAACCGAAGAGGCCCGGTGTAATAAGTCATTTTTTACATTCTTTTCCTTGATTTTCTGTTAAATTTATAGACAAAAATCCTAAACGGCATAATAATCACCATATGGAGGAAATATAATGAAAAAACTGTTAATTGCCATGCTTGCCGTCTGTCTAGCGGCGGGAGCACTCTTTGCCGCAGGCAAAAAGGATGCTTCGGGGAAGATCGAACTCAACTTCCTTGAAGTTATGACCAGTCCCGGCAGAACCGAAGTACTCAAGGGTATGATCGCCGAATATGAGAAGAGCCACC
The DNA here is from genome assembly GCA_031278095.1 of Treponema sp. GTDB lineage: Bacteria > Spirochaetota > Spirochaetia > Treponematales > Breznakiellaceae > JAIRNJ01. Next base: position 18,021 of record JAITLC010000015.1, read on the forward strand.
CCAATGTGACCATCAACCTCATTTCGCCACCCTACGAACAGGCGGATAACCGCCTTGCCATGAGTCTCAATGCCCAAGAGCCTCTGGATGTGGTGGAAGTTCGGGATCTCACAGCCAGTACCTATGTAACCAACGGCTGGCTTACCGATCTTACTCCCTATCTGGACAAGTGGAATGAAAAAGGAACCCTGCTCTCCGCTGCCATCGAAGCGGCCAATGAGGCTGGAGGCAAGCCCTACCTGATCCCCCAATGGTTCATGGTTAAGGCCCTCTTCCTCAGAACCGATGTTCTTGCAAAGCTGGGAGTCAACAGAATTCCGGCTACGCTGGATGAACTTTATGCCATGTCCAAGCAGATCACCAATCGTTCGGCAAACCAGTACGGCTTTACATTGCGGGGCAAAGGGAATCCTTTCAAATCCACGGATCCCCTCATCGTTTCCGATGTCCGCAATGTGGATCCCGCCAACCTCTACAAGTTAAAGAACGGTTCCAGCATTTATGACAGCCCGGAATTCCTGGCGGCCCTCAATGCCTATGTGGATCTCTTCAAGAATGCGACCCCTTCCGATTCTGTAAACTGGGGTTTCAACGAGCAGATCAATGCCTTTGTCTCCGGCGTTACTCCCATTCTGGTGCAGGATCCGGATACGGTTCCCCTGCTGGATGAACATCTCACGCGGGATCAGTACACGGTAGTTCCCATGCCCCTGGGCAAGAGTGGAACAGTATGCATTGATAACGGCTATGCCGGGTACGGTATTCCTGTCTATGCAAAAAACAAGGAAGCTTCCTGGGAATTCATCGCCTGGCTTTCTTCGTACCAGCAGAATTCCGTTTTCTGTAAAGCCTACGGCGCTCTGCCCATCCATTCTACTTCATACACCAGCGATCCCTACTTCTCAAGCGGCGTATACCAGGCGTGGCAGACGGAGCTTAATACACCGGGAAAATTTACCTTTGTAAAGTATCCCTATGCTTCGGAAAAATTCCCCGGCTGGTCCCAGATCCAGGAACAATACATGCAGTCCACCCTTCTGGGGCAGACTACCCCAGAACAGGCTGCTAAAGCCTGGTCGGATTACTGGAAGTAAAACGCTCTGTGAAGAAACAAACCGGAACCCTCCGTCAGGCACACGAAAGCGAACGGAGGTTCTCCTTAGGAGGACGAGTACGCGTCCTTTCGGGCCGCAAACGTAAAGAAGCCGGGACGCCGCCTTCGGTGGCTCGTGCATATCTGTGGCTCTTTATTCCCATGAGTGTGCTCCTCCTCCTCTTTATTTATTATCCCATCATACAGGGTATGTTCACCGCATTCACCCGTTATACCATGTTCAATATCTCCCAGAGGGGCTTTAACGGGCTGGACAATTTTATTGCCATCATTACCAATCCCAACATCAAATTTGTCCAGATACTGATGAACACTGCCGTGTGGGTGTCCGTTTCTCTGGCAAGCCAGTTCATCCTGGGTTTTACCCTTGCGTTGCTTCTCCGTAAGCCTTTCAGGGGGCGGGGCGTCTTTACCGGTTTTGTATTCTACACCTGGGCCCTTTCCGGTTTTGCCATCGGCCTTGTCTGGGCATGGCTCTTCAATGGTCAGTTTGGGGTGATAAATGATATTTTTATCAGAATCGGTATCCTTAAAAGTCCTGTTGGTTTTCTCTCCAATCCCGGTATAGCCATATTCTCTGTTATTGTTGCCAATATCTGGTATGGCATTCCTTTCTTTGCAATAATGCTGCTGGCTGCCCTGCAGTCCGTTCCGCGGGAACTCTACGAATCTGCGGAGATTGACGGCGCCGGGAAGGTGCGGCAACTTTTTTGGATAACCATTCCCTACATTCAGTCTACTATTACCACTACCATACTTTTACGTTTAATGTGGATTATGAATTTCCCCGATGTAATTTACGGCATGACAGGAGGAGGACCTGCCAATGCTACCAATATTCTCGCCACCGAGATGATCAACAAGATGACCAAAAGCTATGACTACGGCCAGGGATCGGCGGTGGGCTTTATCATCATTTCGATTCTCTTTATCTTTGCCTTTTTCTATCTGCGTATTGTTGCCCGCAAGGAGTTGGTACTGTGATACAAATACCTCGCAGGCTCACGCGGAGCATTGCCGCCTGCTTCCGTTTTATTGCCCTTGCGCTGTTTCTGGCCTTTGCCATCCTCCCTCTTTTCTGGATCTTTATTACTTCGATCAAGCCTTCCCGGGAAATTTTTACCTTTCCCCTGCGCTATATTCCTTCCGATATAAGCCTGGAAGGCTACCGGAAGCTTTTCGGCTTTGCCCGTTTTGGATCCTATTTTTTGAATTCGCTGTGGATCTCCCTCTGTGCCGCGGGAGGCGGACTTATCGTGAGTGTGTCGGCGGGCTTTGCCCTCTCCCGGCTGCGTATGATGCGCCGGATTCAGGGCCTCCTTCTTGTACTCTACTTTACACAGATGGTACCTACCTTTATCCTTATGGCGCCCCTCTTCTTCACCCTGACAAAGCTCCATCTTACCAATAACCGGCTTGTATTGGCCATAATCTACTCGGCTACTACCGTAGCCTTCGGCGCCATAATGGCCAAAAGTTTTTTTGATCATATTCCCGCATCAATTGAAGAAGCGGCCCTCATCGACGGCTGCGATCCCCTGAGCGCCCTTTTCCGGGTGATCCTCCCCATCAGCCTGCCGGGTCTCGTGGCAATCTTCAGCTTCGCCTTTGTCAATGTCTGGAACGAACTCTTTCTGGCAGTGATGCTGCTTTCTACCGATATAAAACTTACGGTTCCCGTAGCCCTGAATTCCTTTATATCCAAGGCAGGAATCAGTTGGGATGTGATGAGCGCAGGCATTATTGTTGCCCTTATTCCCACTATGGCGATCTTTGCCATTGGACAGAAATATATTGTGGCTGGACTCACCGAGGGAGGCGTAAAGGGATAGCGTTCTGAACAACTCTATATTGATACAGAGGAGAAATGACATGATCGAAAACAAAACATGGATGCACAAGGCTTCAAGCGGAGAAGGGGAAATATTCTCCCAGTTCTGGCAGGGTTCCAAACCTAAGGCGGTGATGCAGATTGCGCACGGCATGGCGGAACATTCATCCCGTTATAAAGACTTTGCAACTTTTTTAGCCAACAAGGGCTATGCGGTTTGTGCGGAAGATCATGCAGGACACGGATCACACGCAGTGCTCAAGGGTTTCTTCGCGGAGAAGGATGGCTGGGAATGTATTCTTAAAGACATGAAGGCCCTTATGGATGAAGCAAGCGACCGCTATCCGGGGCTTCCGGTATTTTTGCTGGGCCACAGCATGGGGTCTTTCCTGGCCCGTTCCTATATCACCCGTTACGGAGAGGGGCTTTCGGGCTGCATTCTGAGCGGTACCATGGGCCCAAACCCTGCGCTGGGTGCGGCCAGCTTTCTTTCGTCCATGCAGAAAAAGCTGAAAGGTCCGCGCTCTCCCGCCTATTTTATCTACAATCTTTCGATGGGGCCCTACACCAAACGGATAAAAAACCCGGTAAACCGCTGCGCCTGGCTTTCCACCGTTGACAAGGTTTGTGTGGATTATGCAAATGATGAAAACTGCGGCTTTGTGTTTACTGCCGGAGCTTATTGTGATATGTTCAATGCCTTAAAAGAAATCGGCAGCCCGGCATGGCCTCTGCAAATTCCTAAAGATCTTCCGGTTTATTTCTTTGCCGGCGATGAAGATCCTGTAGGCGATTACGGCAAGGGCGTGGAGAAGGTGTACCAGGCGGTAAAGGCGGTAGGCGTAAAAGACGTCAGCCTCAAACTCTACAAAGGCGGCCGCCACGAGATGCTCAACGAAGCCAACAGGGAAGAAGTGTACCAGGATACCCTTGAGTGGCTGGAAAAGCATTTGAAGTAAGAGGCGGTTTTTGATTCCACATTTTCATCACTGACTATGTACTAGTAATCCTCGATGATTTTAACCATGGCCGAGTGTATCCGATCCACTATTTCCTGCTTCTGGATATGACCCAAGGTCTTCCGGCTCTTCGGCATGGGCTCGTTCGTGAACAAATGCACCGCTTCTATGCCAAGGGCTGAGGCAATACGCTCCACCATGAACAGAGACGGACTTTTTTTCCCCATTTCCAGCTCGGAAATATAGGTCTGGGCTGATTCACACTCCTCGGCAAGCTCCAATTGGGAGATTTTTTGCAGTTTCCGGTACTTCTTTAGGTTTGCGATAAAAAGTTCCTGCAGGTTCATCGTATCCTCCCAGCCGGGTTTCCAGCCCCGAATACGGCATATAATCCCATGATTTAAATGCTAACAGCTGTTAAAAATCTTGACAAACAGCGGACAGCTGTTTAATATTAGTAGCTATAGCTGATATTCCGGATCCGGCTCCTGGGCCGGGAAAGTACGGGAATCGGCGGCCCCGCTCTTACGGGCGAGTATCATCCGGGGTGGAAACCCCGCATTATGTATGGGAACCCATACATAAAGGAGACTTCATTATGAACATGAAGAACTTTTTCTCTCGTATTGGGATTGTCGTCCTTGTTGCGGCAGTCGGACTCTCTGTAGCGGGCTGCCCCACCAGTACGGGCGGCGATGACGGCGGGGATATTCCCGCTGAACTTGTTGCGGTCTGGTATAGGGATACCAGCGGCAACGGAGTGCTTGACGCAGGAGTAGAGGATGTTATTCCTACGTATGAATTTAAGAGTGACGGAAAATATTTTTATTACGGTACAGACACAGGGCAGACTTTCTCTGTCAGCGGCGATCAAATCACTGTGAGTAATGTATCTGGTTCGGTCACGTTCAAGATCGAGGGGAAAAAGCTTACCCTTACCGGCAGTTCCGGTGCCGGTTTAGTAGCAGGGACGTATTTTAAAAAATAGCTATCAGAGATAAGATGACGCCCGTGTCCTCCTTCGGGAGGCCCGGGCCGCCATAGGCTGTAAAGACTAAAAAGACGGATTAAGAAAAACCGCAAAGGCGCATAAGGCGAAAAAAGGGTAGAAAACTCAGGCTTTTCCCTATTTTCCCCTTCCTTCCTCAACCAGTCGCCCATTTTCAAGTACGGCGATCTTGCCGGCGTCCATGACGGTACGTAGGCGGTGAGCAATGACGATGACAGTACGGCTTTCACACCGCCATTTTTCCCGTATCCTGATATCAAAGTTTCTGCGGTTTGGAATATCCGTAAGCGCGTCGATCGTCCCCAGCCTCTCAATTCTCTGATATAACGTACAATCTGTATCTGGGAACGAATCCGGCAGGATCATAATTTTGGAACAAGCTTATATCACATGTTTTCAGGAAAAGTAATAGCCCAAAATATCAACGCTGAATTTGTTTCGGTCTCCCCGGTAGCGGGCTATGGAAAACTCCACCGGCAGGGGATCGTCCTCGGAATAGGCAACAGTTTTTACCAGAATCAGGGCCTTCTTTTGGGCAATCTGGAGCAGTTCCGCCTCTTTTTTCCTAGCATTTACCGCTTCAATCTCCCGGCGCACCTTGTTGACCCGTACATGACAGAGACTGTCCAGAGACTGATACAGAGAAGTGGTACAAAAATTCACATCCATAAGGGCCCTGTACCGGTCAAAAGGCAGAAAGGTCTCTACATACACCAGGGGAGTATCATTTGCCCAGCGGAGCCTGGATAGGCGGATAAGGGCGGCGCTAAGGGGCAAATTAAGTCTTTCTTTGGCTTCGTGGGGGCCGTTTAAGCGTTCAAGCCCCAGAACGTCGGTTTTTGGGCTAAGGCCCTTGGAAACCATCTCCGCATTAAAACTCTGGAGCTTGTAGAAGAACTTCTCCTCTACCTTGGGTTTGCAGACAAAGGTGCCCCGGCCCTTGTAACGGGCAAGGTAACCTTCCATCGCCAGCTCGCTAAAGGCTTGTCTTATGGTGGGCCTTGAAACATTGAGGGCTTCACAAAGTTCATTTTCCGGGGGCAATATATCCCCTTCCTGCAGGGAGGCGTTTTCGATAAGATTCAGAATTTGCTTCTTGAGCTGATAATACAGGGGAATTGGTATACTCTTGTCGAGCTTTATCGAACTCAATGCCTGTACCATAAAACTCCTTTACTCCTTAACCATAAAATTCATTACAAACATGAGGCCATTCCGAAACCAACCGGGTTTTGGAACAAGCTTACATAAAACATAGACTTGTTCGACAGCCCGGTTGGTTGCCTCACAAGCCTTGCGGTCTTTCAGGCCAAAGCCTTACAAAACCGCATTTTTAGCGGATTTGTCCGGAAACTGAAGTTTCCAAACAACTCTTATGTTTCATGCCAACGGGGGTTATCGATCATTACGGGCCGGCCATCCTTGCCTTCAACTACCAGCTTGCGGTAGCCTTTGGTTTCGATGGCAGCATAGTTATGTCCTGCATCGCCGCGGAATGCAAAGAAAGATACCAATGGAACTTTTCCGGTATTGATACTCCGGTGGGCATAACGTTTCGGCACATAGACTGCATTCCCCGGCATCATGGAGATCAACTGTACATCCCCCTCTGGATTTTCCATAAGCATGAAACCCTCACCGGAAAAAGTATAGTACACTTCGGCGATTTCCAGAACAGCATGAAAATGACCTTTGGTCATAAAATATTCATCGCCCACTTTACCCGGATATACAATGGAAGTCCCAAAAGCCAGATCCCCTGCCGATTCAGGCGCTCCCAGTTCATAGAATTCGTAGACCAGAGGATCCCCTAAGGCCATAGCCTTATCAAAGGCTTCCGCATCGTCATACATGTTCTTCATCTGGGAGAGTGCCCGTTTTGTAGACAGGGCTCCTTTGGAAAGTCCATCCCTCATGGAAAAATCCAGCAAGAAACCTTTCTGCCAGTCAAACTGCGTATGTACTTCCATGATTAATTATTCTCCTTTGGCAATACTGCTGAGTTTCTCCAGGGCAGGCCCGTCAATATCAATATTAAAAACTTCGGCAATAACCTGAGTCCAGCCGTAAATAAAGTAGTTCCATCCATCCTCTACGTGGAGCATCTTTCCTTTTGCCTGGGCCTGGGCCTGCTGCATAAAGATAAGGTTTCCCCGGTAGTTTATTTCCCACACAAGAGAATTGGAAGGATAGGAAACCGCATCGGTGGTAGGTGAACCGGGAGCATCCTTCCCCAGTCCCGTAGCATTAACTACCAGGGAATAGGGAGGCAAGGCGGCCGCCAGTTTGTCATTATCCGCCGGTACGGGATTATGGATAAAACGGAATTCTATCCGCCTGTCACAGCCGGCAAGAGCCGCCTTTGCCGATTCAAGTCTGGGCAGGCTGCGGTTGGCAATAGTTATCCGCTTGGGCATGTTCTCTCCGAATTTTTCCTGAGAAAAGTAGAGGGACATGGCCAGGGAACTCCCGCCTGCGCCCAAAAGCAGCACCTCACCGCCGTGATCCTTCCAGAAATTGACCGGCACAAAGGATTCCAGGGCCAGCCCGGAAGAGATGGGATCCTTTGCATGGGCCCGGAATTTACCGTCCCTCTTGGAGAGACTTGAAATCTCCTCCAGTTTTTGCGCAAAGGGATCGGCATAATCAAAAAGATCTCTGCAGGCCTTGTAGAGATCCAGTTTGTGGGTGGTTACCAGAGCCCCCAGGGAGAGGGGATCGTTTTTAATGAATTCCACCACCTGCCGATATTCTTCCGCCGGGGCATGGAGAGGCAGATCGACTCCCGCGATAACCGCATCCAAAGCGAGGTATCCGGCCCATTTGGGGAATACCTTCATGATGGATGACTGTCCGGTAGTTACTCCGATGAAATAAAAAGTACGCGTTCCGGCTGCCGCAAGGTTCTTCATGTATTCCTCCATGCACAAGCCGTCTAAACGGCGTCATACCATCAACTTCCTTACGCCTGCGGCCAAAGGCTGCATGTCACTATGTAATAACATTATATGGGTTCTGCATAAAAAGTAAATACTCCGGCCAAAATTCGCTGGACAACAGAAAAATACAATGATAGAATGTTATTACAATATTATATAGGGAACCCATGGGGTTTCCACTCTATCTCAACAAGAGTTCGTTCCTGAATATATTTGGGGACAGGATTCATTCAAGTGGAACAAGAATGAAAATCGCTGTAACTGCTACTTCTCTAAAACCCGGCGAATCCGGGGTTTTAAATCGGCTTGAAGCCTTTGCAGATGAGATTGTGTATAACCCTTACGGCCGTCCGCTTTCGGAGGATGAGTTAATCCCCTTTCTTCAGGGCTGCGAGGGCTATATTGCGGGTCTGGATTACATTACCAAAAAAGTGATCAATTCGGTTGATAAACTCAAGGTCATCTCCCGTTACGGGGCAGGAGTAGATCGGATCGATCTTGAAGCTGCCAGGACACGGGGTATCATAGTTTGCAACACTCCGGGAGTCAATGCCCAGGCGGTAGCCGATCTTGCGATGGGACTCATGCTTTCCCTTGCCCGGAAGATCCATATGCTTGATAAAAAAACCAGGGAAGGCCAGTGGATCCGCTCTACCGGTATAGAACTTTTTGGAAAAACCATCGGGATTATCGGTCTGGGAGCCGTGGGGAAGGGGGTCGCCCGGCGTGCGCAGGGTTTTTCAATGAAAGTCCTCGCCTATGATCCCTTTATCAACCGGCAGTATGCGGAGGAGAACAATATCACGATAAGTGAATTTGGGGCCCTTATACGGGAAGCGGATATCATCTGTCTACATCTGCCCCTCACTCCGGAAACCCGGCGGCTAATCTCTGCGGAGGTGATGCAGTCCATGAAGAAGGGAGCCATTATCATAAATACCGCCCGTGGCGGTCTTATCGAAGAGGAGGCTGCCTACCGTCTCCTCAAGTCAGGCCGCCTGGGAGGGCTCGGCCTGGATGTCTATGAGGAAGAGCCGCCGAAAAAGTCCCCTCTCTTCGATCTTGATAATGTGATTCTGACGCCGCATATCGCATCCCATACCCACGAAGCGGCCGCCGCGATGGCCTCCATGTCGGTGGATAATCTTATTACCGTCTTGAGCGGCAAAAGCTGTCCCTATACCGTGTGAGTCAAATCTTATTTGACAGATTGACCGGGGAATGTTACCATCTATATGATAGTATGTAATGACAATTCATGTACAAATTTGGGCCGGTTTCAAAAGCCGGTTAGTTTTTCATCGGCTTTTGCAATTTCGCAAGGCTAAGGAAGCACTAATTTATTCAATCGAGAATAAATCGTAAAGAGTGCCAGGCACTGGGACATAAGGCTGTGGGGAAAGCCATCGCCTCCTGCTTCAATCCGGTAACCGGGCCTGACAAGATGAATACCACCCATGAGATGCCCGCCGTCCCGGCGGAAATTCCCCTGTATCAAGGAGCGATTATGGCGTCCTATATCCTGGCCCACGATTTGGGAACCTCCGGCAACAAGGCCACCCTCTTTTCCCTGGATGGGACAATGGACGCGGGCGTACTCTACGAATACCCGGTCTACTATCCGGGGCCGGGTTTTGTCGAGCAGAAGCCTGAAGATTTCTGGCAGGCGGTCTGTGTTTCCACCAGACAGCTTCTGGAACAGGCGAAAGTTTCCCCCTCAGATGTAGCGGCGGTGAGTTTCTCCGGTCAGATGATGGGCTGCCTTCTTGTGGACGCCCAGGGCAATGCCCTGCGGAATATCATCATCTGGGCGGATACCAGAGCTTCCGGACAGGAAGCGGCCATGGTAAAAGCCCTGGGCATGGACTATGTCTACAAGACCACAGGCCACCGGATCAGTGCCTCCTACTCCGCTGCAAAACTCCTCTGGGTACGGGATCACGAAAACGAAATCTTCAAACATACCGGAAAGATGATCCATGCAAAGGATTACATCATACTCCGGCTTACAGGAAATATCGTAAGCGATTACAGTGACGCATCGGGAACCAATCTATTTGATCTAAAGAAAAAAGAATGGGACAAAAGTATTCTGGATACCCTTGGTATACCCCTCTCCATGCTTCCCGACGTCCTGCCCTCCACGGCAAAAGCCGGAACTGTTAACGCTCAGGCGGCCAGGGCAACCGGCCTTCTGGAGGGAACTCCGGTGATTACAGGCGGCGGAGACGGCAGTTGCGCCTGTGTAGGCGCCGGGGTGGTGAGCGAAGGAAATGCGTACAATGTACTTGGTTCCTCTTCCTGGATTTCGCTTGCCAGCAGGGAGCCTGTCTACGATCCTGAAATGCGTACCTTTACCTGGGTGCATCTGGATCCAAAATTCTACACCCCCTGCGGAACCATGCAGGCTGCAGCCTATTCCTACAACTGGTACAAAAACACCCTCTGTAGTGGAGAAATCGCAGAGGCTGAAAAAAAGGGAATCAATCCCTACAAGCTGATCGATGAAGGGGCTGCGGCCTCTCCCGCCGGATCGGGGGGCCTCCTCTACCTTCCCTATCTTCTGGGTGAACGCTCCCCCCGCTGGAACCATTCCGCCCGGGGCGCCTTTGTGGGCATCTCGGTAACCACCGGCAAAGGAGATGTTTCCCGCTCGGTGCTTGAAGGAGTCGGTTTCAACCTCAGGGTGATTCTGGACATCGTGGAAAAAGGCGCGCCCGGTGGAAAAATTAACGAGATGATCATGATAGGCGGCGGGGCCAAGGGTAAGGCGTGGCTGAGGATACTGTCGGATATATGGCAGAAGCGCCTCGTCGTTCCCAAATACACCGAAGAAGCCACAAGCCTCGGGGCGGCAATATGCGGGGGAGTAGGTATAGGCGCTTTCAAGGACTTTTCCGTAATCCGGCAGTTTAACCCCCTGCTGGACACGATAGAGCCTGATCCTGCACAGGGGCCGCGTTACAAAGATCTCTACAGCCTCTTCAACAAGACTTACGAGGTCCTTACCGGGATATACAGCGACCTTGCGGAATTCAACCGTAAATGGCCTTCCACCGTAAAGAAATGAAAAATCGAGGCTGTTTCAAAGCTTCAGTTTTGAAATCGGCTCAATCATGAAAACGTAGATTAAATGATGCCAATCGGTACTTCCCCCCCCCGGGGGGGGGGGGGGCTTCAGCTACGGCGCTTTAAAAAAGCCTCCACCGCCCGCCGGGTGGAATCAAAAGCAAACTCTTCACTTTTTATCTCTTTTGGGTCTGCAAAACGCAGTCCCTCGATCTCGGCAGCCTCCAGCCGGAAATCGTCTTCTTTTAAGCTGGGCGCTTCCACGGTAAAAAAAAGATCGCAAGTTTGGTATACGATGCCCTTGTAAGGGTAAACATTGGGGAAACTGGCAAATAGTTCAAGTTTTGCGTCTCCGGGCGGCTCCCAGCCTATTTCTTCCTGCAGTTCCCGGCGCAGGCCCTCCAACGCCCCTTCGCCCTTATCCACAAAGCCCCCCGGCAGATCCAGCCTGCCTTTTAGAGGTTCCTTGCCCCGAACGAGAAACAGGACTTTCCCCCCGGTTTGTATCATGCAGCCGGTAGCGGCGGCAATATTATGATAGTAGGTAAAGCCACAGTCGGGGCAACGAAACACTTTTTCCCGCTCAAAACGGATATTTTGGGAGGCACAGGAAGGACAGTAACGGAACATGGTTTTACTCTATCTCGCCGGGCTGTTTCTTTCAAGTGAGCATGGTTTTTGGACTGAAAATGAAGAACCCAGGAGCAAGCTCCGGTGTATGAACCCAGGCCTGCGAATCAATTACCTGATATTTTTTATCATTATTTTTCCAGTAAACTATTGCCTTTTCCACAAAAAATAGTCATATTTAGTATATGGAAATGCAAACAGTATACGGCCCGGACATAAAGAAGACCGCTGTTTGCAGAGCGAATACGGAATTATAGCGCAGAGAGAACGTACCGCGTTGTTTTGCTTGACAGCTTGTATTCATCCGGCGGTTATGTTATACGACGAGTCTTTCATCACTTTCTCTCTCTGCGCTTTTTTTATGCTCTCTCCGAACATTCCGCCGGAGCCCAAAAGGGCCGGATTGTGCCGAAAGCTTCGTTGATGGTTCCCCTCCGGACTTCAGTTTTTGCTCCCCATTTGCGAATCGTAAGCCGCCAAGAACGGCGGCTTACGAAAGAGCAATGTTTTTTTTTACTGTTACAAGAGATTACAGGGTCTGTTGCGAAGCAACTGTCCCCGCCTTTCGGAAATAGTGCCCAGCACCCCTGCGTTGCCGTATTGGTGCCTATTTACCTACCAGTAGTATCGCTCTTATGATAGTAGCCATCGGCGCCAAGTGAAGTACCAATACTCTTGGCAAGTTGGATAGCACTGACAAAAGGTTGAAATAGGCCGCCAGTAACACCGTTGAGCATTGGATTTGAAAGTAGTAATTTATTCCCGGTGATGGTGTAATCGGCTGTTCCACTTTCAGCGGTCTGTCCGTTCAAAGTAACAGTCGCGCTGATTATTCCGTCTGATGTAGTGACATTGATTTCACCGTTTGTGTTTGCTTCACTGATAAGTCTGCCGGAAGCGGCAATCTCAAACATAGGCTTCGCATTTGGATCGTCAACTTGTGTCGGATACGTGTACCATTTTGCAACAAGGGCAGTGTCAAGCGAGGGTCCGCCGTTGTTTGTTCCGTTTTCGCAACCTGCAATCAAGATTCCGGATGCCGTCAATATAACAAGCATCACTACAAAAACTTTAATCTTTGCCATATTAAACTCCTTCTAGTTTTTGGCAAAACTAAAAAATTGTTCATAAAATTGGATTGTTCATAACCGCCGCATGGACGCGGCGGACTAGACTAGTCCGGATTTTATACCGTACAATATTCTTTACGTGTAAACTGTATATCCTCTTGTGTATTTAACGCTCCATAGATATCTCCTTCCGCACACTCACCTTGTTTCCACTATTAGGAATGAACGCATTTACCAGCAGCCCCAAGAGCCTTTCTTTTCCCTCATTCTCTATTTGCACGACAAAATACGCCGTCTTTCCGCTGTTCCCGGGGCCGAATTCGATCATGTCTTTTTTCTGTTTGGTGTAAAAAGATTTACGCTTCAAATCCCGCATAATGGCGATCAAGGTGTCAAAAGCTTCTTTGCATTGGATGGCGGCCACGGGGGTACGGGTGGTCTCGTTTTTGGCGGTTTCGAGAGCGGCGGCGGTTCCCTTGAGGGTAACGAAGTCCGTCATGGGCGAATCGGGGATATTCCAGTCGGCTTTTTTGCCGGCACATACTGAAAACCAGTCATCGGCTATTACCAATATGCCCTCCCTTATCGTAGGGAGCCAGCCTTTTGTTGCTGTCATATTAATACTCCCTATATGGAGGACCATTTTCACCCCGAAACCGGCAGATTCGCGCCCTATTGGATTGATCGGGAGCCCTAACGAATTGATAGGGCTTCCGAATGGAAAATTTTGGATAAAAAAGGAGAAATTAGAAGTTTTATTTAGTAGACAAAGAGACCATTTATTTACATAATGTAATGCGGTCGTGAGCCGTCGTCTGTTTTTATGCTTGCCTTTGTCAAAAGCATAGAAGTATTGTAGTCTGTTCTAAAATTTTACACAAGTATTTTGTCAAAGGTCTTACTGTAAGCCAAAAAATATCCCTTGATTCTAAGAATTTAACCGCGGGTTCCTTGGAAAACACGGATTTTTTGATCGAAATACCTGACTTTTATCCGTGTTTGTCTATGTCGCCTGTGGTTAAATTAAAACTTTCGTGTTCGGCCTTGTATTCCAGAAAACTTAAATCCCGAAGGTAGCAAAGAAAGATTCTGGGTTCCAGATCTGAAAAGGCCGGAGAGGCCGCCCGGTATGCGGCAAGCTGGATCCGGTGAAGTTCCGGGTCTCTGTAGCGGTCGGTTTTGAAATCCACGATGACGCAATGGCCTGAATCTTCAAAGATCAGATCCATGATCCCCTTGACGAGGATCGACGTTGCGCCGTTTTTCAGGGGCAGACGGAATGCGAACTCGCTTGCCCGGCGCTGAGATGCGGAAGCTTTCCGGCCGGTTTTGCTTTTCAGGAAGTCTTCCGCCTTCGTAAAAGCTTCCGCCGCCAAAAGAGAAACCGTGCCGCCCAGCCCTGCATTCCTGAAAAGGGAAGCAGCCTCCCGTTCCACACGATCCCGTTTTGCTTCAGAGGGAAATTCAGGATCAAAAAGGATCTCAATTGCCCGGTGGCAAAGGGTTCCGAAAAGGAGATGGAGATCTCCCTTAAGCAGGGATTCGCAGCGAAAATCGGGAAGTCCTAAACCACGAAGCTGCTCCGGGTAGCTGTGCAACTTTCCCTCTCCTGCCGCTGCTTCCTGCAGGGCGCTGGGGCTGGTACGGATGATGGAAGGCTCCTTCAGCATGAAGGCGCCTGTTGGAGCTTTTAAGCTGCCGGCCGCCGTTGCTTTCCCGATGGCCTTTACTTTTGAACGGAGCAGGGCCAGGGCCTTAGGGTACGTTTTCAGGGAAGGCAGATTGTAAGGCTTGCATTTGCAGTGGGGAATATCCGGTGCGGCGGCAAAACCGGCTTCCAGCAGCCCCATGAAACTCTGTGATGAATGGGGATGTTCTACACCGAATATGATAAGCTTTTTCATGGCCCTGGTAGCGGCCACATAAAAGAGGCGTTTGAGTTCTGCGGCCTCTTTCTTTTTATTCTCTTCGTTGATGATGCTCCAAAAGTAGTTTACCGCGCTTTCTCTCCGCCGGGCCGTGTCGGACTTGAAATTCACCGCCGGGCCGTATTCGGGATGACGGTACCAGGGTTTGCTGTTCCGTTCCCCCATGCCGGGGCTTTCCGAAAAGGGCAGGATAACTACCGGAAATTCGAGGCCCTTGCTTTTATGAACCGTCATAAAGCTGACCTCATTTTTTTCCCCGGCTATACCTTCGCTTTCTATCTTTTCGGTACTTCCTATGAGGGAGGCAAGCTCATCGAGAAAAGCCGCAAGGCTTAAGCCCCGGCTGTCCGCATCAAGCGCAAGGCTGTAGAGGTACTCGAAATGATCCAGACCAGGCTGTTTCCCGCTGTCCGCCATCAGAGAAGCCTGGTATCCGGTTTCGTACCAGAGCCAGGCCAGAATGACGCCTATCCCTTCCCGGTCAACCTTTTGCCGGGCCCCCTCGTAAATTTCCCTGCCCCGCAAATACCGGACCTTGTCCTCTTCGTCCTGAAACCAGGAGACCGGAGCCTCCGCGGGAAAAGGTTCGGGCAGAGTATCCCGTTCCAGCATAATCCGCAAAAAAGTTTCATCTCCTGTAGCGCAGAAGGGGGAACGGAGTACCGTACCGTATGCGTTGCTATCCTGGGGGAAAAGACAGAGCCTGAACAGGGCATAGAAATCGTTTGCCGGCCCTTCGGCATAGATGCCTCTGGGATCAGATGCGGTAAAGGGAATCCCCGTCTGCCGGAAGACACGCTCATAATCAGCCTGATGGGTTGTGCTGCGGAAGAGAAAGGCGATATCCCCCCAGGCGGCCTCTCCGTCCTTTACCAGCCGATACACCCGTTCGGCCGCGGCCAAGGCCTCCCCCCAGCGCCAGGGAACAGGCATGAAACTCTGTCCCATGTCTGATTCAGTTTTTGAGTCTGGTTCCCCTTCAGTCCCGGTTTCTTCCTTCCGGAGAAACAGCTCCACGGGCGAAACGTTTCCACCGCCTGCAATATCCGGCTGGTTTTCCGCTTCCCTTTTAGCTGCATTGATGCCACGGAATTCGGCTTCAAAAGTATGCTCCGGCCTTCCGAATACACCGGGAAAAAGTGAATTATAGAATTCGATCAATTCGGGTGTGGAACGGTAGTTGGTATTCAGTTCGAGAAAACCTCCGAGTTCTTCACTGAGGCCCCGGAAAACCGAAACATCCGCACCCCGGTAACGGTAGATCGACTGTTTCTCATCACCAACAAAGAAAAGCTTTTTCGTGGAAAGTTCATGCGGAAGAGGGATACGGTTCAGAGCATGGTTTTCGGGCTCCTCCGATATGAGGTACAGGAGTTCTTTTTGAAGCCGGTTATTGTCCTGGAACTCATCGATCATGACTGCCTTGGTGTGCCTCTTGTAGTGATCCCGTAGCACCATATCATGTTTGAGTATATCAAGCGCCAGTTCCGCCGTGTCCCTGAAACTCAAAAGGGCAAGCCGGCGTTTGGTATCCAGCAGTAATGCCGCATACTCGTCAAAGATCTTTCCCAAAACGGGGATGTCTTCGCGGTAAAGCAGAGTACCGGCTATATTCCCCAGAGCCGCCGCAGCTGCCCTGATCGATTCAACCAATGGCCTCAATTCCCACAGTACCGGATCTTTTGCATTGGAACGGGGCATGGGGAAACCGCCTGAACAAAAAAAAGCGGCCTTTTCGATGAGGATTTTCAACTGATCTTTCCCGCTTTCCGCAGAAATAAGTTTCTGTACATTTTTCAGGGGATGGTGTTTCCCGGCCTCTTCCATCAATGTTACGGCGATTTTGGGGGCAGATACCGGAATGTCCAGAGCCAGTATGCTTTCAAGATCCCGGTTAATACTTTCGATAACCCGTTCTTTTTCGGCATCCAGAAAAGCAAGCTGTTTTTCCGCCAGGGAAACATAGGTCCCTGTAGAGACAAAACTCACTTCCCTCATGCCAAAGTCCGAGAAGAGATCGTCTACAATCATGTCGAAGGTTCGTGCGGCTACAAGCCTGCGGATAGCGGGCTCTTTTTTATACCTCATGAGGATCTCCACCGCACAGTCCCTGCATGCGTCAACGCCTTCATCCATGATGAAATTACCGGAGATTCCATACCGGGACGCTCCTCCTCTGGTAATTGTGGCGCAGAAAGAATCAAGGGTGGAAATCCGTGCACGGTTGAAACGGGCAAGCTGTTCCGCGGCCCTGGGGTGCGTTGAAGAAGCAAGATTCCGGTAGATCCTGGCATACATCTCCGCCTGGGCCTTCCGGGTAAAGGTGAGAGTCAACACCTCCTCTACATTCAGCTTGCCTTCGGTTACAAGCCGGACATAGCGTTCCGCCAGAACCGTGGTTTTCCCCGAACCGGCGCCGGCGGATACTACGATATTTTGTTCCGCATCCCTGGCGGCAATCTGTTCAGGGTTAAGTTTTTTCATGTATCAAACCCTGTATAAACGCTACGGCAGAGGGCAGAAACACTGCAGTTTCCACAGTCCCTGTCCTCCATTTCAGGTACCCGGTAGTCTCCTTCATTCATGGCAGAGGCAAGATCGGCAAAGATCCTGTCTACCCAGTCTATTTCACACTGATAGTCTTTCCGGTTCATGGGCAAAACGTGTAAGGGATTTGGGGGAACACCATCATTGATAACATCCCTGTATTCCCGGTTATCCAGCGAATAGAAGCGGGCCAAATTCACTTTACCCCTGCTCCCGTGTTCCAGCATGTTGATGTACGCGGAAAGCTGGACATTGACCGGCGCCGTCTCTTTGGACGCGAGAAGATCTTTCTTGTCAGGCATGAGGCCGGTTTTGAAATCCGTAAGAATATAGTCTTTTTCCGTTCTTTTGAACACAAGATCCGCTTTCCCGGTCATGGCAAGTTTGAGATCCGGATATTCCCTGCGGAGCGGGTACTCAGGTTTGAGAACCTCCGCGCCGTCGAGAATCTCCGCATCGGCTTCAAGATAATCTTCGAGAGCGGCATTGATTCTGTCGCGGAGCATGTCATACACCGATTCCTGAAATGCCCCCTCTCGCTGCCGGACATTATTCAGGGCAGTGTCTACCTCTTCATTGAGCCATTTCCTGTAGGTTTCAAGCTTTTTTTTGTCAAATTTTTTTGAATCGTTTTCAATTCTTGTAAAAAAAGCCTCCAAAATTCTATGGTAAAGCATACCCAGATCCCGCTGATCAATGGTCTCGATCCCGGTCTGCTTTTCCGAAATGCCGAGTCCCCTTTCCAGAAGCCAGCGGAAAGGGCATGAAAGGTACTCGTTAAGATCCGTGGGAGAGAGTTCAAGGCTCCCGGCATTTTTTTCGGCTTTCCGTTTGGGACTGCCGAGCATCTCCTTGAGTCTTTCCCGTAACAGAGGTTCTGCCAACGAAGTAGAGCGAAGATCCGTTCCGCCGCTTCCCAGAATTTTCAGGCCCTCCTCCGCCTCAACGCGGAACAGCGTATTGGACGGCTCGGGGGGGAAGCTTAAAATCTCCAGAGGTTTCAGGGAAAGTTCCCTCTCCAGAACATTGAGGGGTACTGCAGGGCCTGACCAGGTTTTTTCCGCGGTACTGAATACCGTAAAGCCGCCGGAAAAAGCATAGGCGCGGGCAAAATCCGCGGAAAGATCCCGTTCTTTGAGGCTCAAGAGCTGTTTCCTGTCTTCCCGGATTGAATCTCCCCCTGCTTCGGTCCCGGTAACAGAAGCGCTGTTCTGTCCCATGTTGATAACAAAGTGAACGAGGGGCGCAATGCCCGCCCCTACCTTGTAATCGTAGATCGATACGGCCTGTTTTCCACCCTGGAATACGTACTTTATATCCCCCAGATAGGATTTAAAAATGCTATACACAAGGCCTTTTTCCTCAAGGTTTTCCATGTTCCGGAAACGCCCTGCGGTCAAGATCAGTTCATCCAGGGCCTTCATGGCCCGGGCAAGAATATTGTTGGTATCCTCATTGATACTATCCCTGTCAAAGTAGCGGTTTTCAAAGCTGTGCCACCGTTCCTTGAGTCCTTCAAACGAAGCTGCGTTTACCAGATTCCGGATGTCCTTTTTCAGTCGTGTATAAAAAGCACTGATCTCATCAATGGAAATAGTAAAACTACCCCGGCGGCCCTTCAGCCTGAAAAACGTATTTTCCCACACATCAAATTTTTCTTCCCCTGTAGAAGCCATGCAGCGGTAGCGGAGTCCAAAGTCCAGTAGAGCATTGATATTTTCCCTGTCTTTCCAGGGATACGCCTGATCGAGAAGCAGATTCTTCATGGACTGATATGACCAGCGGTTTGAAACGCAGTCTGCAAAGCTTGAAAAGATCCGCCCTCCTCCATACCCCGAAAGACTTTTCCCCCCGCGGAGCAGGGCCGGTATATCCCGGCGGGCCAGATTCAGAATCAGACGCTCCGTATCGTCCGCTCCCGGATAACTAATAATGATGTTTTCAGGCTCAAGGCCCCCCTCTTCCATAAGCCGCCGGATGCTAAGGGCCAGCCAACGCTGTTCCTCTCCGGCCGATTCAAAGCGGATATAGTTTCCATCCTGTACCGCGGCCCCATTCAGAATATGCGCTACAGCCCGTGCTTTTTCTTCGGAAGGAATTTTCGGCGGAGCGATGTCCTTTAGCGTAATGATTCTGAGGAAAAATTTACCTCTCGTTTCTGCGGCCGCTGTCAATTCTTCCCGGTATTCCTCCCAGTCATCCGCCAGTTCCGGGAAAAAGAGTATCCAGTTTTTGTCCGCAAAGGTAAAATCCGTCCTGTTCCAGGAAGGCTCGTAGAGACTGTAGGTTCCCAGAAACACTTCGTAACGCTGCCTGATCCAAAGAAGGTCGGCAAACCAGGGATCCTCCAGAAGATCCTGTTTGCGGGGACTGCTATTCACTCGTTTGTTGAGTCCTTCAAGACCGGGAAGCAGGGCCGCCAGAGGAGAGACAAAAGAATCCCAGAAATTTGCATATCGGTAATTGATGAAATCCCGAAGGTATGCGTTTCCCTTCCTGACCGCATCTGCATTCTCCCGGAGGAGGCTGCCGGCAAACACTGTCCTGGCGGCTTTCCCTGCAGCTTCCCTATCGTTAAAGTGCAGCGCCAGGGTTTGCACCTTAAACTCGTCCCATGCCAGAAACCGCTCCTCCGCCAGGGGCTTCATACTTTCCAGCGCCGCCTTTTCGAGCCAAAACTGGGCCGGTACCGCTGAGGGAAAGACAAAATTGCAATCCCGGTCAGGCAAGGCTTCGAGTATATATTCCGGAATGGGACAGGGGGATTTCATTTTACTTTTGGCATTCCTTCCAGCGGAAACAGGAAACAAGATGATCGTTTATCAGCCCTTCGGCCTGAAGCCAGGCATAGATTATCGTGGGGCCCACAAAAGAAAATCCGCGTTTCTTCAGGTCTTTGCTTATTTTTTCCGAAAGTTCCGTGGAAACAGGAATTTCCGAAAGATCCTTCCAGTGGTTTAACACAGGCTTGCCATCTACAAAGTCCCAGAGCCATTTGGAAAAGGAACCTTCGGTTTCCGTCAATTTAAGATACGCCTGTGCATTGCCAATGGCGCTTGCAATCTTTCTCCGGTTGCGGATGATACCGCTGTCCGCCATGAGCCGCTCAATATCCTTTTTCCCGTAACGGGCGATCTTTTCGGCATCGAAGTTATCAAAGGCCGCCCGGTAAGCTTCCCGGCGCTTGAGAATCGTGATCCAGGAAAGTCCGGCTTGGGCGCCGTCGAGGATCAGGGACTCAAAAAGTTTTTTGCTTGAATGGCAGGGCATACCCCATTCCCTGTCGTGGTATTTAAGGTATACTTCATCCTCTCCGCACCAGGAGCAGCGCTGAATCTGCTCAGACTTTGACATAATGATCCTCCTCCCCATATACTACTATAAGAGGTGATTATGGCAAAGGCGGACATTGGGGTGATCGGACTTGCGGTGATGGGAGAAAATCTCGTGCTCAACATGGAAAACAAGGGCTTTTCCGTAGCGGTGTTTAACCGGACTGTTTCCAAGGTAGATGATTTTGTAAAAGGCCGGGCAGCGGGAAAGAAGATCTCGCCCTGCCATAGTATGACAGAGCTGGCCCAGGCCCTGGAAAGACCAAGAAAGGTCATGATCATGGTAAAGGCCGGGCAGGCGGTGGATGATACCATCGAACAGCTTTTGCAGGTTTTTGGACCGGGAGACATCATCATTGACGGCGGGAATTCAAACTACCAGGATACCATACGCCGAACTTCCCATGTGGAATCCAAGGGATTCCTCTACATCGGTACCGGGGTTTCCGGCGGTGAAGAAGGCGCCCTTACCGGCCCTTCTATTATGCCCGGCGGTTCGCCTGCCGCCTGGCCCCTGGTCAAACCGGTTCTGCAGGCCATAAGCGCAAAAATTGAAGAAGTGCCGGGGGGAACGCCTGTTCCCTGCTGCGACTGGGTAGGGGAAAACGGCGCGGGTCACTTTGTTAAAATGGTTCACAACGGCATTGAATACGGAGACATGCAGCTTATCTGCGAGACCTACGACATCATGCGGCAGCTTTTGGGTCTCTCCTACCTCCAGATGTACGATGTTTTTTCTACCTGGAATCAGGGAGCACTTAACAGCTACCTTGTCGAAATAACCAGGGACATTCTGGCCTATAACGATGAAGATGGTCAGCCTCTGGTGGAAAAGATCCTTGATGCCGCAGGACAGAAAGGGACAGGCAAGTGGACGGGTATTGCGGCTCTGGAATTCGGCGTGCCCCTTACACTCATAGTGGAAGCGGTTTTCGGCCGCTGCCTCTCCGCCGCCAAAAACGAAAGAGTCCGGGCAAGCAAAATCTTTGCAGGACCAAAAATTATCCCGCCCGCGGACAAAGAAGGTTTTATCAAAGACCTTGAGAAGGCCCTTTACGCTTCCAAGATCGTGTCCTATGCCCAGGGTTATCTTTTGATGCGGGAAGCAGCCAGGGAATACAAATGGAACTTAAACTACGGCGGCATCGCCCTCATGTGGAGAGGCGGCTGTATCATCCGTTCAAGTTTTCTGGGAAAAATAAAGGAATCCTTTGAGCGCAACAGAGAACTTGAAAACCTGCTTCTCGATCCCTTCTTTACCGGACTAATAGAAGAAGCACAGGATTCGTGGCGGAGAGTCTGCGCCGCGGCGATTGGCAACGGTATACCTGTTCCGGCTCTGAGCAGCGCCCTTGCCTACTTTGACGGTTACCGTAGCGAACGGCTTCCGGCAAACCTTCTGCAGGCCCAGAGGGATTATTTCGGCGCCCACACCTATGAACGGGTAGACAAAAACCGGGGCCGGTTCTTCCACACCAACTGGACAGGACATGGCGGTTCCACCAGCGCGACAACGTATACCGTGTAGCGCTTTATTGGTCATTAATCCATGGATATACGCAGTTTTTTCCCGTATAAAGACCCTCCTTCCATCGCCGTCATTGGAGATGTCTGTCTGGATCTTTACTATCTTACCGGAACCGAAGGCGCCGAAATTTCCGCAGAAACCGGGCTCCAGTCCTATTCTGTTTTTCAATCAAGGCTGGATCTCGGCGCCGCCTGTAATACTGCGGCCAACTGCGCAAGTCTGGGCGCCCGGAAGGTTGACCTTTACGGCGTTGCCGGAAACGACTGCTGGGGTGGAATAGTTCTGGATCTCCTTGCCGGAAAGAGTATCGGCGTTTCGGGTATTCTTACCCAGGATGAAGACTGGCAGACTCATGTATTCCACAAAATATACCTGGGCCGGAAAGAGCTTCCCCGCTATGACATGGGGAATAACAACCGTCCCAAAAATACAACGGTGGACGTTCTTTTGGAACTACTGAGGTCCAGGCTGGATGAATACGACTGCGTAGTTGTAAACGAGCAGGTTCCTTCGGGACTGCACTCACCGTATTTTCAGGAGAAACTCGCTACCCTCATTGAAAAAAACCGGGATAAGGTTCTCTGGTTTTCAGACTGCAGAAAACTCAACAACCGCTATAATTTCACTATACACAAACTCAACCGCAGTGAAGCTGCCGCAATTTTGGAGGCTCAGGGTGTGTCGGCCGGAGACGCGGCGGATCCGTATTTTGCGGTAAAACGTCTCTATGAGCAGTGGAGCCTTCCGGTGGTGATTACCCTGGACAGAGATGGCGCCCTTGTTCAGGATGAATCGGGTTGTTCCCAATTCAACAGCCTTCATTTTACAAAGGAAATCGACATAGTTGGCGCAGGGGACGCATTCCTGGCCGGGCTTGTTACCGCTCTGGGAGCGGGGCTCCCTCTCAGAGATGCCGCCCTCATGGGAACTTTTTCGGCCGGAGTTTCCCTGGGGAAACTTTTTGAAACCGGCCATCCTACCGCGGAAGAGGTCATAGCCCTGGCAGAAGAAGGGGATTTCAATTATAATTCCCGCCTTGCCCGGGATGAAAGTCTCGGATATTTTTCCGGCGGTACGGAAATTGAAATTATTGCCAATGAATCCATGCCTGCCGGAGGGCGCCGGGCTTATCCTGATGCGGCGATTTTCGATCATGACGGCACTATCTCGGTTTTGCGCCAGGGCTGGGAAGAAGTGATATACACCATAATGATTGACGCCGTTTTGGGCAGAATAAGCCGTCCCGGTTCTTCAAAAAAAAGCGATGTTCTAAAAGCGGAAGAACTTTCCTGCATACAGGGCGCCGTTTCTGCCCTCATCGAAAAAACCACCGGCATTCAGACCCTGGCCCAGATGTACCAGTTGAGGGACATGGTTCTCTCATTCGGTCACGTAAAAAAAGAAGACATTCTCTCTCCCGAAGAATACAAAGCCGTTTACAATCAAGCCCTCCTTGCCTCCATAGAAAAACGTCTTGCCGGCCTTGAATCGGGCAGGCTTTCAACAGAAGACTTCACCATCAAAGGAGCCGTGGACTTTCTCAAAAAACTCGCCGCCGCCGGAACGAAACTCTACCTCGCCAGCGGTACCGACAAGGAAGACGTCCGCCGGGAAGCGGAACTTCTCGGTTACGCCGGGCTTTTTAGCGGCGGTATATGGGGTTCCGTGGGGGATATCAAAAACGATCCGAAAAAGATCGTCATACGGAACATCATCACCGAAATCAAGGCCGCCAACCTTAAAAATTCAATCGAACAGGAAATTAAGTTTTCTATCGGCGGGGCTTACGGCCGGGGTCAGGTTGTGGTTTTCGGCGACGGTCCTGTGGAAATGCGGGAGGCGAGAAAAGCCGGCCTCTTTGCTGTGGGTGTATTGAGCGATGAAAGGTGTCGCCACGGCCGCAACGCAGCCAAGCGTGAACGGTTGATCCTCGGCGGCGCCGATGTGCTCATCCCCGATTTTTCCTGGGGCGGCGAACTTGCCCGTCTCTGCGGCTGGGAGTAAACATGGAATTTGATCGTTCCCGGATTACCAGCAGCCCCCTAAAAGAACGGCACAACAAAGTTGAAATTGAAGCCGCCGTGGAAGAGGCGGAAAGGGGCGCTGTTCCCCCGGTCCTGGAGGAAGCGACGGAAAAAATCGCCGGTGAAATAATCGCCGCCCGTAAAAAAGGCGCATCGGTTATCTGCGCATCAGGGGCCCACGCCATCAAAAACGGCCTGGGGCGGCTTCTGGGCGTCATGCTGAAAAAAGGCTGGTTTACCCACCTGGCGGCCAACGGCGCTGTGGTGATTCACGACTGGGAATTCGCCTTCCAGGGGAAGAGCAGCGAAGACGTGCGGAAAAACGTTGCAGCCGGCCGCTTCGGTACCTGGGAAGAGACCGGCCTTTACATCAACCTGGCCCTGGCGGCCGGCGCCTGGGAGGGCCTCGGTTACGGTGCATCTGTAGGCTCCATGATCCTGAAAGACGGCCTTCTCATCCCCGAAAGGGAAGAGCTTCTCGGCGCCGCCGGAAATTTTCTAAAAGCGGAAAATAGCGGCAGGGCGGCCCGGGCATCGGCGGCTCTGGATTTTTACGAGCTTATCGAAAAACTCAATATTCCCTCGGGCTTTCTTTCCATAAAGCATCCCTGGAAGTCCTACAGTGTTCTTGCCGCGGCCGGTGAAGCGGGAAGGCCCTTCACCTGTCATCCCATGTTCGGCCACGACATTATTTATACCCACCGGGCAAACCGGGGGGCGGCTGTGGGCCGCTGCGCCGAGCGGGATTTTCTGGAATATGTTGCCGGCGTGGAAAAGCTTCAGGGCGGGGTTTATCTTTCGGTGGGCTCGGCGGTAATGTCGCCCATGATTTTTGAAAAAGCCCTTTCCATGACCAGGAATGCTGCAGGTAGAGCGGACGCTATTCGGGACTGTGCCATTCACGTGGTGGATATTCAAGAGTCATCATGGGATTGGTCAAAAGGGGAGCCCCCTATGAACAACCCCGCCTATTACCTCAGGTTTATGAAGACCTTTAACCGCATGGGCTGTCCTGTTGATTACATTCAAAGCGACAACCGGGATTTCTTCACCGCCCTGTACCGGGCCTTGGAAGAAAGACATCAAAAACAAGTTTCTGTACAGTAAACGGACTTGATAGAGTAGGTATTTGTCAGGTAAGCCTGCTCCGAAACTAACCGGGTTTTGGAACAAACTCAAATAATGAAAAAATTCTCTTTCCATTGAAGCAATTCACAGCAGCGCACCCTATAAAAGGTGGAGGTTCATCATGAACAAACTATTTGAACTGGGTCTATTGGCGCTGATCCTGTTCTTTCCCGCCTGCTCCTGTTCCACCGGGGAGGCGCTCATCGAACAGGCAGTCCCGGCGGCGGGAATTTCGGGGGGAACTTCCCTGCCTCCGGTGTTTATCGACTGTAAGCCTGTGTCGAGTCTCGAGATCGACTTTCAGTTTTCAATGCCGGTAAAGCTTGTTTCCCTTAATTTTTCTCCGGCATTAAAGGTCGAATCCGTCGTTGAGGGAAAGGTACTCCAGGTAATACTGGAGGAAGCGGCTTCTCCCGGAGACAAGTTTACCGCGGATCTCCTGGTAGAGGATGAATGGGGTAATACCCTCAATGTCCTTATTCCTTTCCGGGGCCGGAATGACCGGATTCCGTCTTTTCTCATTACGGAGATACGTACCGAGTATTCAAAACCCAAAGCTGAATTTATCGAACTCCATACACTGGGTGCGGGCGACATGGGAGCTGTACGGCTGATCATTGCCGGTTATACCAAAAGGCCGCTCGTCTACGAATTTTCCCGGATGGAAGTAGCCGAAGGGGAATATATCCTCATTCACCTGCGGAAGATCGAAGCCGCCTGTCTGGATGAACTTGGTTCCGATCTGGGGGAATCACCTGGAACCGATGCTGTAGCAGGAGCCAGGGATCTCTGGATTCCCGGAACAGAGAAACTGATCCACAAAACTGATGCGGTTTATTTTCTTGATCAGGATGATAAAGTAATCGACGGGATAATGCTCAGTGAAAATCCTGATGCATGGTGGTCAAAAGAACATTTTGTTCAGGCGGCGGAATTCCTCCACAAACAGGGAGCCTGGAAATCGGCATCGGGAAAGATCCCCGGCCCACAAGATGCGGTGATAAGCTACAATCTTAAAACCGCCATGACCCGGAGCCTGTCCCGAATCGAAACGGAGGCGGACACCAACACTGCGGCAGACTGGTATATTTGCGCTACCGGAGCGGCTACTCCCGGAGGACCGAACAATCCCAAGCGTTTTGAGTAGTTTGCAGAAGCTTTGTCAAAATACCCGGGGGTGAAATAGAGTTGTTCGGAAACTTCAGTTTTTCATCGAACCGAAGGTTCGCCAACAACCGCTTAAAATACATGTTTCGCGACCGGGGAACCGAAGGTTTCTTGACGAGAAGCTGCAGGACTTGTGAGAACCAACCGGGTTTCCGGACAAGTCTAATATCTCATACGAGATCTTTGAAAAGGTTTTCGATGGCGTTTTTAGATAGGGCTCCTACCTGCCGGCGGACAGGGTTTCCCTTGTCATAGACAACCAGTGTAGGGATGGAGACTACTCCATGACGGCCGGCAAGCTCTCCCTGTTCGTCTACATTTACCTTGCAAATCTTGACTTTTCCCTCATATTCACCGGCGAGCCGATCAATGAAGGGGCCTATCATTTTACAGGGACCGCACCAGGAAGCCCAAAAATCAATCAAAACCGGTACAAGGGCATTGAGAACTTCCGTCTCAAAATTATCGTTTGTTAAATCTATTCCGTTACTCATATTTTTAGTATACTGAAAAAATGGCAAAACTGGAAGGGCTGACCTTAAAAACTGAATCCGCTACAAAACAAAGTCTCTTGCATAAACTTGAACTCCTGGCCCCCGCGGGTTCCCCCGAAGCGCTTGACGCCGCCATCGGTGAAGGGGCCGATGCAGTATATCTGGGGCTCAAAAGCTTCAATGCCCGGATGAGGAGTGCCAATTTTGCCTTTTCCCAGTTTGAAGGGGCCCTAAAAAATATTCACCGCATGGGAAAAAAAGTCTATGTAACGGTAAATACGGTTTTTGAACAGCGTGAAGGAGACCGGATGTATCAGCTGCTCCGTTACCTTTCCGGCCTGGGGCCCGATGCCCTCATTGTACAGGACTTTGGAGTCCTCAAGATGGTGCAGGATAATTTTCCTTCCCTAAAGCTTCATGCTTCCACCCAGATGAACATTGCCTCCGGCCGGGGAGCCAATGCCCTCTCCCGGTACGGAGTTTCCCGTGTAGTCCTTGCCAGGGAACTCAGTCTGGAAGAAATTCGGGATATCCGGGCCAATACCAACCTTGAACTGGAATGTTTTGTCCACGGCGCACTGTGCATCTCGATTTCAGGACTCTGCCTTTTTTCAAGTTATCTGGGAGGGAAGTCGGCCAACAGGGGTATGTGTACCCAGGCCTGCCGTAGACTTTACCGGCAGGATAACGAACAGGGATACTACTTTTGTCCATCAGATCTTGAACTTCTGGAAAAGATCCCCGATCTGGCATGTGCAGGTGTAAGCTCCTTCAAGATTGAAGGCCGCATGAAAAGCGCCGAGTATGTGGGGGCGGTAACTGCCGCATACCGCCGTATAATCGATGCAGTGCTCAATTCGAATTTATTTGATTCAGAAAATACTGATAAGTTAAAAAACGACGGCACCGAAAATGCGATCCGTGATGCCCGGAATATTCTAAAAAACGATTTTGCCCGTTCCAAGACCATGTATCTGTTTGAATCAGGTTCGTCAAAACGTGAAGTAATGGATTGGCTTAATCCGGCTCAGAGCGGAGGAACAGGCATAAATTTGGGGGCAATTCTCAAAATAAAGGGCTCCGGAGAAAAAAGGCGGGCCCTTCTTGGTTCCGAAAACGGAACTCCAATGCCTACTGCCGGAGATTCCATCCGGCTTCACAAGGCCGACGATTCCATGCGGCTCTCTCATAAACTTATTTCTGTTGAAAAAATGGATAAACAGGGCCAATCATACTGGATTTCTGTGCCCGAAGGATTTGAAACAGAGGATTCAGTTTATCTGACACAAACCAGGATGATGTCAAAGCGTTATGTCCCGGTGATTCCCAGGAATCTGGATCCCTATAAACGGAAACCCGGACGGGAAAGCGCCCCGCCTGTTCAAGCCAAAGAAAACAATTCCGGGACTGTTTTACCGGAACATGCCGCCGGAACCCGAATGGGCCAAAGTTCCTTACCGGTAGGCTTCTATGTTGCAGTTTCCAGAATAGATGATATGTACATTGTACAATCATATAAACCGGTCAAACTCATGCTTTCCCTGAACCGGAAGACTTTTGCCCGTCTTATCGAAGATAAGCAGCCCCTGCCTTTCAAACCGGAAGAGATCATCCTGACCCTGGATCCTTTCTTTCCTCAATCGGAGGAGGTCTTCCTTAGCGAAGCCGCGGTTCTTCTTTCGGGAAAAGGGTACCGTTTCTTCATGTTAAATAATCCGGGGCATTTTTCCTTATTCCGCGATACCGGGGCCGGAAAGGTTCTTATCGCCGGACCCTGGCTTTATACATTTAACCGTTGGGCGGCAGCCTTTGTATCCTCTCTGGGGGCAAGCTATGTTGTCTCGCCGCTGGAAAACAACAGGCAAAACCTGGAAAAAACCATGGAAAGAAATATCCGCTCATCGGTTTTTGTGCCGGTCTTTGCCTGGCCGCCCCTCTTCCGTATCCGTTCCGATCTGGGAACGCATTACGGCTTTGGAGAATTTGCAGGTCTTAAGGATGACCTGTTTTCCCTAAAAAACAGCAATGGCGGGAAGGAAGATCCAAGCGGTTCATTTGTAATCCCCAAACAACCTTTTTCCATTGTGGACAAGATTCCCTTCCTCATGGAAGCGAATTTCCACCGTTTTATATTTGATTTTTCGCTCACGAGTCGTACCCTGAAAAAAAAGGATTACAGAGACGTAATGGAGGCGGCAAAAAAAGGATTGCCCCTGCCCGGATGCAGCCGCTTTAACTGGAAAAACGGCTTCTATCAGGAGGCAGAATACCCCGCAGAAAAGAAGATGAAGGGCCGGAGTACGCCGGGAAAACCCAAGTCCGGTATTCCCTCCATCTCCAAAAATACCAAGGAAGCACTGATTTATAGTAAATCAGTGCCGCTTTAATGCGGTATTTGCACAATGAAATGAGCAAATACATCAGCGTTTCCCTAAAAGTTAACTACTTCATCCGGAAAAGGAGTGGGATTCATTTCGTACATCTCCTCAATGCGGGGATTGTAGTCCGCAGGTGCCTCTTCGGGGAGAGAGGGCTGGCTTTCCGCAAGTTCGGAGACTTCTT
Organism: Treponema sp.; assembly: GCA_031278095.1. Classification (GTDB taxonomy): domain Bacteria; phylum Spirochaetota; class Spirochaetia; order Treponematales; family Breznakiellaceae; genus JAIRNJ01. The sequence goes on from JAITLC010000015.1 coordinate 47,352, forward strand.
CCGCCAAAGTATCGCCGGTACCGGGACGAGCCTCTTCCTTTCTGAATTCGGGACGGAATTCCACATGCTCGGCGACAATGGTAATCCTGGAACGGGGTTTCCCGTCCGAACCATTCCAGCGTTGCTGCTTGAGCCGGCCTACCACCCGGACTCCCCGGCCCTTATGCCCCAGGTTATAGCAATTGTCCGCCAGCTTAGCCCAGGTTTCCACATCAAAAAAACTCACCTCCTTTTCCAGTTCCGAATCCTGTCTATAGTAACGATTGGAGGCAAGACTGAAGGTACAAACCGGAGTTCCTTTCGGAGTGGAACGGTAGAGAGGATCCCTGACCAGGTTACCTTCAATCAGAATGGAGTTGAGATTATTCATAGCTGCTCCCTTGGAGGGCTTTACCCTCCCATACACACATTCGGCAGCACAGACTGCCGGCCGCAGACAATTTGCTGCGTCAGCTATATATATGGTGCGGAGATGTAAGGCGCTTCAATGAAAACAAAAAATTATAAAAAAACTGCCGGAAGAAGCTCACCGCTTTATATGTTCCAGAAGCTTGACTGTATAAAGTTCAATGTAAATTCTTAGAGTATCCTGATCCTTGATGCTTTGCAGGGTAGGGTTGCGGCTTATCAAAGCCAAGGTCATCTTTTTTATACTTTCCGGGCTGATGATTTTCCTTTTCTGAGTCCGGAAAAGCGTGCGCAGACGATCCCGAATCAGGGAACGGACATCCTCTATCAGATTTTGCTGATTTTGACTGCCGATAAGCCTCACCCAGCGGCTTTCAAGTTCGGAAAGATACGATTCAAGGGTATAACCTGCAGGTACAAGCTGCATTTCAATTTCTCTGGCGGTATTCCTCAACTGACTGGGAATTTTTTCTGTTTCCGCCAGAAGTTCATCGTCTGCCTTTTCCCCGGGATCCTGGGCTTTTTTCTTTTTACCCTTCCCTAGCCTGTAAAAAAAGGCCACAATGGCGGAAAAAATGGGAGACGAATACCAGAAAGGAAGCATAATCCGTGCATCGGTAATAAGATCCTTTCTCCTCAGTGCATAGAGATCGCTTATGGGTAAAAGTCGCCCTTTGGTGAAGATCCTGGAAGCAGCGGGAATACCGGTTTCCTCATGTTCCATTTCTTCATAGACCCAAACCAGTTTCTGATCCTCCAACAAGGCCATAAGTACAGGGCTGATAACGGCAGTATAACTTTCAAGAAGCGCATTAAAATCAGAGTCCTTCTCCATAGGAGGCTCTGTCTGGAAAGAACGCAGAAGGGCTATCCAGCGTTTGGTAATTGCCTGCTTGATTTTGGGACGGTTTTCAGTGAGGAGCCGGGTACAAAGGGAAAGATAACGGCTTTTAAGGATAAACCAGCGTTCACCTTTTTTCCCCGTAAGCACAAGCCATTCGGGCAGTTGGCGATCCTGGCTCTCCGTAGTCTTTTTCTTAATAACGGCATCCAGTTCTTTTTCAGAATACTGGCTTAAAAGAAGAACCCCTTTGTCTGAACTGAATTTGATAATTTGATCCAGCGTATAATAGTAAGGCGGCTTCCCCATGTGCAGTTCCAGGCTTTTGAAGGCGATTCCTTTCTCCCGTTCCTTTACCGCTCTGGCCTTGTAAAGGACATTACAGGCTTCTATTATCGAAACGGCCTGAAAGACAGCTATATCTTCTCCCAGTTTTTCCTTTTTCTTTTTGATGTCATTTTTTGCCAGAATACAGAAATATGCCCAAAAAAGATACTGAAAATCACCAAAATTTTCCATGTTTGTAACACAGTCCAGGGGACGGATAAGGATCTGATCGAGAATATCCCGAAGGTACTTTTCCTTGTTCTGGAATTGAGGACTGAGTTTGTGGAGGGTATATTCCCTGTTGCCTCCCTTGCGGAAAAAGTGCCTGACCTTGAGCAGGGCGACTTCCATGATCCGCCGGGGTATCATCGGGACAAGAACCAGCGCATGACCAAAGCTGTCCGGAAAAATGAGTTTGACGATTGCATTGGCCTGGGGAGAATCCAGTGGATAATCAGCCTCTCCCTTGTTTTCTTTCCGTTCAAAATAGGGAGCCAGATCGTTTTCTACATTGAGATAGGAAACATGCTCTTCCGGCAGGATGATACGCAGATATTCTTCAGAGGGAAAAGGATCCATGGCGGTGTCATCCGGAGACTGGTAGACATCCCGTATAAGATCCGCATAGTATGAAGGCATAAAAATCCGGTCACCGGCAGTATCCGCCATGAGGATTAGCTTTTCGGCTTCTGCAAGAGGCGTAAGCTCCGCCCAGAATTTGCCGGCTGTGTCAACAGTCCATTTAACCCATTCAGAATGTTCTTCCATCTTCCTTTTGGAGTATTTTTCAAGAAAATCAATAAATTCCGTTATTTCAATGTAAGGAGTATTGTATTTATTCGCATAGGATTTTAAAATGGGATAGAGTTCAAGATTCGGAGCCATTGGACCGATTATATGATATTTATAAACAAAATAAAAGATATTTATGTGAAGCTTTCCATCTTTTCATTTTTCCTGCTTACGGCAGCAGGACTTGGCGCCCAGGAACAGGGGGCGATCCTTGTCCGGGGAAACATCTGGAGCCGGGGGCTTCCCGGAATAGAGTCCAACGATTTCCCTGTTCTTCATGGTGAATACAGTCTTAAAACCGGGGAAAAAAGGGCGGACATGGCTTTCTCTGTCTGGATCTGCGGTGAACCTCTCGCTTTTTCCCGGAACGGCTGGCAAACCCGGCAGGGAATTCAGGGCTATACCGCCTTTCAACACCGGGAGGAAGAGACGTTCTTCATAGCCGTTCCCCTGCAGAATAATCAGGGTGCCTATACTGCCATGTTCCGGTTTACCGGGGACGAAACAGAGGCGCTGCTTAACAGGCTTATCCGGGCCTGGTCTTCTCGTTTTTTATACTTCTTAAGTTCCATTAAAAATGCCTCGGATATTTCACTTCCGGCTGTGATAAATTTTTAGGGGATTAAACCATGGGCAAAAAAGAATGGTGGAAAGAAGCAGTTGTATATCAGATCTATCCCCGCAGTTTTAAGGACAGTACAGGTTCGGGAGAGGGGGATCTGAAAGGCATCATTTCAAAACTGGATTACCTTGAAGATCTGGGAATTGATGTGATCTGGCTTTCTCCGGTTTACGCTTCTCCCATGGTGGATAACGGCTACGACATCAGCAACTATGAGGCCATAAATCCTCTCTTTGGTTCCATGGCGGATTTTGATGAAATGCTCTCGGAGGCTCACAAACGCAGCATTAAAATTGTCATGGATCTGGTGGTAAATCACAGTTCCAATGAGCATCCCTGGTTTATTGAATCCCGTTCATCGAAGGATAACCCTAAACGGGACTGGTATATATGGCGTGATGGTTTCAATGGCGGGCCTCCCAATCAGTTAAGGAGTGTCTTTTCGGGTTCCGCCTGGCAGTTTGATAAAAAAACCGCCCAGTACTACCTGCACCTCTTTGACAAAGTCCAGCCGGACTTGAATTGGGACAATCCCGCTGTCCGGAATGCAGTGTACCGGATGATGAAATTCTGGTTTGACAAGGGTATTGACGGTTTCCGCATGGATGTTATCAGCATGATCTCCAAATTCCCCGCCACTGTTGCTGCAGACGGCGGTAAGGGAGCCAATATCTGTAACGGCCCCCGTGTGCATGAATACCTTGAAGAAATGAACAAAAAGGTGCTGTCCCATTACGACATCATGACGGTGGGCGAAGCTGCAGGGGTAACCATTGATGAAGCAAAGAGATACGCCAATGCCGAAGGCACCGAACTGAACATGGTTTTCCAGTTTGAACATATGGGGATCGATGAGGATGCCGGAACCGGCAAGTGGACGCTAAAGCGTTACAGGCTCCAGGATCTAAAAAAAGTCCTCAGCGCATGGGAGACGGAACTGGAGGGCAAGGCCTGGAACAGTCTTTTCTGGGATAATCATGATCAGCCCCGGGCGGTTTCCCGCTTTGGAGACGACTCCACGGAAGAGCTGCGGCAGCGGAGCGCAAAGATGCTGGCTGTCTGCCTCCACATGATGAAGGGTACCCCCTATATCTATCAGGGGGAAGAACTGGGGATGACCAATGCCCCCATCAAGAGCCTTGACGACTGCCGGGATGTGGAAATATTCAATGCCTGGAAGGAACTGGTGGAGGAAAAGAAAATCCTAAGCCCCACAGATATGCTGGCAGCCATTGCGGCAAGAGGCCGGGACAATGCCCGCACTCCCATGCAATGGGATGACAGTCTTAATGCGGGTTTCAGTACCGGAAAGCCCTGGATTCCGGTAAATCCCAACTGCAAGATCATCAATGCCGCCGCCCAGGTAAAGGATCCTGTATCGGTGTATAGTTTCTACAAAAAACTTATCCGCCTGCGAAAGGAATATCCTGTCATCGTTCATGGGGATTATGAAATCCTGCTGCCCGATGATGAAAGGCTCTGGATATACCGCCGCCATTACGAGGGCAAGACACTGCTTACGGTTTGCAATTTCTCCGGGGGAAAAATTCCCCGGCCATCTGAGGCAAAGGTGAAAGAAAAGCTTCTTATTTCAAACTATGACAGTCTTTCTGCCTCAGAAATACTGCCCTGGGAGGGATCGGTATACCTTTACTGATTTTGAAAAGGCTCTTTACTCCAGAGTTTTTTCGGCCAGGCCGTAACCTTCTTCTTCTTCGTTGCCTGCGGGCTCCACATGGATCATGATGTCGTAAACCCCGTCCAATTGCTCTTTGATTGCCTGCTCCACCCGGTGTGCGATCCAGTGGGCCTCCAGCACCGTCTTGTTGGGCGCAACTTCAATGTCAATGTCGATGTCCCAAAGCCCCGCAATCCTCCTCATCCGTGTACGGTGGGGGTTGCCTGCCTCGGGAACCGAACGGACTGCTTCAAAAACAGTAACGTAGAATTCCTTCGTGCTGCCATCCATGAGTTCCGCATTGGCTTCCATAAAGATGCCGATAGCCGACTTCATTACCCAGATGCCCACCAGAATGGCAACAATTGAATCAATAGTCCCGATGCCGCTTATCATGGAAAGTACCAGACCCAGCAGGACTCCCCCCGAAAGAATCACGTCCCCGGTCATGTTTTTTGCATTGGCTCTGAGCATGGCCGAGCCTGCCTTCTTTCCCAGACTGTACTGAGTCCAGGCCATGATGAGTTTTCCTCCGATGGAAAAAAGCGTGGCATAGAGAGCCAGCCGCTCGGGGACTTCGTGCTGCATGCCGGTCATAAAACTGGAAACCGACTTGAGAACCAACTGGGCACCGGCAAAAAAAAGAATGCAGGAAAGGAGACTTGTAGCAATGGTTTCCGCCCGGCCATGTCCCCAGGGATGTTCCTTGTCCGCAGGCCAGGAGATCATTCCCGCTACAACCAGAGACATAATGGCAATAAGTACATCCACCGAAGAGTCAATACCGTCACCCGCCACTGCAAGACTTCCGGCCAGGAAACCTGCGGCAATCTTGGCAAAGGCCAACAGTGTGTTTCCAAAGAGAGCCGTTAAAGAGGCAATCCTGATGATCCTGGCCCTTTCGGCGATTTCTTCCATGTAATAAGTATGCTGCAAATTGGTGAAACCGGCAAGATTGGCTTATGGAAAATTAAAGATCCCATTTGCTTCAATAACAGTTTTTTGGTATAATTTAACAATGCATGCGGCAATACGCTACGCTCACGGCCCCGAGGGGCGCTTGAGCCGGCTAATTCCGGTCTTTATTCTCTGTCTGTTCCCCATGCTCAATTGCGCAGGAGGGGAAAACGCGGCGGAACTAAAAGTCTATGTTACAAACTCGGGGAAGAAGTATCACCTGGAAGACTGTTCATCTCTTCGTAAATCAAAGATAGCCATTAGTCTTGTCGATGCGGTAAAATCCGGATACGGGCCCTGTTCAATATGCAAACCTCCTCCGGCCTCTTTGGATTCCGTTGAATACGAGGATGCGGATTCAAGGCCGCTTTACCGGGTCAATACGGCGCAGCTTGCCTCAAGTTCCGGCGCCGACCTTTCCCGGATGCTCAGGGCGGAAGTTGTTGCCCATGTGGATGGAGATACGGTACGGGTACGGATTAGCAATCCTCCGGAAACTTTGAGCGCCGTAGAAACTATCCGCATGCTGGGAGTGGATACCCCGGAGACGGTACATCCTGGCCGGCCTGTCGAAATGTTCGGAAAGGAGGCCGGGGATTTTACCAAAGCCCGGCTTTTGGGAAAGAATGTGCTGCTTGCCTTTGATTGGGATCTTCGGGATCGTTACGGCAGAATTCTCTGTTACATTTATACCGAAGACGGCGTCTGCCACAACGCCGCCCTCATCCGGGAAGGCTATGCCCATGCCTACACTCGTTTTACCTTTCAATTCATGGAAGAATTTCGGGAACTGGAAAGGGAAGCACGTGAACAGAAGCGGGGACTTTGGGCGGATAATTGAATGAAGGCATATCTGGATATTGTAAAAAAAATTCTTGCTCAAGGATACCGGAAGCATAACCGTACCGGTATGGATGCCTTGAGTATTTCCGGAACGATGTTTGAACACGACATGGCTTTGGGCTTTCCCCTACTCACCACCAAGAAAGTGCCCTTCCGCCTGGTGGCTTCCGAGCTGGAATTTTTTATAAAGGGCATCACGGACAAGGAATGGCTTAAAAAAAGGAAAAACCATATCTGGGATGAATGGTGCAGCCCCAGCCTTGTTCCCTACAATACGAGTGAAGAAACCCAAAAACAGATGATGGCCCAGCGGGATCTGGGGCCAATTTACGGATGGCAATGGCGGCATTTCGGCGCCCGCTATCAAGGATTTGATAGTGATGCTGTAGGAAAGGGAATAGATCAGCTCCGGGAGGCGGTAGAATTACTGAAAAAAGATCCCGGTTCAAGAAGAATAATTGTTTCGGCCTGGAATCCCCCGGATCTCAAATACATGGCCCTTCCGCCCTGTCACTATAGTTTTCAGCTCATTGTCATTGGTACAAGGCTCAATCTGCTTTGGAACCAGCGTTCCGTAGATGTAGCCCTGGGACTTCCCTTTAACATTGCAAGTTATGCCCTGCTGCTCCATCTTTTGGCCAGGGAGGCTGGGCTCGATGAAGGAAAAGTCACCGGCTTTCTGGGGGACACCCATATCTATGTAAACCATGTTGAAGCCCTCAAGACCCAGATTGAACGGGAACCCAGGCCGCTGCCCTCCCTCCGTACGGAAAATTTCTCGTCCGTATTCGATTGGCAGTACACAGATTCTGTTGTCGAAGGATACGATCCCTTCCCTGCCATCAAGTTTGATATTGCGGTATGAGCGAAATCATCATTATTGCCGCTATGGCAGAAAACCGGATCATCGGCAGGGGCAGCCGTCTGCCCTGGTCAATCAGCGAAGACATGAGGCATTTCCGAAAGCTTACCGAGGGCTGGCCCTGCATCATGGGGCGGAAAACCTGGGAAAGCCTGCCGAAAAAACCCCTGCCCGGAAGGCCCAACATTGTTGTTTCCAAAACCCTGACTCAGGGCAGCGAAACGGCAGTATTTCCATCCCTTGAAGGAGCGCTTGAACATTGCAAAGATTCTGCAAAAGTATATATTTGCGGTGGCGGAATGATCTACCGGGAAGCCATGGAATATGCGGACTCCATTGAACTTACCCTGATCCGTGCCGAATATGAAGGGGACGCATTTTTCCCGGAAATCGGCTCCTCTGTCTGGGAAGAAGAAGAACGGGAAGATCATGAAAAATTTTCATTTATACGTTACCGTCGCAGAGATACCGCCTCAGCAGAAAAACTGATAAAAGAAGCATAATAGAGTTGTTCAGAAAACGCTGATTGGCGTCATTTAACCAGCGTTTCCCTAATGTTTTTTCCCGCTTATTCCGTCTATATGGATCTTCCAGATGGCAGTATGTTCCAGTCCCTTGCTGATTTCGACATCAAAATTGTGCATGTTACGCGGCGCATAGCGCTCACAGATAAGACGAAGAGCATGAATTTTCTCATTCGGATCAGTCACTTCTTCCGCAGTCCCAAACACAACAACCGAATCGTAGCTTACCGTATTCTTCTCCTGAAACACCTCCGCCCTTGACACAAAGGAAAGACAAACCCGCTTCTCGCGGCGCATATTGTCAATCTTGTGCCCCTCGGGAGCACCATGAATATAGAACCAATCGCCCTCCCGAACAGGAGAAAGTGCAACACTGTAGGGACTTCCGTCATCATTCACCGTAGCAAGGCTGGCAAAAAGACATTTATCCGCCGCCTCAAGGGCAAATTCCCGGGACATCTCCCGGTCTTTCCTTCTCATGTTCCGCATACAGACTCCTTTGTTTAATCCTAGCATATTTTTCCACCGCAGTATATACTTGTATAATGATTCGTCCGGTCAGCCCTGCGGATGCTGAAGCCATCTGTACTATCTACAATTACTATGTTGAAAATACGGCAATCACATTTGAAGAAGAGAAGATAAGCGTTGCCGAAATGGAAAACCGTATTCACAATGTCATCTCCGCTTATCCATGGCTTGTCTTTGAAGAAGATACCAAGCTTGCCGGTTACGCTTATGTACATAGATGGAAGGAAAGGGCAAGTTACCGTTTTTCTGCAGAGGATTCCATCTATGTGCATAAAGATTTTTTGGGCAGGGGAATCGGCACTATGCTTCTGAAACGGCTTTTTGATGAGGTAAAGAAAACTTCCATCCATGCGGTTGTCGCGGGAATAACCATGCCGAATGACAGGAGTATTGCGCTCCACGAAAAATTTGGTTTTTCAAAAATTGCCGAATTCAAAGAGATAGGATTCAAACTGAATACCTGGCTTGGTGTAGGATTCTGGGAATTAATAATTGGAAAGGAAAAATCTATATGAGTACCATTACCGTTCTTGCTTTGACTGCATTTCTTTCATTTTTGCCTATATCAGAACTGAGGGGAGGAATTCCCTTTGCCGTTGCCAACGGCATACCCTGGTATCTGGCCTATATATACTGCGTTATCCTCAATGCCTTGGTAGCACCGGCCTGCTGGCTCTTCCTTTCAACCCTTCATAAACTTTTTCTTAAAATGAAATGGTACGAAAACCTGTTTAACCGTTTTATCAACCGCGCCCGGAATAAACTTTCAAAGGGAGTTGAAAAATGGGGCTGGCTCGGCATTGCGGCCTTTGTCGCCGTTCCCCTGCCGGTTACCGGTGCGTGGACAGGAACCCTGGGCGCCTGGGTACTTGGTATCAGCAAGAGGCGTACCATGCTGGCGGTAATCACCGGAGTCTTTACCGCTGGAATTATCGTCACCGCGGTTGTGATGCTGGGTATTCAGGCTTTAAGTTTCTTTGTAAAGGAATTGTGAGACATGTTCAAAATTACCGGCAAAGAATCTTGAAAAGTACGAGAAGCTAAGGAGGCACTAATCTATTCTCGATTGAATAAATCAGTGCTTCCCTGACTGTTTCTGTATATTTCCCACATTACTATTGACGCAGCGCATGCTGCATTCAGCGAATTAACGCTGCCGGAAATGGGAATCTGTACGACTTCATCACATATACCTTTCAGGTGAACGCTCATCCCCTTCGCCTCATTTCCCACAATGACCATTACCGGTTTTTTCAGTCTTTTATGTTTTATGGAGACACTTCCCCTGGAATCTGTTCCAATAACCAGCATATTAGTCCTTTCTTTTTCTTTTTTTATAAACTCATCCAATGCCTGCATGGATTCAATATAAACTATCCTGGTATGAAAAACGCTTCCCAAGCTTGCCCGGATTACCTTGGATTCATGGACATCAATGCCATGACCTATAATAAAAATTGCATCAACATTGAACGCGTTTGCGGAACGCACTATCGACCCCAGATTGCCAAAATCGCTCGGTCTGTCAAAAGCTACTATAAATGGACATTCGGATAAATTAAGCCCATTCAGTTTTTCTGCTTTTACCTTTGCCGTTATCAATAATTCCGAAGGATTTGTCCGATCAGAGAGAGCCGCATATAAGTGCGGAGACATCTCTATTATTTTTGCCTGTTCATGTGCCTGTATTACACCAGCAGCCCAATCCGATATCCTGTTTATATCCGCCATTATGATGCGTGTAATTTCAAGATCCGCCTTTAAGGCCTGCTTGATACATTCGGTGCCTTCAATAAAAATTTCGCAAGTCTTATTCCGTTTTGAACGGTTCAATTTGAGGGATTGTATGATTTGAAATTCTGCATTCTCCGAACCGATTACCAGCTTCCGCATACTAGCTGTACTTAAAACAATCCTTTGCCTTTTGATCAAATTCCTGGATATGATTCAAAAACCAGTCCCGGATAAACAGGGCTATTTCCAGCAGATTCAGGGCCTGCCTGCCTACCAGAACATCATCATGGATCCTGGTAAGGTTTTCGATCATCTTTTCATGCTCGGTTTTATGACTTTGATACCCTTCGTAGTTCTGCGCCAGCATAGCGGCTTGTTCGGTGTCAAAATGCTTTTGTAAAAAGTTAATCCCCGGCTTTATGGCCAAGGAAAAATACTCAAGCTCTGCCTTTCTATCCCCTGTACTGTGCCGGATGGTATCATTCACAAAATTCATCAACTCCTTATGCTGAGAATCAATTTCCTCACTGTTGACCGAATAACTTTGCTGCCAAATAATAAACTGCGACTGAGCCATGGTCTAATGTATCATGAAACAAACAGCGGCACAAGCCATATGTTGAAATAACATTTATATCTACAAGGAGTTCCACCGGGCATTAAAACGGATAGGGATAGGCCAGGCGGAAATAACCCGCAGGGGCTTGTCTATTCACAGTTGGCGGCATTTCCTGAATACGGAATTGCAGGCCCAGGGGCTTACGCTTGAACAGGTGCAGGCGGTAACGAGGCACAAGTCCGACCGGATGACCGAATGGTACAGCCACTTTGACGCACGGAAACTTGCGGACGTGATGGAGGCGCAACGGGTTATCATCGGGGAAAAGAAACCGGGCAAGGCCGGGGAAAAGGCAAAGGCGGCGGCGGCAAAGGCCGGAACCGGGAAACAGCCGGGGCGGCCTGACCTCAAGATTGTAAAACTGCCGAAACGGAAAGAAAGCCCGGCGCGGAAACGAGCGTAAGTAAAACTGTTTTGAATGTAAAAGGCCCCTGTCTTTTGGCGGGAGCCTTCTTTATCCCGCCATATAAATTTTTTCAAAAAGCCGAAAATTGCATGTTTCTCGTATATATTCCGTCCTTTGGCTATGCGATCTTTGTATCCAGCGAAGGAGCGGGGGCGGCATGGAAACCTATTTGGCCATAGAAGAACTGGCGGCAGCATTAAAACTTGCGGCACAGACCATACGCCGCTATGTACTGAAACGGGAAATACCCTGCCACAAAATCAAAAAGGTGATCCGGTTTAAG
>JAITLC010000071.1 GCA_031278095.1 Treponema sp.
CCGGTTTGTCACTCCCGGAACAGGGCTTGTGCCCTTTGAAGATCTGTTCAACCAGGTAAAAGTATACGGCAGAAACATAGACTACGCCGTAGAGGTTGAAGAGCATATCGGTTATACAGTGAAACTTGAAGACCCGGATCAAATCGACGCTCTTCATGTTTCCGCCTTGAATTTCTACAGGAAGTTCATGGATTAAAAACCGGCTCTGTCGTCAATGGTGCTGCCGCCGGCAACTCGTCCCGGAATCCTGAAGCTCCGGGTCTAGGCTCTGCCCCGGATAAAAGTTCCGGGCCGGAGATCTGTGCGGCATAATTTATAAGAGGTAAAATGACTTGCTCGATAACCGACCGGGTTATTGAACAAGTCTATACATTCTTTTCCGAGGCTTTTTGGGCATATTTTTTTACGATTTCACCGAGTAACATACTGTCCTTTACTCTCACTGCCGGCGCAGACAACCCAATAGAGGCAATTACGGAACCCCGGATATTGTATATTGGCGCGGCTACACAAACGACCCCGTCAAAGGATTCTTCGTCATCAACAGCGAATCCCAGGGAACGGTATTTATTAAGATTTTCAATAAGAGCCTCCCTGGCAGTGATGGTATTTTTCGCCAGGACGCAGTAATCAATATACGTATCAATGATAAAATCCCGTTTATCTTCAGGCAGGAAGGCGATAAGCGCCTTTCCGACAGCAGAACAGTGGATGGACATCAATTCCGCCAGATTTGTATTCACCCGGTAATTAATCGAAGCTTCCCGCTTGGCTATAAAGCGTACTTTCCCTCCGGATAAAACCGCGATATGGGAAGTCTCGTTGGTCTTCCGGACAAGCTCTTCCAGCAGGGGCTGCCATTTCTGTCCCGTTTTCCCATAGTAGTCCCCTATCTCCGCAATGTACAGCGCATTATAACCGATGATATACCGTTTGTTCTTGGGATTAAATTCCACATATCCCAGGACAAGCAGGGTGGATAGAAGCTGAAAAGCAGTATTTTTATTCAACTTGGCCTTATCGCTGAGCTCAATAAGCGAAACACCCCCCCCCCTGCATTGAGTGATTCGCAACTATTTCCAATAAGCCCAGACCTATTTTTAACGATTGAACGATTGAACGATTCGCCTGCCAGTGAGCTCCATTACCGGTTCCTGATACACAGTATTTTATCCGCGCCGCGATTTTTACAGGGCTTAACCCGGCGGCATCTAAAAGGACTGTATAGGGAGCGGATTCACTAAATTCCATACCTGTTGAACAGGGGAAAACCCTTTTAGGGATTCCCCCGTCTGTCAGAGCGGAACAGAGACTCTCGTATAAGCCGCCGTAAATCGTATGTTCTTCTACAGTAAACACTATATCATACCCTTTGGCAAGTTCACATATTGACAGTATGGAGGATGAACGCTTTTGGCGCTCTCCCCCCCGGGTACGCAGCGTTCAAGGGAGCGGCTCAGGGCTTCAACATCATGGCCGTCCAACTCTTCTACGTCCCACCCGAAGGCTCTCCACTTCAGGGGAATATTGCCCATTGGTATAATTGAGTCAATCATGTCGTCGCACATCAGTCCGTTGTAGTCCACAATGGCAAAGAGGTTGTCCATATTTCGCGCGGCCGCAAATTGAATAGCTTCCCAGCACTGGCCTTCCTGGAGTTCTCCATCACCTAGGATGACGAAGGTCCTAAAATCGAGCCCCTGGGAGTTTGGCCGCAGCCGCCATACCGCACCCGGCGGAGAGTCCCTCCCCAAGGCATCCTGTGGTGATGTCCACGCCGGGAGTTTTATGCTTGCTTGGATGGCCCTGAAGTATGCTTCCCCGCATCCTTAGCGTTTTAAGCCGATCCAATCCGAAGTATCCCGCCCTGGCAAGGGCGGCATAAAAAACCGGGGCGTCATGCCCCTTGGAAAGAACAAGCCTGTCCCGGCCCGCCCATTCCGGCTCATCGGGTTTGATCCGTAATATTTTGAAGTAGAGAACGGCCATCAGCTCTGCAATGGAAAAAGAACCGCCCACATGACCACTCCCGGCATCGTGAACCATGGTGAGGACGTCTTTCCGCAGGATATAGGCCATATCCTGAAGTTCAGGTACCGTCAAAAGACGATTTTTAGGCATTATTTTTTGCCAATTTATAGAAGGGCGCGGTATCAATCGCAGGGCTGAAAACGCAGAACATCCGGACCACCGTGTCACCGGTATTCCGTACTGTATGCTTGCATTTTTCAGGCACAATAAAAACACTGTCCTGTTTTACTTCTATCACCTTACCGTCATATTCAGTCTGGCATTTCCCGCAATAATGTACATGGTTTCGGCTTCGTTCTCGCGCGCACGAAGGGGCAGGGAATTTCCGGGCGGAATGTCTGTAAAGATGAAGTTGAATTTTGGGCCGACCCCCTGATCGGGCACTATACGCAGAGTCCTTCCGGGAAGTTCAAGGGCTGAAAGGTCTTTTTTGTGAATTACCGGCATGATTACCCCTCCTATTATTTGTTTATAACAAAAAAATGAAGCACAGTAAAATTGTCAAGAAGGCGCGTTGGCTAATTAATCTAGCCGAAAAGGAGCGGCTGCCCGGAAACAAAACCTGGTTGAAATCGGACCGCTTCGGCCTGACAGGGAGGCTGTTTCACTCTTACGTTCCTCCGACGCCTCCGGCCTGGATATTCCGCTGGATATAAATTTCCATCCGTGTTATACTATTATATATTTTCGGGCCCTGCAGGAGGGGAAGGGGGTATACCGGTTGCTAACGCGGCCCCCTGTACACGCTTTCAGGCCTGATCTGAATATTTTGGAGGCTCTTATGGTTACCGGAATTGCCCACAATGCGATTAATGTCCTGGATATGGACAAGATGCTCGATTTCTATCAAAATGGCTTGGGTCTTAAAAAGGCATTTGAACTTCACAAGGAAGACGGCAGTCCCTGGATCGTCTACCTTAAAATTGCCTCCGGAGCCTTTGTCGAACTCTTCTATGACGGGATCAGGGACAGGGATGTGAACTATGCTCCCGACCAGATCGGTTTCCACCACTGGTGCATTACCTGCACAAAGCTTCAATCGTTGATAGACCGCCTCACTGCCAAAGGCTGCCTCAAGGCGGGCGTCAAGCCCGATCCCTTTAACGGAGAGGGCAAAAACCTCCGGATCGACGATCCTGAGGGAAACGGACTCGAACTCCGCCAGCTTAAAGGGGAGGCAGCCTACGGCGGCAGGGAAGAAATTCTCGGTATCGATCATGTGGCCTTTGTAGTCTCCGATATAGACAGGGCCCTGGACTTTTACCGGGACAAGCTGGGACTGAAGGAACTTGCCCCCATCGAAAAGGACGGCAAACCCTGGATCAACTGCCTCGATGCGGGACACGGACAGGTCTGGGAGCTGATGCGCGGCGGTACGAAGAAACGGGCCAATACATGGGAATCCTACGGCGGTACCCATGTCTGCCTTGAATGTGATAATGTTCCTGCCGTGGTAGAAGTTCTGCGTTCCAAGGGCTGGGCCATTATGATTGAGCCCAAAACCGGCGCCGACAAAAACACCCAGGCCTGGGTCATGGATCAGGATGCCAACCGCATAGAACTTATGCAGATAGATCCCGATTCCCCCCAGGCAAAAGCCTGATCCGGCTTCAGGCACGGGCTGCGCAGGTCTCACAGAATGCTTTACGATAACAGATCTGTCCGGAAACTTCAGTTTTTGGAACAAGCTCATCTGTATTAAGGACAGGACATGGCATATATAAAAAATCTTTTTGACAAGAATTTTCTCGAATATGCTTCCTATGTAATTAAAGACCGGGCCATTCCGGATCTTGAGGACGGCCTCAAGCCGGTGCAGCGGCGGATACTTCATACTCTCTTTGAAAATGATGACGGCAAGTTCCACAAGGTGGCAAGTATCTTGGGGGAGTGCATGAAGTACCATCCCCACGGGGATGCCTCCATCGGGCCGGCCCTGGTAGTGCTGGCAAACAAAGATTACTTTATCGATCGCCAGGGGAACTTCGGGAATATCTACACCGGGGACGAAGCCTCGGCACCGCGGTATATCGAATGCCGGATCACACCTCTTTCCAAAGATATTTTTTATAATCCCAAGCTTACCGAAATGGAAGATTCCTACGACGGCCGTAATAAAGAACCTGTACTTTTTCCCGCCAAGATCCCTGTAATACTGGTGATGGGCGCCGAGGGCATCGCGGTAGGAATGTCAACAAAGATACTGCCGCACAATATTGTTGAAGTCCTGGAGGCGGAGAAAGCCTGTCTTGCCGGAAAGAAGTTTGCACTTTACCCGGACTTTCCCACGGCGGGTCTTGTGGATGTTTCCGATTACCGGGACGGGAACGGCAAGGTACTGGTGCGGGCAAAGCTTGACACAAGCGATCCCAAGCGCATTCTTATCACGGAACTTCCTTTCGGCTCAACAACCGAAAGCCTCATTAACAGTGTTGAGGCTGCCGCAAAGTCGGGCAGGCTCAAGATTCAGTCCATCAATGATTTTACCACAGACAAAGTCGAAATAGAGATAAAGCTTGCGCGGGGGGTCTATTCCCGGGAAACCGTTGACGCCCTTTTTGCCTTTACCGAATGTGAACAGTCCATTTCGGTGAATTTCCTCGTTATCAAGGACGGCCTTCCCGCGGTAATGACCGTGACGGAAGTTGTAAAGCATCACGCAAAAGAGCTTGTAAAGATCCTCACGAGGGAACTTGAGCTTGAGAAATCGGAACTGCTGGACAAACTGCATCTGCGTACCCTGGAACGGATCTTCATCGAAGAGCGGATCTATAAGGCTATTGAAAAGATGAAGACCGCCGAAGGGGTCGGCAAAGCTGTTGCCGCCGGTTTCAAACCCTTTGCAAAAGAAGTGGGGCCCAGGGAGATAAGTGCCGGAGACATAGAGCATCTTCTAAAGATCCCTATCCGCAGAATATCTCTGTATGACATTAACCGTGCCAAGACTGAAATGGAGGAGATTCAGGCCCGTATCAAGGTGATTAATTCCCATCTTAAAAACATTGTCGCCTATGCCGTTTCCTTTCTCGACAGTATCATTACCAAGATAAAGGCCAACGAAGAACTGGGCAGAGGCGTCCGCAGGACAAAGGTCGGCGCCTTTGACAAGGTTGATGTCAAGGAAGTTATGGGAAAGGATGTGCAGATACGGTACGATGCCAAAACCGGCTATGTAGGTACCGCTGTTCAGGGAGAAGTTGTTGCGGAAGTATCTTCCTTCGATAGAATCATTGTTGTTAGAAAGGAAGGAAGCTGGTTTGTGGCGGATATCCCTGAAAAGACCTTTGTCGGCCCCGGAGCCTGGTATATCGGGGTGGCGGACAAGGAAATTTTGATCAATACGGTGTTCACCGTCATTTACAGGGATAAGGATACAGGTTATCCGTTCATCAAGCGCTGCATCATCGAAGGCTGGATCATGAACAAGGAGTACTCACTGGTACCCGAAGGGGCAACGGTACTCTATGCCGACACACGGCAGAAGTTTAGTTTTACGGTACATTACAAGCCGAAGCCGCGGCTTAAGAAACTGGACGAGACTTTCAGGGTTCAGGATTACAGCGTCCGCGGGCTCAAGGCCAACGGCATCAGGCTTGCCAATAAAGAGGCCGTGAAGGCTGATCCTAAAAATTGAATCGAATAAGCTCACATGAAACGAAGTTTCATTCGGAGGCCAGGTAAATGGAAACAGGAACAGATATTGCCCTTGATCCTTCTTCGGGCATCTCGGTCGAAGAGCAGCAGGAGATTCTAAACAGCATAAACAGCATCGCTGTGCAGAACAGGGAGGCCCTTTCCGCCGAAGGGAAGGGGGAAGGCGTACACGCTTCAATTCCCGCAAAGAAAAAGGGAATCCTCTTTCCGGTACTGGTGAATGTGATCGCACTGATTCTGCTGGGCGGCGGCGCTTTGATCATGGTATTTCTTCAGGGAAGGGAAGAACTCGAATTTCGTGAAGGCCCCCTGGTTTTTAATACCGCGGAACGGGCGCTGATACAGAAAATCCGCAGCGAAACCGCCGAGGCCCTGCAGGAGAAGGATAATGAGATCGCCCTTGTCTATTCACAGCTTGAAGGGCTTGACGGTGAGCTGCGTGATCAGCAGCGGACTTTTGAAAGGCAGATGACGGAGAAGGAGGATCAGCTCCGGCAGGTGATGAACGATGAATTCGACGCCGAAAGGAAGCGTCTTGAAGAACAGAACCTTTCCGAGGCTGCCATCGCAGAACAGATGCGGATCTTGAGCGAACAGCGTCTGGCTCGCATGAACAGTGAACTGGGAGAATACCGGACACAGCTCGATGCGGAAAGACAGCAGGCCCAGGCCTCATTGCAGAAGCTGCAGGAAGAGTATCGGGTAAATCTTTCAAATTTGCAGGGTGAAAGGTCGAAGATCCTCGAAGACTCACGGGTCAGGGAGGCGAGTCTCCGCGCCCAGCTTGAACAGCGTACAAAGGAACTCGGACAGCTTGCCGAAGAGAGTGACGCCGCTCTCAATGCCGCAAGGGCAGAACTTGAAAGGCTCGCTACCGAACAGCAGAAGGTGCAGGCCATTGAAGGTCAGCTTGGCGGTTACTATGGTTCCATTCGCTCCCTCATCGCCGGGGGCCGCTATGCCGATGCGGAGCGAACCCTGGCCCGGATGAAGGATTTTATCAATACCGCCGCTTTCCAGGCCTTAAAAACGTTTCAGTCCCGAAAGGAGATTCATCTGGAAGTAATTGCCTCCCTTGAAGCCCTCGTCGCCGAAGCCGCAAAAGCGGGAGGGCCCTCTTCATCGCTGCCGGGAG
>JAITLC010000147.1 GCA_031278095.1 Treponema sp.
TTTTATTCTGAATGTGCTGACGCATTGGACAATGCCTCCGATCGTTTTGTAGTTCTAATAGGTTTAAAATGGAGAAGATCGAGAAAGTATGCTACAGTATTTTTTGTCCAAATATAGCAATATTTTGCTATCCTGGCGTTTTGGTATTTTTTTGGGTTTGTCCATAACCAGGAATACTATAAAAGCAGCACGGCGAAAGTTCCGAAAAAGGCCGTCGTATGCCAATAAGAGCTTATCCGGTGTCCGCCTCCATCTGCTCGACGGTAGTAAAATTTTCCACGGTTCCCAAATTCCGTACTCCTTGCAATAAATGATACCCTCTGGAATGTTTCCTTGATTTATTAGCTGAAAATCAGGATTATATTGCCAATTTTTTCCACATCAATTGACAGAAAAAATAAAAGGATTAATCATACTGATAATATCCTAATGATGAGGTGCTTCTATGATTATTATCGGTGAAAAAATTAACGGATCAATTCCGACTATGGCAAAAGCGATTGCCGAAAGAGATGCGGATTACATTCGCAATTTGGCAAAAAAACAATCCCAGACCGGGGCGAATTTTCTCGACGTATGCGCCTCGGTTGCGCCGGGTGTTGAATATGAAACTCTCAAATGGCTCATCGGCCTGGTTCAGGAAGTAACTGATACCCCTGTTTCCATTGACAGCCCCAATGCGAAGATCTTTGCAGATGTACTCCCGCTCTGTAAAAACCCGGGACTCATAAATTCCGTGTCCATGGAAGGGAATAAGATCGATCTGGTGTTCCCGTTGATCGCCGATACGGCCTGGAACTGTGTGGCCCTCCTCTGTGATGACGAGGGAATTTCGGTATCCTCGGAAAAACGGATTAAGATTTTCGATACTATTCTAAAGAAAGCCGCCGCCTGCAGGATCTCCCCGGATCGCCTCTATGTCGATCCTGTGGTGGAAATGCTTGCCTCTTCGGAAGACGGGATCGCCAAGATTACCACCACCATCAAAAAGGTAAAGGAAATATGCCCGGAGGTTCATATTACCAGCGGGGCCAGCAATATATCCTATAACCTGCCCATGCGTAAATTTATCAACCGGAGTTTCATCATCCTCTGCATGGGAGCGGGGATGGACAGCGCCATTGTCGATCCCCTCAACAAAGATATGCTGGGTCTTATCTACGCTGCGGAGGCTCTTTTAGGCAGAGACGAAATGTGCATGGATTACATCGGCGCCTTCAGGGACGGCCTTTTCGGGGAGCACAAAGAATCCTAAGAGAACAGACTTGTTCGCGAATCCGGTTGCCTCTCTCGCGGATCCTGCAGTTTCTGTCAAGGACCTTCGGTTCCCCGGTTGTGAAACATGCATTTTTTAACGGATGTTCCGGCGGTTGAAAGAGTTCAGGCGGGTAGGGGTGTGGTCTAACAAGTTGGATCTGATGTTTTCTCCGTTTATCCATCCTGCCCTGTGTGTTATCGTCATGTGTTCTTTAATTCTGCGTAGTGTGAACAGATCCCAGTATTCCAGGCGGATATGATCGACCGCATACCTGTCGTCAGGTGAATGTACGGCTATTGACTCTATGGGAAGCCCCGCTTAAGGTAAATTTATGAATTTTTTTCTCTTTGTTTTTTCTGTACTTGCAGTATCCTGTAGTCAACAAAAAATTGCTCAGGTTACCAGGGAAGATCTCTTTTCCCTGGATATAGGCCGCATGGAGGATCAGATAGCCCTCTATCAGCTTGACGGAGACCGGGGAATTCAGGGTCTGGATCTTTTCATGAGGGACGGCCTTTTCTATATTTCCGATGGGAATGGTCAGAAACTTGTCCGTTACAATTCATACGGAGACCTGCTCTTCATGATCTACAACGAAGAAACCAACCCGCCCCCTCTGACGCTGAGGACCAACATCGAAGATTCAAGCCGGGTAACCCGCTGGGCTTTCCCCTATCCCCTCAATATGCCGGGCCGGATCGTGGTGGATTCCCGAAAGCATATCTATTCCGAAGACAGGCTGCCTTATGAGCGGCACAGTGTCGATGTCGAAAGTAAGGCCCTGCTGGACAGCGTCATTCTTCACTTTGATGGAGACGGGCGTTTTATCGAGTATCTGGGACAGGAAGGTATCGGCGGGAGCCCTTTTCCCCGGATTATCGGGCTCTACACCTCCATTCATGATGAACTGGCCGTGGTCTGCCGCCTCCCTACAGGTTGGAATATCTACTGGTACAACCCTTCCGGTACCCTGCTCTATCTGGTACAGTTGAAGAACGAAATGGTTCCTCTTCCCCCCGACTGGCCTGAGCTTATCCCCTCGGTAGACAATATTGTTGCCGCACCTGATTCCCGGAAACTCTACCTTAAGGTAGATTACTATCGTTACACCTTTGATGAATCCACCAGCATGCACACAGGAAACGAAGCGGATTCTTCCAGAGTATGGATCATGAATGTTGAAGACGGCGCCTGGCTGGACACAATCGAAGTGCCCTTCTATGAGTATTCGTATACTGAAAATGAGAGAAAGAACAGCGTGAAAATGATCTATTCTCTCCTGGGTGCGGCCGGAAACGGACGGATCTTCTGCCTGCTTCCCCTGGATTCAGGCTATTCGGTTTTGATCCTCGGGAGCGATGCCGGTTCCGAACAGCGGCAGGGTATTATCCAGGTGAACAGCAGCGAACTCCAGTTCAATGCCTTCAGTCTTTCCCGGGAGGGCATACTCTCCGCCCTTCTGGCGGATGAATGGAATGTCAAAGTTGTCTGGTGGCGTACGGATCGGATGGGGAGTGTCGAGCATTGAGTATTCTGGTTAGCGGAGAATCGGCCCAAATCATTGACCGGGAGGCCCGGAGCCTTTGGTTTATGAACAGTTTCTCTCTGGTGGAGGCTGCAGGCAGGAACTGTGCCCGCGCCCTGGTTGAATGCGTCCCCCCGGGACGCGAGCATAAGGAAGCCGCCTGTACGCCGCCGCCTGCGGCGCTTTGCGCATGTTCGGCACTCTTTGAGCCTTCCCGGCCCTTCCCCCGTATTGTGGCGCTGGCGGGTTCCGGTAACAATGCCGCCGATGCCCTGGTAATGCTCCGCGCCCTGATCCTTCGTTACGGCAGGGAGGCAGACGCCGTTACGGCTGCTGACTCAGCGGCCGCGGAAAACCCGGTCATGATATTCAGCCGCCTGCCCGAAGAAAACGAAGAGAGTCCCAGGGCCGAAGCGTTTCGCTGTCTTAAAAAAATGGGCCTTGTGTATTATCTCTGGGATGAAAACGGGGAAAATAGGGAAGCGGGAGCGGTAATCCGTGCGGCGGAAATCATCATCGACGGGATCGGCGGCACGGGAATCAAGGGATCGCTCAGAGGGAATTCAGAGAATTTACTTCGATATGTCAACAATTTTATACAATCAGGCGCTTCTTCAGGAAACCGGGGCCTTCTTGTTTCGATAGATGTTCCTTCGGGCCTGAGCGATCAGTGGAAAAGCGGCCTGCCCATCATTCAGGCGGACATTACTCTTGCCATCGAACCCTTAAAGCTCTGCCTCTACAAGAGCCGGGCCCGGCCTTATGCGGGGAGAATCGTACCCGTGGGGGAAGTGTTCCCGGTTCCGCTGATGGAAGGGCATGCGGACGCGGAACTCCTGGACTGGAAAGAAGCCGGAAGCCGGGTTCCGTCCGTCAAGGCAACGGCCTACAAGCATGAACGGGGACTTGTGGAGATTCACGCCGGTTCCCGGGGGGCAACAGGCGCTGCTCTCATTGCGGGTATGGGCGCTCAGGCGGCAGGCGCGGGGCTCATAAGGCTTGTCACTTCAAGGGAAGCCTACCCGGTTCTCGCTTCGCGGCTTCCTGCCGGACTTCTCGTTGTCCCCGAGGGAGAGTCTGCCGGGGAGGGAGGCTTTCGCCCTCATGCCTTTGTGCTTGGGCCGGGCTGGGGAAAAACGGATGAACACCGCAGCTACCTGGAAAGCCTCTTGAAAGAGGAGGAACAGGGCGCTCCACTGATCATTGATGCAGATGCCATTCATCTGGCAAAGGGACTCTCCTTTCACGGTAACGCGGTTTTGACTCCCCACCCCGGCGAATTTGCCGCATATACAGGCATTTCCAAGGATGAGATCCTCGAAGATCCAATCCCCATACTCAAGACTTTTGCCCGTGACCGGAACATTACCATTGTGCTAAAGGGGCATGTCATCTATATCGCCTCTCCCCGGGGTCGTATTGCCGTCATTGACGGTATGAGTCCCGTACTGGCGACCGGAGGTTCCGGAGACCTTTTGGCAGGACTCTGCGGGGGCATTGCAGGCCGCCTCTATGCTGCCGGAGACAGCGCTCCTGCTCTTGCCTTT
This sequence comes from Treponema sp., assembly GCA_031278095.1. Lineage (GTDB taxonomy): Bacteria > Spirochaetota > Spirochaetia > Treponematales > Breznakiellaceae > JAIRNJ01. The sequence goes on from JAITLC010000147.1 coordinate 4,331, forward strand.
TCAGGTTACGATTGCGCGGCCGCGGCAGCCGCGTTGCTCATAGCCGCTTCAAGGCATTCTTCAACAGCCCGGCGTTTTGGGGATCCTTCAGATATTGCCGAAGCCGCCGCCCTCCTTGCCGGGGAGGCATGGCTGCCGGGAACATTCCGCCGAATGAACAAACGTGAGTGAAGGTTTCCCTTAGGAGGGACACATGGGGGATGAGACAGGGAAAAGAAGGCGGCCCAACGCCGGTTATGAACTGACAAACCGGGCTACAAACGAAGAACCGGTTTTTTATTATTCACGGAAAAAGCGGCTCGAAAAAGCGCCCCCCGGGGTGAGGGAGCTTTACGAAGCTCCTCCAAAGAAGAAGGGACTTTTCAGGGCTCTTACCGCGACAAAACCCCTGGCGATTCTGTTTTGGTCGATCATGGTTCTTTCCCTCATCACCATTGCCATGGGAACTTTCGGTAACTTCGGGAATACCCCGTATCTTAGCGGAAACCGTCTTTCCGTGGAGAGCCGGAGACAGAACGGGGAAACATTTCTCGTGCTCCGCAAAGAGCTGCGGGAAAAACGCTGGGCCTATAAAGGCATGGTAGAATTCAGCGTCTTTCCCGCGCCCGCAGGAGGGGAAGGCGGCCTTTCAGTTCCTGAGGAGGATACCGGGCGAAAGGAAACAGTTCTGCCTGTTTACACCCGGAGGATCTACTTTAGTTCCGCAAAAGAAGAAGTTTTCCCCTTTTCCGTACCCTTTGAGGCTGACATCCTCCTGTTCCGGATGAAAGGCGGAAGACGGGAAATACATTTTAGCGTTGATTGCAGCGAATAAATCGGGTATTGTAGAAGGAAGGAGTATGGATGATCCAGTTTTATTTTCTGTCAATTATCTGTAACGGAGCGGCAGGTTTTCTTCTCACTACCGACAGGGTAAGCGCCGAGGAAAGCATAGAAGACAGCCAAAAACTTTCTCTGGGCAGCGAGACCTTCCGTCTGGTGCTGGGAGTCCTGACCTCATTGACAGGGATTCTGAAACTTCTTTCGCCGGTGCAGGGTGAAGTTCCGGTCATCGGGGATATTATTCCTGCACTTGCAGGCATTGCCGCAGGCTTCAGCCTCCTTTTTGAATACTACAGGCGGAATTCAACCCTCCAGTCCGAGAAGACGGAAGGGCTGGGGTACTTTATCGGCAATAATAAAAAATGGATAGGCATTGCCGCCCTTGTTTCCGCAGTTCTCCATTTTCTCATCCCCCAGGTACCTTTGCTCTAATGGGTACCGGAATTTCCGTAGCGGCCCTGGCCCTGGAGGGAAACAGGGTCTTTATAGCCCGGCGTCTTGAGGGAGGTGATCTCGGCGGCAAATGGGAGTTCCCCGGCGGCAAGGTTGAGGAAGGGGAGAGCGAAGAAGAAGCCCTGGTAAGGGAATTTGACGAAGAGTTTTCAGTCCCCGTCAAAGTAGGACATTTTGTGGGCAGCGGCAGCTTTGAGCATAGAAGCATAACATGCACCCTTAAAGGCTACCGCATAGAACTCCTCTCCAAAAATTTCCGCCTTAGGGAACACAGCGAATGGCGCTGGGCCGCGCTTGAAGAAATTGAAAGCCTTGACTTTGCCCCCTCCGACCATACACTCCTCCCTTTCCTGAAAGCCGAGATTGAAGGGAGAGGGGGAATTTTACCCGCAAAATGTTACAGACCCTTATCCCCTAAAACCGTATCGTAACTCTAATTTCGGAATCTATAGTATTCCATGCAAAAGCCTTCCTGCAATAATGACGAAAGAGAAAAAAACAAGTATATTCTTTAACACTATGAAACTAGAGTCCGGACGGCAGTACCGTCAAGTGCTTCTCATTCTCCTCCTCTGTATTCTTGCATCCTGCAGAGGAAAAGAGGAAGAAATTCTCCCGGATCTTCCCATGACTCCGCCCTTGTCCCGGAAAAACATCGGTTATGGGGTTATAAATGTTTCCTTTGCCCTCATCATGGAGGATTCCGGACAGAAAAATCAGGCCAGCAGTTACGGCAGAAGAGGTTCCATTGTTGAAATTCAGGAGCGCCGTTTCATTACCATAGAGAACAGAACCGAATCATGGGTTCTGGTAGCAGGAACCAATCAAAATCAGGAAGACGAAAACGAAACATCGAGAATTCAGGGCTGGATCCTGGAAACCAATATAGACATTTACGACAAGCTCTCTCAGGCCCGTACGGCCGCAAAAGCCATGAACCCTTAACCCTGATTGGAAGGCGGGGGTCTATACTCCAAGGTTCTTCATTGGCGTCATTTAATCGGCCTGGCCGATAAGGCGCAGCTCTTTTCTTTCCGTCTGCAGGGTAATTGCCTGTCCTGTTTCAGGAGTTTTTTCCCTCAGGGGAACTTTAACGGAGACAAGCCTGCCGTCTGAAAGTTCCATATCGAATCTCTTGTGCCTCCCCTCAAAAACTGTTTTTTTAAGTATCCCCGAAACCTGGAACATCTCTTCCCTGCTTTCTCCTTCCCCTGCAATCCGCACGGCATCGTGGGGAATAAAAACAGTTTTATCGTCACCGGAGGCAAGGACGATTCCCGCATCAAGGAATTCCGCGCAGAAGCTTGTCCGGGGAGAGAGAAAGAGTTCCTCCGTTTTCCCGCTTTCTACAATTCTGCCTTCCTTCATCAGTGCAATGCGATCTCCCAGAAACGCTGCCTCCTCCCTGTCATGGGTAACAAAAATACAGGGTATCGAAGAAGAAGAGCGAATCTCAAGAAATTCTTCCCGCATGGCTTTACGAAGGGGAGCATCCAGACTGGAAAAAGGTTCATCGAGAAGCAGCAGTTGCGGAGAGGAGGCAAGGGCGCGGGCAATGGCTGTCCTTTGCCGTTCACCCCCGGAAAGTTCATGGATACGGCGTTTCTCATAGCCTGAAAGATGGGCCTGCCTCAGCGCCTCCCGCACCCGTTCCGCCCTTTCTTTTTTTTTCAGACCTCTGATAAAGAGCCCGTATGCGACATTTCCCGCCACATTCAAATGGGGAAAGAGACCCAGATCCTGAAAGACCACAGAAACATTACGTTTCCATGCCGGAAGGGATGTAATATCCCTGTCATTCACAAGAATGCTGCCGCCATCGGGCCGGAGCAGTCCTGCGGCAAGGTGAAGCGCGGTGGTTTTGCCGCAGCCGGAAGGCCCTGCAAGGATAAGGGTTTCGTTTTCTTCAATACGGAGATCGATATACAGTGAAAAATCCCCTCCGTCCTGTCCTGAGCTTGAACTTTCCCTGCGGAAGGTTTTACACAAGCCCCTAAGTTCAATTGCCATACTCAGGTCTCTTCCTGGCAGGGTATATAGGCATTTTCCTTTTCGTAAAGGGGAATTCCGCAAGACCGAATACAAGCCCCATGACGGCAATCAGCACTGTTCCTGCGGCACAGGCGGCACCGTAACGGTATGCCCCCGCTGCCCGGTATATGAGCAGGGGGAGGGTTTCCCATTTTTCCATACCCAGCATCATTACTGCGTTAAGTTCTCCAAGACTCAGGATCGCGGCAAAGGCCCAGGCGGAACGGAGCCTGTTTCCCGCACAGGGGATTGCCACGGTAAAAAGCCTCACGAGGGGCCCTGCGCCTGCCGTTTCTGCGGCCTTCAGCGTGCTGCCGGTAAGGCTGGTCAGGCCCTGTGCCAGGGAACTAAAGACAAAGGGCAGGGCAATGATCGCATGAAGCACTGCCGCACTAAAAATCGTGCCGGAACCTTCTCTCCCGTAGAGTATCAGCCAGCCAAGGCTCAGTACAATCCCGGAAGAGAAGAGAGGAGAAGTCATCGCTCCGCGGAGGAACAGGGCGGAACCTTTTTTTTCCTGTTCTATGCTGCGCCAGGCCCCTGCCGCAAGGATGCCCAGAATACAGGCTATGCTTGCCGAAAGGAATGCAAGAACCAGGGAACGCCCCAGCGCAGGAAGCACGGAATCTCCAAGACTCTGCCACCAGCGCAGGCTCCATTCCGCCGGTCTGGAACGGCTGGGTTTCTGTAACAGCGATTCTACCGGAATCGAAAGGATCGGGCCGAAGCTGAGGCAGGCCGTAAAAACAAGATAGACTATCATTCCGCTTCTGAAGAGCCCGCCATGGCGCATGGCTTCTGTTTCTTCCCTCCGTTCCAGCCCTGCCTTGAGACTCATCCTGTCAAAGAGCAGGTAGAGGCCGAATGCTCCTGCGGCAATAAGGGTTTCAAGGAAAGCGAGAAGTCCGGCGCTGGAAAGATCGAGGGAGATGCGTGCATAGCGGTAAATCTCCACGGCAAGGGTACTGGCGGCAGCTCCTCCGCCCAATACCAACACTACCGCAAAACTGGTAAACGAATATAAAAAAGTAAGAATAAGGGAAGCCATGAGGGAGGGGAGGGCAAGCGGCAGAAGCACCGTTACAAAACAGAGAAAAGGTGAAGCTCCCAGGCTAAGCGCCGCTTTTGCATAACCCCTGCCGGCTTCCCGGAGGCCGTCCCCCAGAAGCCGTATCACCAGGGGGAAATTGTAGAAACCGTGGGCAAGAATAATCGCCTCCGGTCTGTAGAGGATCCTGAAAGGCGCCTCCTTGAGCCCAAATATCAAAACAGTAATTTTG
>JAITLC010000125.1 GCA_031278095.1 Treponema sp.
TCCTCCGTATTTTGAAGATTTTCTTCACCATTGTGATATAAATAGAGTTGAACTTATTCCAAAACCCGGTTAGTTTCGGACCAGGTTCAGTTTGTAACTCACCTTACGCAGAAGAATAGGAGAAACCACCGACCACACGGAAAAACACGGACTTTTTGATCGAAATTTCCGAATTTTGTCCGTGTTCGTCCGCTGCGTCCGTGGTTCATTCTTGTTTTTGCGTAACATGAGTTTGTAATAAGACTTGTACGGAGGTGAATATGTACAAAGATGCGGCTAATCTGTTTGCCAAATACAATAAGATCGTCAATGAAACCATGGACGGTATTATAAAAACCTTGAGCCCGCAGGAATGGGATAGAGATCTGGGCGGCTATTTCAAGTCTGTCCGGGGTGTCTGTTCCCATGTGTATATCTGCGACTTCAACTGGCTCAGGCGCTTCAGAAACTACCGGGATTTTTCAACCCCGAAAGCCCCTTTTTTTGACAAACCGTATTCCTTTTCGGAGCTTCTCTTTGAAGAAGCAGGCGAATACCTTTCCAAACGGCCGGAACTGGACGATAAGATCATCGCCTTTACTTCAGAACTGAACGATTCCGATATGGAAGGAATATTAAAGTATACCGATTCGGAAGGAAAGTCCTACGAAAATGTCCTCGGCGGCTGCGTGATGCACTTTTTGAACCACGAAACCCACCACCGGGGTGTAATTTCCCTGTATCTTGAAATGCTTGGCCGGGGAAACGATTTCTGTTCCCTGATCAATGTTTTTAAAGACCGGTAGTTTGTTGCGCTTCGCGCATAAAACCCTAAAAACTACCAGACAGCCCGTAAATCTGTGCTGGTATTGCATTTTTTTTAAATTGGTATGTATTATATATGAGTCTGTTCTAAAATTAATTGACTGTGCGCTAATGCGCACGGTTTTGGAACAGCCTCATATTGTAATAGATATGTAATGTCTGTCCATAAGCCGGTTGCTTTATGGAACAAGCCCGAATGGCAGATTATTTTTTACCGGAGCATAAAATGGTACGTGCCGCGCCGTATAAAGGAATCGTATTTCTTACCCTGTTTCTTTTTTGGGGTTTTTCGGCTTTACAGGCTGAGGAAAACAAGTTCCGCCTTGGTATCGGTCTGGAAGGGAACATGAATACCGAATACGGTCTTGCGCTGGGACGTTCCCTCATGGTGGATTTTCATTATTTCAAGTACATAATCACCGGAGCCGCCCTCACCGTTAGCGATGACTTTTCAACCTTTACCGCCATTGAGCCTGAAATTCTGGCCCGCTGGTACTTCTATAATCTTGGTTTTACCGACGGAGGCTTCTTTGTCCAGGGAGACCTGGGGATGAGCTTTGCCATAGAAAAAGACGGTGATTTTTCTCCCCGTTTTCTGGGAGGAGTAAGCGGAGGTTTCCGTTTCCCCTTTCATGACGGCGATTACTACGCAGAACCTTATCTCAAAACCGGGTATCCCTTTATTTGGGGCTTCGGCATGAGAATGGGCTGCCGTTTTTAGAGAAAGAAATATGAAGAGATCGATCTTGTACAGGTTTTTTCCTCTGCTTGTTCTGGCCTGGTTTTTCCTTTCCTGTGGTAATCCGGTCTATACCAGGGAGGAAGACAGCGGCAATAACGGCGGCAGCGATAGCGGAGCAGAAGGACCGGCGCTGGTGTCGATCGGTATTACCAGGCTTCCCTCAAAGACCAGCTATGAATGGGGGGAAGAGCTTGACATTTCGGGCCTGGAAGTTACCGGCACTTACAGCGACGGCAGCACCCGAATTGAGAGCGTAAACCGAAGCAATGTTTCGGGTTACAGCCGTACCAGGGAAGGTGTCCAGGAACTGAGGGTTTACGTTCAGGGCAGGACCGTTACTTTTACGGTAGTAGTTTGGGATTTCATTAAAATAAAGGTGATCGATCCGGCTTCTCTCATTGAAGTGGTTCTCCCCTCCGGCTCGGCAGGGCCCACGTCGTTGGCGGATTGGTATATATATATACGCAATATAAACGGAGGCGCTGCGCCTTTTGCGGTGGTTTATCCCGGGGTAGACGGCTGTTATTTTACGGCCAGCGGTCCCTTTTCCGCGGGTACCTATGAGATTACGGTTATTTTCAGGGAAACCTACTCCGAAAGGTTTCAAATACAGGTTAATTAAAAAAAAATGAAAATAAAAGCAAAGATACTGATAGTTGTCCTTCCTCTGTTGATTGCCTCTGTGGCGCTGGTAGGTTTTGCGTCTTACTTCCTGGCGGCCTCTTCGGTTAACCGTTTGGCGGTGGAGTCCCTTACCTACCGTTCGGAACAGATCAAGACCTTTGCCGACGGTCAGTGGAACCTTCTTGTGGATAACAATATGGTTGGCATTCCGGTCATGGAAAAGGCCGCCATGGCGGCGGTGGAAACCTATGCCATGACCCTGCTCCGCAGTAAAACCGAGGCGGTTTTTGCCCTGGATCGCAACGGAGAATTGGTAATGAACGCCGGCGTTATAACTCTTGCGGAGACAGACCGGGAAGCCCTGAAAATTTATTTTGATGAAAGCCGCAGTGAATTTATTCCCATAACAGTAAGCGGAGAAAAACGGGTAGCCTATACCAGTCCTCTGCTGCTCTTCGACTGGCAGGTCTTTGCTACGGAAAAAAGGGAGATTTTCTACGGCCGGGTAGAGACGATATTCAAGGCTTCGCTTATCATTCTTCTGGCGGCGATTCTGGCGGGCGTTTCCCTTATCTTTGTCATGGCTTCGTATCTTTCCCGGCCCCTGGAAGGGCTTGTCAATACGATGCGGCGGGTCATCAAAACAAACAATATGAACGAAGAGGCGCCCGTCTATTATAATGATGAGATCGGGCAGCTTTCCCATACGTTTAACAGCATGCTCAAGACTATATCCGGGGCATACGCGCAGATCCGCCAGTATGCATTCGAGGCGGCCGCGGCCCGGAAGCGGGAAAACAAGATTCGCAATATCTTCCAACTCTATGTACCCAAGGATGTAATCGACGAAGTCTTTATCAATCCCGAAAAGATGCTGGTGGGAAACAACAGGGATATTGCCATTCTCTTTTCCGACATCCGTAGTTTTACTGCCATTTCAGAAGGCATGGCGCCGGATGAACTTGTCAACTCCCTTAACCGTTATTTTTCCATCATGGTCGATATTATTGTTAACCGGAACGGGGTAGTGGACAAATACATCGGGGACGCCATCATGGCGATGTTCGGCGCTCCGGTTTTCGGCGAAAACGACGCCCTCTCTTCCGTCATGGCAGGCCTTGAAATGATGGACGGTCTTGAAGAGTTTAACCGTATACAGAGAGAATTCAAGGCGCCGGAATTCCGCATCGGCGTCGGGATCAACTTTGGGCAGGTAACCGTAGGGAATATCGGCTGTGACAAGAAGATGAACTATACGGTTATTGGGGATGCGGTTAACCTTGCTTCCCGGCTGGAAGGGCTTACCAAGATGTACCATGAACCGATTCTATTCAGCGAAATGGTGGCGGAAAGGATTAAAAACGAACTGTCCTGCCGGGTAATAGACCGTGTTGCAGTGAAGGGCAAAAAGAAAGGAGTATTCATCTATACTGCCCGGCTCAAGCTTTCTCCTCAGGAGAATGAAGCCTGGAAATTCCATGCCGAAGGCGCAGCCCTCTACTATAGGCGGAATTTCAGGGAGAGTTTCGGTTTCTTTGAAAAGGTTCTTGCCCTGCTGCCCGAGGATCCGGCGGCTCTGCGTTTCAGGGAACGCTGCCGTGTCTATAGTAAAAATCCGCCTCCGGAAAACTGGGATGGCGTAGAGGTAATGACCGAAAAATAAGATGAAAACCAAACGGATGAAAAAATTATGTTCGCTTCTCTTCCCGGTAGTTTCCGTGTTGATGCTTCTCTCTGTTTTCCCGGCTTACACCGGGGCCCAGGAAGATGAGGTTTCAAACAATTCCCTTGTCTTTTTATTGAGTCACCAGGGTTACGACGGGGATGAAGAAGATATAATCAATACCATAAAATACACCGAAGAAGCGGCTCTTTCGATGCTGGAAACGCTGAATCTGCAATATACCCGGACGTTTCCCCTGGAAGCGGCGGAGAATTCAATAAAAATTGATACGGCAAAACTGTTTGACCCCTGTGTTGCAGCGGGCGCTCAGTACGCCCTGGCGCTTTCCACGCTCTTTCGGGATGACCGGCTCTTCTGGCGTTACGATCTGTACAGCCTCACTCAAAATGATGTACTTGCCACAGATTCTTTTTCCGTAGCCCTGATAGCGGGAGTTTCCGCTCCCGCCGTAATTGACGCATCCCTCTACAGGCTGTCAAATTCCTGGCGCAAATCGGAAGCGTCTCTCCGTTTTGACGGCATTGTTGCAGTCAGTGAGGGGCAGAAGTACAGATCCTACCAGGAAGGGATGGAGATACTCTACGGGGACGAAACCGGAAAGAGCGCAGGAAAAATAGAACAGGGAACCCTGGAGGGGGAACTGGTTCTCTTTCCCCAAAACAGGGAAATTACCGGGACTGCAGTCAAGAAAGGTTTCTGGTCTCAGGTATTCTTCCTGCCCAATGGAGTTACCAAAGGGGAAAAGGAATTAAAAAGCCTCCAGAAATATACCAGATATTCTCTGGGTTTGAATTCTTCTTTTCGGGGCATGGATAACTATGCGGTAGATTTTGAATACCGGCTGCATCTGGCGCCGGACAGGTTTTTCCTGCAGGCCGACTGGGAATTCTGGCGTGACAACAGCGTCCTTTCAGGAGGCGAGGATGCCCTGCACCAGGAATTGCGCCTGGGAGGAGGATTGTATCTCCAGCCCAAAAATACCTGGCGTTTACGTTTCCTTATCGGCAGCGGTATTGCCCTGCTCTTCTCGGACAAGGAATCCAATTTTCAGGCGGATCCAATCTGGCTGGGTCTGGAATACCATTTTCCCCAGTGGGCCATTACAGGCTCCCTCCGTGCTCCCGCGGCCCTGAGTTACGAGCGGGATGCTTTTGACAAGGCAAAGCTTGGGAAGGATGATTTTTATACTTCGATTGGAGTGATGATGAAATGGTAAAAGCTTCCCTCTTGAACCTCAGCCGAACCCAAAGCCATCGGTGCAAGAGCGCCGTCGGGGTTTCCCTCCTGGTTATTGTTGCAATCTTTATCTTTCCCCCTGCGTTAAGCGCCCAGAACGGTTATACGGAAACTGAGCTCATACCGGGAAGTCTTGATGTGCTCTACCGTTTCAGGATAGACGAAGATTTTTATTTTCTTGCCAGCGAGGCGGGAGTTTATGTATGGGACGAATACGCAGGCCCCTTCCCCGACAGGGACTACTGGGATTATTCGATCCGTTGCATACTGGGAAATGTCTCCAATGCAGCCAGGGTGCGGCCCTATGATTCTTCTTATTATTATGCGGATGATGATGGCGCAGCTCTGCAGGCGCAGGCCGCCATGGAAGGCTGTTTTGTTACCGTAGATATTTTTCTGGACGGAGAGATCGATGTGGCCAATCCTCATGCCCGGGCCCGTTACACGATTCGTGATTCTTTTAATCCCTTGCATACGGTGGAGAATGTTATTGATGAAAGAATTCCCACCGAGGCGGATCTCATCGCCTATTACTGGATATCCCTGGCAAACGATGTGGAAGAATTTATTAAACCTATAATCCGGCCCGAGTTGTTGATTGTCGGTCCCCCCGGCGCTAAAATTACCGGAATTACCAAAAGTGTTTTGACCATTCCCCCCTCGGGACAGATGAGTCTCCACGTGCCCATGCCGGCCGCCTACGACTGGGAGATGACCCACTGGAACTATGCGGTACGGAAAGGCGTTTTTTTTGCCGACCGGGATCGGAGAGTTCTGACGCTGCCCCAACAACGTTTCAATCACTTTTCGATAGACTTGAATCTATTACAGGCCCGTATCCCCGAATTGGACGTTTCCTTTGCCCTTAAATCTTACGGCTGGTTTTTCAGCCTGGGAGTGGGGCAGCAGTTGTTTGGTTTTGCCCTGACGGATGACAAGACGCCGCTGAGAACCAGCTTTAATACCCTTTCCCTGCTGGAACCCCGTATCGGCGCCGGATACCGTTTCCGCATGAATGAACCGAAGATTCCCAAGCCCTACCTCCGCTTTCTTGCATCCTTCCGTCTTGATTACGAGAAAGGCGGCTTTGACAGTTTCAGTCCTTTCAGTCTCAGTCCTGCGGTAGGGTATGAATGGGAGATAGATCCCCATTTGAGGCTCTTTGGGGACATTGGTTTCGGCCTCTACGTGTTGAGGCAGGACTACAAGGAATCAGTTTCCAAGGGTTTTGAAGATTCCGGATATGCCCAGAAGAAGATGGCGGACTTTCTGTATTTTGAAGCTCCCCAGATCCGTTTCGGCCTGAAGATCCCGATATTCTAAACTCCGGGGGTGACGCCCAGGTGGAGGAGCAGAATATCAATAAAAGCGTTGACCTCAAGCTGGTTGGGATAGCGTATCTTCATGGCTTCAAGATAACGGCGCCTTGTTTTCTGATCGGTAATTCTCAGGGTAACTTCCAGAATATGCGTTACATTGGCTATGCCGTCCCGGTTGCCTGCCTTCAGTATCTCGTCAGCCATGCGGATAACCATGTTGTTGAATTCGGGGAAACTGTTTTTCGGTTCTCCCTCCCCCAAAAAGTCCTTTAGATCGGGCAGAGTGCCCGCGGAAGCCTCATAGGATTTGTATGCGGCGATAAGGGCCCAATAGGCCGCCGCAGGAATACGTTCATCCTGTTCCAGAATGTATAACTCATTGTACCGGCTGCGGAGATTTTCCAGATCCCGGTTAAGGGAAACTTTTTCCCCTTCCAGTTCCCGGATCCGGGCCTGAAGCGCGGCAATTTCGGCGGCGCTGAGTTCCCGGCTTTGCGTCCCGCCCATGGAAAGCGCGCTTAGATTCTGATTCAGGGCGGCCCGTTCCTCTTCGGACAGGTTAAGCCGGTTTTCCAGCAGGCGGATTCTCTCTTCAAGGCGGGTTCGTTCGATGACAGCGCTACTGTTGAGCCTTTCGATTTCCGCCGCATGGCTGGCCCTGAGCGCCGCCAGGTCGGCTGCGGCGGAAAGCGACGCGGCGTTTTGGCCCGCCCGGGTGTTTTCAAGAGAGAGGCGAAGGGCGGCCATCTGATCGGACGCAACGGCGGATGCGGCATTGGCCGCTTCAAACTGTTCCCGAAGGGACGCCAGTTCGGCCGCCATGGCAATTTTCTCCTCATCCTCCTCCGGGACGGCCGCCTCTGCGGGCGGAATCTGCGTATTGAGCCGTTCCAGTTCCATCCGCGCCGCCCTTTCGAGGGAAGCGCTCAGGAAAAGATCTATCCCGATCTGTTCCGCGCTTTCGCTTCCCCCCTGGGGATACCCGGAAAGGTAACGAGTCAGATCCTCAGACTGCCGGATAACTTCTTCCCAGTTTTCCCTGTTGTAACTCAGTTGAATCTGGTTATACATACTCCGAATCTGGGCGTCCCTCATCCATTCTTCTTCCCTGCCGGAATCCATATTCTTCAATGTGGAAACAGCGGCTTCTTCTTCGGTGCTAAGGGAACTGTATTGGCCGGAAGATGAGACAGGATAGACCTCGTTTTCCCTGCTGTGAAGTTCATCCTGTAAGTCCCGCCTCTCCTGGTTAAGCATCCGGATCTGTTCCTGATACTCCAGCCTGTTTTTCCGGTATTCTTCCTCGTAACGCTCTTTTTCTTCCCCGTCGAGGGAACTGATGACCAGGCGGTATTCATCCTCCAGACTGAGAAGCTGGTTTCTGATGTTTACAAGTTCCTTCTCTTTGGACGAGATGTTTGAGGATGCATCATTCCTGAGAATTTCGAGAAGCCGCCCTTCTATGGAACCGTAGGTTACGCCATTGCGGAAGATTTCGCTCTGTTCCCTGTTAAAATAGATAAAAACTCCCAGAAGAGCTCCCGCGGCAATGATGAACATAAGAAGGTTTACCGTCAGGGGAAAACCGAGTTCCCCGTGGCGGGGATTCATGGGAGTATTACCGGTATCAATACGGTTTTTTTGTGTAATATCGTCAATTTGGCGTTCAATCTCCCTAAGTTCCTCAGGATCGATACCCGCCTCAATCTTTTGTAAATCTGCCATACTCAATGATAATATTCCGAATCCGCTTTTTTCGCAAGGCCCGTTTTCAGCCGGTTCAGCGGTTTACTCCAAAACAATTTTGTCCTTCGGCAGAAACCGGGTGAGGATCTCCTGCAGGCTGTCCAGCATAACCGGTTTTGAGAGGAAGGCATTCATGCCGTTTTCGATAAAGAGCTCCTCCATTCCCGTAACCGCGTTGGCCGAAAGGGCAATGATTGTAAGGTTTTCGTAATCCCCTCCGATGTTACGGATGGCGGCGGTAGCTTCAATGCCGTCCATTCCGGGCATCATGTGATCCATAAATACAAGATCATAGAGGCTCTCCTGAACCATGGCAACGGCTTCCTCTCCGCTTCCGGCAGTATCAACTTCCACGCCGTACTTTTGCAGAAGGCCTTGGGCTACCATAAGGTTGATCGAATTGTCGTCCACTACCAGCGCCTTGACATCTCTGGTGCTGAGCTTCCTTTTTTCCCTGCCGTCGTCTCTGGAACGCTTTCTCCTTTCACAGGCTCTTCCGCCGTTGATGATGTTGGCAAGGGAATCGGTAAGAATGGGACGGGTAAGGGATTCCCTTACGCTGCTTTCGTATTTTTCATTAAGTTCCCGGAGTATTATCCAGACAGTACTTTTATGATCCTGAAGACAGGGAGATACAATATCAAGAGCGGATTTGTCAAATAAAATATGAGTATAATTTTCCGCCGCGAGCTGTTTCTTGAATTTTTCCTTTTCCCTTAGTACGGTGCTTTTTATTTCAAGCTCTTGGAACATCAGGGAGAGGACATCGGCATTGGATCTGTTGGGTTCATAGGCGAGGATGTTGAACTTTTCCGGTTCCGGAACATGGGCCACCTTCTGGGGAGTTCCCTGTGCTTCCGGCGCCGGTCCATAATCCAGAACAAAAAATGTAAAGGTTGTTCCTTTGTTGTATTCACTTTCTACCATTATGGCGCCGCCCATGAGTTCTACCAGCCGTTTGGAAATGGCAAGCCCGAGTCCTGTGCCAACAATGTCTCTGTTCTTATGGGCGTCCAGACGCTGAAATTCTCCAAAGAGTTTATCCATATCCTCATTCTTTATGCCTATGCCCGTATCGGTAATGGAAAAATAAAGGGTCATGTTTTCGGTGTCTTCATTATATTCGGCCCATGCTTTAAGAGAGATGCCCCCTTTTTTGGTAAACTTGACGGCATTGTTGAGGATGTTTATGAGGCATTGCTTGAGCCGCAGTTCGTCAGTGTTAATCGTGGCCGGCAGATCCTTTGAAATAAAAACGGTAAAGGTAAGCCCGGCGCCGGCGGCCTTGATATTGATGATGCTGATCGTGTCTCTGATACAGGAAACAATATCGAAAGGCTTGGGAACTATTTCCATCTTCCTGGCATCGATCTTCGAAAAATCAAGTATATCATTAATAATGTTGAGAAGGCTTATCGCGGCTCCCCTGACGGTTTCCGCCCGGTTTAGTTGTTCTTCCTCCAGAGGATTGACAAGCATCAGATCTGTCATGCCGATAATGGCATTCATGGGGGTACGGATCTCGTGGCTTATGTTGGCAAGGAATTCGCTTTTTGCCCTGGCGGCGGACTCGGCTTCGATCTTTGCATCCATGATGGGGCTGATGTCCATCCACTCAATCAGCCGGGAAAAACCGCCTTCTTTAAGGATTGATGAACGAAGCATAAAGTAGTAGTGGGCATCCCCAATATCAACCTCAAACTCCTTTTCTACATAACCTCCCTGTTCCATTACTTCCTGGAATATCGTCCGCATCTGACCCAGGGGGAAAATATCTATCAGCGGACGGCCGAGAACGTACTCTTTCTGGGTTATATCCAGCCATGCGGCAAGAGAATCGCTGATATATTCAACAGAGGCATTATCATCAATAATAACCATGTACGATGGGGTAGTCTCCATTATGGCGTCAAAAGTTATTCCCGATTTTTCAATGTTCCGCATGGCGTTTAGTATGAACCGTGAGAAGATGTAGAGGATTCCGGCGATAAAGGCAGAGTTTATCAGATGTATATAATTCTGGTTGAACGGAGAATCCGTTCCCAGCAGATGGAAATGAAAAATAAAGACTATGGGAACGATTATAAAAAAGGCAACAAGCATGTATTTGAGAAACGCAACATGATCCAGGTATGTAAACGCAATAACAATGGCAATATTGAAGAGTATGAAGTAGAATGGATCTCCCTTCATGATAAGGGCTCCGGCCGTTGCGGAAAACATAAAAAGAGAAGGGGCAAGCCATGAAACAGTATGCCTCTTTATTTTCAACCTAAAAACCATTAACCAATAGAGGGGGGCAAAGGCCAGGACTGTAATTATTCTCAGGACTGCCTCACGGGGGATTATCCAGGCTTTCAGGCTGTAAAAAAAGATTATGGCAATATACAGCGCCAGGCTGGATATGGTTGCCCAGACGGAAAACCGGTAGGATTGCCAATGCCCCGGAAGAACAAACTGGATTTTCCTTTTATTCGGCATTCTGTTTCTCCGCAGCAGTAATGCTGCCGGGATAGACAAAATCAATTGCCCGGGGAACTATCTCATAACGGACAGACGTGTCATAAAAGACCTCTCCGTCAAAAACAATGTTCATAACCGTATCTGAGCTGATCGAAAGCGAATGTCCTCTGTAATGATCAATGTAGAGCTTCCATTGATGGTAGAGGCCGCGATGGTAATCGTTGATGATACGGGGAATAAGAAGTTTCGGTACGTCTTTTATCAGGTATATATCCAGAAGGCCGTCGTCTATTTTTGCATCAAGAGGGCCGGGCAGCCCCTTGCCGTAGTAGGGAGAATTTGCGATTGTCAGACTCAGATAGGAACCGTTTAAATTTTTTCCGTCAAGTTCTATGCGGTAATCCTGGCCCCTGCCTTTTCTGATAATTTCCAGCGCTCCTGAACTCTGATAGCAAAAATTAACGGGAAGGGGCAGTTTTTCATATATTTCCGCACCCCTCTGATACGCCACGGCTTCCACCCCCACAAGGCTGGTATTGATGCTGAAGTTATTGCCGATTCTCATGGCATCAACATTTATCACATGGGAGAACACAAGATTCCGCAGGGAGCGGAAATGCCGCAGTACGGTTTCTCCTCCGAAGGTATAGAGAAAAGAATTGTTGATTCCCATGGGATAGGCGGCTATCTGCACATTTGGAAGCCCCTGCACGCCGTTGATCACCTCAAAGAGCGTACCGTTTCCTCCAACCGCGTAAACCCGTACCAGGGAATCGGCCATGGAAACATAACGGCGGGTAAAACCTACCGCATCCCTTTTCCACCGTGTAATATGGATATCGTACTCAAACTGGGGATAGCTTGAAAAGAATGTCCGTATTCCGGCGGCAAAATCATCGCCCTTGTCTTTGATCATCTTTGCCTTCGGGTTTATGATAAACAGATGTTTCATTCATCCTTCTCCGGATGTTTCCAGAAGTTTCCGGATGGCGGCCAGGGCTTCATCGTAATCGACGTTGTTGAGCTTTTCATCGATAAAGGCCAGTTTTTTTCCGGTTTCTTCATCCAGGTCCGCATTGTGAATATAGGGGGCAAGATACTCCTGGGCCCTGAAGGAATCGTATCTTTCACATGCGGCGGCAGCCTTTTTGAGGACCCCGGAGAGTTCCTCTGCCGAAACGCCGGCCCCCGCGGCGCCTGTTTCCGCAGTATTACCGTTGTCCGTTTTTGTCTCAAGAGAGACCAGGCTTCCCGCAAGCGCCGCAAGTTTTTTTCTGAAAGCAGGATAATTTATTTTACAGAATTCTCCATTGCCGGCCTTGCTTTTCTTTTCAAGATACAGGGCTTCTTCTCCCAGGCTGGATGCGCCGATGTTGTTGAGGGCGCCTTTGGCCCCGTGAACCTCTATGGCGAAGGCGGGAAGATCATCGTTTTCAAGAGCGGAATCCATGCGGTCAATGGAATTTTGGAAGACGGAGGCGGAAAATTTAATCAATTCCAGATATTGTTCCGCGGAGCCTGCCAAAAGGATCAGCCCGCGGTCAACGTCGAGACCCTCGATGGCTCTGGCGGCCTGCAGGGGATCCGGTTCCTTGTCCGTCATTTTTTCCTCCGGAAGGAGAGGAGCTTCAGGAGTCTGTGGTTTCACAGAGGCTGTGTCCGCCTTTTTGACGGAAGCGGAAAGCTGGCCTTCATTCGGATCTTCCCGGGAAGCAGAAATACTACGCTTTCTTAAAAAGGCATAGGAGACGATATCCTGAATAAAGGTAAGACTCGTATCATCATTGATAAAAGGCCCGCGTTCTTTTCCGCTTTCCATTATGACATAGGCCATGAGTTCTTCCCCGGCAAAGAGGGGAAGTATGCAGAGGAAGAGAGAGTACCGGCTCGTAAAAATAAGTCCGGCTTCCTTGAGACTGTGTGCATTAAAACTTGCGTATTTTTTGCCCTTGATAAAGGATACGACCTGCCAATGATAAGGAAATTCGCTGTCATGGGGCCAGGAACTTTCGCCTTTGGAAGAATAGACAATAGCTTTTCCCTTTTCAAGACAGATCATGGTGGCGGTAGAAACGTTGTAATTTCTGCAAATAATCCTGAGTATGGCGTCCAGGACCTCCCGGTTGTCCTGGTGCTTGTATATTGCGCTGTTGAGCCTGGTGTAGAGTTCCAGCATCTGGCGGTTTTGTTCTTCGATGCCCAGATGGAGCCGGAACTGTTCTGCCATACGGTTCAGGGATCGGGAGAGGATACCCAGTTCATCGGCAGAATCGAAGACCGGAATTTCTTCTTCAAGATCCCCCTGGGAAATTTTATCGCTTGCCATGGTGAGAATATGAATGGGACTTGAAATTGATCTGTAGATGTAGAAGATCAATACCGCAAAAACACCCACGACCGCCAAAAGGGAAATGATGACGGGGGTGATTACCGGACGGACATCTCTAATTACCTCACTTTCCGGTATGCCGGCATAGACATACACCGGCTTGTCGATACCGTCAATAAAGAC
Source organism: Treponema sp. (assembly GCA_031278095.1). Lineage (GTDB taxonomy): Bacteria > Spirochaetota > Spirochaetia > Treponematales > Breznakiellaceae > JAIRNJ01. The sequence goes on from JAITLC010000125.1 coordinate 13,131, forward strand.
AGGATGAAAGAGAACGTAAGCCCTGCTCCCGAAAACCGGGTCCTTTTCGCTTGTTATCTGAATTTCGCGCTGTTCGTCAAATGCATCCAGGATTGCCCCGGGAGCCGAAAACTGAAGGTCTTCAATATGTCTGCCGATAGTGGAAAAATTCCTGGCGTGAACCACTGTCCCGTTGGGATCGATAAGCATGGAAACGGCATTTTTTATAAATTCATCCCCCAGCGCCAGGGAGGAGAGTGATATATCTACTCCTATACAGCCAATAAACCTGTTTTCGCGGAAAACCGGAGAAACCACAGTAAAGGTGTTGAGCGGCCCTTCGCCGGTTTTATAGTCCCAGAATAAATTTTCACTTTCCCCGATAATGTCAATGTAGGGTTTTTCGGTCTTTTTCGGGATGGCGTAACAGTACCCTTCCTCAGGATCGTCAATGGTTTTTTCGTTCATGTCATTGACAATAGTGACCTTGCCGTTGAGGAGACTGAACGAACGCATATAGCGTCCCGAGGGGGCCCCCGGATACTCTCCGGCATGTTCCGCATCTCTGCCGTCAAAGGCATCCGGTTCAAACACAAGCCAGGAATTGACAACCGCCTGGTTTTTCAGCATGGCGATAATGAGCCTGTCTCCTGTATTTCTGGCGCCGGGATCTTCCGGGTTTATATGCTCCAGTTCCGATGCCGCAATCTTTACCGAAAGGCGGGAATTTTCAAGAAAGCTGCGGAGGCTCATCTCGTTGTAGAGCGCCAGTTTTCGCGTGTCCTGCTTGACTTCACGTATCTTTTCACTGTAGATCGTCTCCAGAATCAGCACGGATATCAGGGCAAAGATAAGCAGAAAGGGAACTGCCACAAAAAAGATAATTTTTTTCCAAATACTTTTTTTCATTCCGATCCGGCCTCCTGGAAATCCGGCGCCGCGGTTTTTCAGGCGGTAGTGGAAGTATGCTTCTTCGTGGCTTCTGCAACCATCTCATCACAGATCTTTTCAAAGGCGTCAATAATCTTCGGATCAAAATGAGTGCCGCGTCCTGCCACTATATGATCGTGAGCCTCTTTGGGATTAAGGGCCTTGCGGTACACCCTGTCCGCTACCAACGCGTCATATACATCCGCCACCGCCATGATGCGGGAGATAAGGGGAATGTCATCCCCTTTAAGGCCGCGGGGGTAGCCTGAACCGTCCCACTTTTCATGGTGGCCTTCCGCAACGATCTTGGCATAGCGGAGGTAATGCTGGGTTGGAGTCCTTTCAAACATCTGCTGAAGGATCCGGGCGCCGATTGTCGTATGGGTTCTCATGATGGTGAATTCTTCTTCGTCCAGCCGGCCCGGTTTGAGCAGTATGGAATCGCTGATTCCGATCTTGCCTATATCGTGGAGAGCGACGGCTTTTATCGACATGGCTATCTCGTCTTCGTTGAGAAGATTCAGAAACTGTCCCTGCCGCAGCAGTTCGCGGATGAGGAGTTCCGCATAGCGGCTGGTACGCTGCACATGGCCGCCGGTATTTTCATCCCGCGCCTCAATAAGTTCCGAGAATGAAAGAACGATACTGTCTTCAAGTTCCTTTACCGTTTTTTCAAGATCCTGCTGATAGGCGGAAAGCTGGGAATGGAGTTTGATCCGGTGGATAAGGATCCTCTTCTCGAAAGGTTTGGTTATAAAATCCACCGCCCCGGATTCAAGCCCCTTAACCTCAGTCTCACTGTCATGATTGGCGGTAAGGAAAATTACCGGAATACGGAAGAGCCGCGGATTCTGCTTGAGACGGGCAATGGTTTCAAAGCCGTTCATCTCCGGCATGTCAATGTCCAGGAGTATCAGATCCGGTTCCTGTTTGGAGCAGATCTGCAGAGCCTGTGCACCGGATTTTGCCAGCAGCACCTGATAATTTCCCGCAAGCTGAATCTGAATATGCTTGAGGATAGCCAGGTTATCGTCAACTACCAGTATCTGTTTCATGTTTCTATCTTTATCTTATTATTATGTGGCACGAGCAGCCTCATACATGGCTATGTATTTTTTCGCGGAAATTTCCCAGGAAAAGCTCTGACCCATTCCCCGGATCCGCATGTTTTCGATATCATCCCGCCGGTTGTAGTAGGCCCAGACCGCCCAGCCCACGGTATTGTATATCGCGGAAGGATTAAGATCGTCAAACATAAAGCCTGTTCCGCCGCCTGAGTCCTGATTGTAGTTTTGTACCGTATCCGCAAGGCCCCCGGTGTTCCGGACAATGGGAAGGGTTCCATAGACCATGGAGTACATCTGGTTGAGTCCCGAAGGTTCATAGCGGCTGGGCATAAGGAAGAAGTCGCTGCCTGCCTCAACAAGGTGGGCGAGTTCCTCGCTGTAGCCTATCTTTGCCTTGAAGTTTGAAAGCCCGGAGGAAAGGCTGCGAATTTCGTTTTCGCACCAGCTTTCCCCGGTACCGAGAATTACAAACTGAAGATCCATGTCCCGGCAGATAGAAAAGGCCGAACCGTAACCGGGGCCGAAGAGTTCTCCCACCCCCTTCTGATCCACCAGACGGCTGATCATACCGACGATGGGAACATCCGCCCTGCCGGGCAAACCGAATTCCTTCTGCAAAGCCTCTTTTGCCTTGGCTTTTCCCGCCATATTTTTTGCCGAATATGGAGCGGGAATGAATTTATCCTTACCGGGATTCCAGAGTTCCGTATCTATGCCGTTAAGGATCCCCTGGTAGTCTTCGGAACGGTAACGCAGAACCCCGTCCAGCCTGAAACCCTGGGCCTGCGTCTTGGTTTCTTCCGCATAACGGCGGGAAACGGTATTGAGCTTATCGGCGCAGCAGATCCCCGCCTTGAGGAGGTTCATCATGTTCCAGTCTTCAAATCCTGCCGCCCCGAATACATCCCAGTTGAGAGATGTAAACCAGTAGTTATCCTTACTGTAGATTCCCTGGTAGCCGAGATTGTGAATCGTCAGCGCCGATTTTGTATTGTCGAACCCCGGAAAGTACTTTTCCCCGAATTTGAGGAAGACGGGAACCAGGGCGCCGGGCCAGTCATGGGCATGGAGAATATCAGGCTCCCACCGGAGTTTGCGGCAGAGCTGAAATACGGCACGGCAGAAAAAACTGAAACGCCGGGGATTATCCAGAAAGTCCGGTTCCGAAGGGGTGCCGTAGATCCCGTCCCGGCCAAAGAATTTTTCATGATCAACAAAGAAGATTTCTATGGGATTTTTTTGGGGGGAACCGGGCAGGCCGGTTTTATAGACGGCGCACCATTCCTCACCGCCGCCTGTACCCACTCCCAGCGGGCCTTCTACCTGTTCCAGAGCCCCCCGGTCTATGTTGTAGTACCGGGGAATGACGATCTTTACCTCTTGCCCCAGTTTTGCCAGAGCGATGGAAAGACTCGAAACCGTATCCGCAAGACCTCCGGTTTTGGCAAAAGGGGCCGCCTCGCTTGAGACCATCAGTATTTTCATCAGAAACTGTCCACCGTGGAGAGTCCCGATTCCTGTACAATGGCAAGGCCCCTGTCGTGCTCGTGCAGCTTGAAGATAACCACCGCCTTCCCTTCCTTTCCTTCCAGGGATGCATAGAGGTATTCGACATTTACCCGGGATTTCTGGAAAAGTTCCATAACCTTGGCAAGACTCCCCGGCCTGTCTTCTATCTCCACAGCAGCCACATTGGTGATCCGGGTGGTAAAACCCGCCTCCTGCAGGGCCAGCAAAGCCTTTTGATGATCGTTGACGATTAGCCGCAGAATTCCAAAATCCGCCGTGTCGGCAATGCTTATCGCCCGGAGATTGATCCCCGCATTGGCCAGAACTTTGGTTACTTCTCCCAGCCGTCCCACATTATTCTCCAGAAAAACAGATATCTGTTTGATTTCCATAAATGACACTCCTTTGAGGCTTTCCCAAAACTTCAACTTTTGGAAGACAAGCTTTGCTTGTCAAGCTTCCTTAGATTCAGGGAAACGCTGATTAAATGACGCCAATCAGCG
>JAITLC010000002.1 GCA_031278095.1 Treponema sp.
GGACTCGAAACCGGAGCGCCGGGCTTTGATGCGCCTGAGAACGTGGGCATCACCATGGCGGGCTGGCTCTACGGTGAAGGAGACTTCGGCAAGGCCCTCTGCGCAGCGGTGAACTGCGGTGAAGATACCGACTGCACCGGCGCCACTCTTGGTGCGCTTCTGGGAATAATCCTGGGAGCTTCGAAGCTTCCGGAAAAATGGACTACTCCGCTTGACGATAAAATTGTTACCATGTGCATCGATAAAACAAGCCGCGGCATCTGGGTGCCGGATACTGCAACGGAACTTGCAGAACGGGTCATCCGGGTAACGCCGGCTTTTTTGGGTCAGGATCTCTGCGATATTTTCGCCCCGGGCGGTATGACGATCAAATGCCTTGAAGGGAACGCTCTCTACTGCAATACGGCAAAAGACTATCTTCCGTTCATTAACGGCGGCGGCATTGACGAGACTCTGCCGGTGAACGAACTTACGGCCCTTTCTCCCTATGTGATCCGTTACAGTTTTCCTGCATTCAATATCTTTGTGGACTACTGCGAATCGGTATTTTTCAAATCAAACGAAGAGAGAACCATCAAAGTATGGGTAACCAATTCCCGAACCCAGAAACAGCAGCAATGGGCAAAGATAAGTCTCTATGCCCCGGAGGGCGTAGAGGCACTGAACGGCAGGAGTGTGCTTAAACCTCTCAACAATCTCTTTGGTTCAAAGGCGGAAGCCGAGTTCATCTTTAAGCCCTGCTGTTACGGCGGCGCCAAGCTGGAACTTATCGTGGATGTATCCCTGGAAGGCAGGCACTCGACAGGACAGGCAAAGGTAGTATTGATGCGCGAAAACGGCCGGCCCTTCCATTGCAATTAGTTTTCCTGTTCTAACAGCAAGACTGTTTTGCGGTAGAGTGGATCAAATTTCTCTTTTGCAGGGCTTTTTCCAGACGTTCAAGGGATTCCTGCAGTATGGACGCGGGGCAGGCAAGGTTTATCCGCTCATGGCCTTTGCCGCCTTCGCCGAAGATGCGGCCTTCGTTTAGAAAGAGAAAGGCCTCATGGGTCATGAAGTGTTCCAGTTCCCTGCCCAGATCCCGGCAGTCCCACCACTGAAGGTAGGTCCCCTCCAGGGGGAATACTTTGATCGTGGGGATGCGTTCAGCCATGAAGCGCTCCACGAAGCGTTTGTTGGAATCCAGCACGGAGAGAAGTTCGTCCAGCCATGTTTCACATTCGGTGTAGGCTATCTCCGTTGCACGGTAGGCCAGGGAATTAAGCCCCGGATGGCAGCTATGGGTCAAAAGTGTATCACGGTAGCGTTTCCGTATTTCCGGATTGGGAATGACGGCATAGGAAGCATGCAGCCCCGCCAGATTGAATGTCTTGCTGGGAGCGCTCAGGACAAGGGAATTCTCCGCGGCTTCCCCTCCCAGGCTTGTAAAGACTGTGTGTTTATAGCCTTTCATTATAAAGTCAAAGTGGATCTCGTCGGAAACGACAATGACATTATTCTTTATGCAGATAGCGGAGATCTGTTCCAGTTCCTGCCTTTCCCAGACCCGGCCTACGGGATTGTGGGGGTTACAGAGAATCAGTAGTTTGTTTTCCGGAACCTCTGCCTTCTTTTCCAGATCACCAAAGTCGATAACATAACGGCCGTTTTCCACTTTAAGTTCATTCCGGATTACCCGGCGCCTGTTCCTTTCGATGGCCATATAAAAAGGCGGATACACAGGCGTCATGATGATCACCCCGTCACCGGGCCCGGTAAAGGCCTGCACCGCATTAAAGAAGGCGCCTATTACTCCTTCCGCGGGGATAATCCATTCCCTCTCAGTCTCCCAACCGTGGCGTTTGCGCATCCAGCCGCGGATAGAGTCAAACCAGGCGTCACCGGGAGCGGTGTAGCCCAGCACCAGATCCTCCAGGCAAGCGGTAAGGCCGCGGGTAATTTCAGGAGCCATTTTGAATTCCATATCCGCCACAGAGAGGGGGACGATGCCTTCGGGAACATCCGGGTTTATTTTCTTCATCTCGATGTATTTAACTGCCCCGGTTCCCTCCCGGTTCACCCTGCTTGTAAAATCGTACATGCGTAAGCCGCTCCCTGCGGCATGTATAAGAAATCCTTAACCCAAGGGACACACGGTCTTTTTACGCTTCCGCGACGGCTTCAACTTCCACCAGAACATCACGGGGAAGCTGCTTTACCGCTACGGTAGAACGTGCGGGCTTACCGGTAAAATACCGGGCATAAACCTCGTTAAACGCGACAAAATTAGCCATATCGCTTAAGAAACAGGTAGTCTTGATCACCTTTTCCAGCGAAGACCCTCCGGCCTCAAGAACGACCTTGAGGTTTTTGATAACCTGATGGGTTTGGGCTTTGATGTCCCTGCCTGCAACCTCCCCGTTTTCCGGGGAGAGGGGGATCTGCCCCGAGGTAAAAACGAATCCGCCTGAGACAAAAGCCTGGGAATAGGGGCCGATGGCGGCAGGCGCCGCAGTGGTTTCAATCTTCTTCATACCAATTCTCCTTGAACACTAAATAGTGTCTGTCTATAATGTAGACACATTATAGACTCGGACCGTGGGTCCGCGACTACCTTAAAACAGGCATTTTGCGCACCGTTTTGGTACAAAAAGATGCGCAAATACAAGGTCTGTCCATAAAATAACCGACTTTATGGACAGGCACTAAATAGGCTTGTTCGATAACCAGCCGGGTTATTGAGCAAGTTCAATCTAACACAGAAACACTATTTGTCAACGCCGTTTCGCTTTATTAGTTTTTCAAGTTCCGCCTTTGGATCTTTTTTTGCGGCCCTGGATTTGTTGAGGGCCTTTGCCTTTTCAATGAAGAGGGGCAGACTCTCTCCGGAAAATTCATAGAGTTCCCGAAAATAGGAGCCGCCGCCATAGTAAAGCCTGAACAGTTCAAGATACGCATTATTCAACTGCATGCCGGAAAAGCCCCGGTACTTTTCACTTTTGAAGCGACTCTCATACTCCGCATCAAAACGCCTTTTAGCTTTTTCCAGGACTGCGGCCTTTTCCGCAAGCTTTTCTTCCCGGCTGCCGCCGCCTGAATACACCGTTTCAAGTTCTGCGCAGAGTTCCTGTATAAAGGCCACATAGGCTCTGTTGTCAGCTTCGTTGTCAAAAATTTCACGGTATTCCGCAGAATCCCTGCCGAAACGGCTTTCCACATAGAGCTTTGCCCCTTCGGTTCCCACGAATTCCGCGAGTTCCTCGTTAAACTGAACCTGTCCTGTAATAAAAATGGTGGAATGGAGAAGTTCATGAATTATAAGGTTGGCAAGAGGGGCGGCCCCGTAATCCCGCATAAAGGAGTAGAGCGGGTCACGGAACCAGCCCAGGGTGGAAAAGGCGTCTACCGGACGAATCCAGACATCAAGATTCCGTTTCCGCAGTTTTTCCGCTTCCCTGCGGGCATCTTCCGCGACAAAGAAACCTTTGTAGGGCATGGTTCCTACCACGGGATAATGCCACTCATGGCGCTTAAAGCTGTCCTGGGCCGAAGCGGAAACAATGGCGGCCAGATAATTTCTGTTCATTCTTACATAGGTAGTATAATTTCTGCTTTCCTTTAGTCCGAGTTCCCCCATGGCAAAACTGCGGATATCGTGAACCCGTTCGACAAAAAGTCTGTCCTCCCTTGAGTCTTTAAGGGATTCCAGGGGAACTGCCCGGCCCAGATAGGAAAACATGATGACGCCCTGCTTGAGGGTATAGCATCCTGAAAAGAGAGCGGAAAAAAACAACACTACCGCTACGGCTCCCCCCATGGGTAAAAAAATGTAAAAAAAATCACGTTTCATCGGACGGCGGAATCAATACCCGTCGGAAAGGCTGCGGTTAACGTCCCGCTGGTAAAGATCCTGGTACACGTAACTGCGGTTTTTCAGTTTTTCCTTGAGTTCCCTGGAGAAAGGTATGTAGCGCCAGAAGATACCCCGGACTTCCTTGTTCAGTTTCTGGATTCCTTCGCTTTCTTTGGTCATCCAGGCGATATAGTCCTGGATAAAGAATTCTTTGACATCCCCCTTGAGTTTCTGCGCATTGAACCACTGGTAGTAATTGCCTGTAAGTCCTTCTTCCATCCAGTAGTAGGAAGCCTTCTCCTTGGCAACCTGCCAGCGGAGATCGGCCACCGCGGAAAGAATGGCGATATGCAGGCTTTTGGGATACATGGGGATCGCTATCCGGCCCCGGCTTGTGGCGCGGTTGAAGCGGTCAAAGGGTTCCCAGCAGATGCCTATGTCGCCGTAACTGGGGATCAGTACCACATAGGGAACAATGCGGTTAAGCCGGTTCTTGTAGGAACGGCAAAAAGCTTCCGGATCTATGTTCTCAATAAAGGTAAGTTCCGCAATAATATTCTCCCGGAAGCCCACATCATTGGGCCCGCAGTGAAAGTAGTCACCCGAAAGAATGGGATAGTGGTTCCCCTGCCGGCCGATGGTCATTTTGGACATCTGACGCACCGTTTCTATTTCCGTATCAAGCGCCCTGGCGTCAACCTGAACCGCCCCGCCTTCTTCTTCAACCTTCTGTTGAAGGGATCTTACATCCGCATCGGACTGGTAGTAATCCTTCAGGTTGAGATCCAATTCGTGGTCTATCTTGAGGAGTCCTTTCAGCACTTCCTGTATATCGCCGAAGACCCGCTTCTGGGGCTCACTGTAACATGCCTGCACTCCCTGAAGGCCGTCCACCGGATAATGTTCCAGCACGATGGAAACACGATCCTGAAGCACCTTTTCCAGATTGAAACGCTCTTCATTTTTGGCCTTGAGAATTGACCGGGCGCCGTCAAGTTTACCCTGAGCCTTTTCCAAAAGCTGTTGCAGCCTCATCTGGCTGTTGTTTCTGGCAACTCTCACCTCGTCGGTAGAGGAAGTGCGCACAACGCCGCTCCCCACATTTTTGAACCACTCGTCAAGATAGAAAATAGGCTGATTCAACTCATTGGCAACCACGGCCCTCCCAAAAAGTTCCCTTGTTTCAGCATCAATAAAAGTCGGATGAAGAATTCCGAAACGGAGCAGATACTTTTTGGGATCGGGGAGCTTGCCTGAAGATTTCTTGGCCGCCTGGGTAAAAAAGTCCCAATACGCGGTAATAAACTGCTGGCGGTACACACTGCGATCCTTGGGATCCTTGGTTGTGAGGTACTTCTGCAGAATCGTATGAACCCGTTGGGCTATGACTCCCTCCCCGGAGAGAGCCGCCTTGTAATAGTTGGGATCGTTAAACGCGGCATGAGGGGTCGGTTCTAGACATTTGGTTACCGGAGGGAAACGTTCAACGGTCAGATCGACTTCGGGGGCTTCTCCTCCCTCCAGAGGCCCGCCGATTTCCTCTCCCACGTTGAAGATACTTTCATAATTCGGAACAGCATCCTGATTCGCCCCGGCTTTTGGGATACTCGTACCCAGCAGGGCAGCGATTTCAGGATCCATTTCCCCCTGGAAAATACCGTCTTGTGCCATATTTTTATGGTAGACACTTTGGAAGGGGTTGTCAATCCAAACGGCAATAGTTACCTTTAAGGAAGGAGATGATAATGTTTCCGGATGGAAAGAAAAAGGCCCTGACGCTGAGCTATGATGACGGGGTAGAGCAGGACAGGCGGCTGGTGGAGATCCTCAACAGATACGGAATCAAGGCAGCATTCAATATCAACAGCGGCATCCAGACCGGGGCAAACACCTGGCAGAACGGGAAGCTGCTCGTTAGACGGATGAATGTGGCGGGTCTGCCGGCGCTCTATGCGGGCCACGAAGTTGCCGTTCATTCCCTTACCCACCCCCATCTGGAGAACCTGGATGAAGAGAGCATCAGGAATGAATTTGAACAGGATATGTTAAACCTGGAACGGATCTTCGGCAAAAAGGTACAGGGCATGGCCTATCCCTATGGTACCTTCAACGATACGGTGGTAAGAATCGTGCAGGAATGCGGCCTCGGCTATGCCAGGGGCATCGTGAGCACCCGCAGCTTTGATATTCCCGGAGACCTGCTCCGTTTCCAGCCTACCTGCCACCACAATGATGAAAAATTAATGTTGCTTGCGGAAAGCTTTATCAATTCAAAGCCTGAAAAACCGCAGCTTTTCTACCTCTGGGGTCACAGTTATGAATTTGAAGCTGAAAACAACTGGCACATTATTGAAGAGTTCTGCAAAACCATCTCCGGCAGGGCGGATATTGCATACTGCACGAACGCAGAGGCTTTTGGTCTTTAGGTAATGCAGACCGGCCTTTCAGTTTTTATTGCCTTTGCCGCAGGATTACTGTCATTCTTTTCACCCTGCGTAGTTCCCCTCATCCCGTCATGGCTTATCTTTTTGGGCGGCGGCCTTAAACCCGCAACCGGGAATACGGCGGAGGAGAGCAGAAAACGATGTTTCCTGCAAACTCTTTGCTTTGTATCGGGCTTCAGCGTCCTCTTTATCATTCTGGGAGTTCTGCTCTCCTCCGCCTTCATGATGTTGAAGAGTCTTTCCCGCTGGATAAACGCAGGGGCAGGAGTACTCGTAATTCTTCTGGGCCTTAACACGATCTTTGATTTTCTGTCTTTTCTGAACTACGAAAAACGTTTCCATGCCAAAGGGCCTCCGCGGGGTTTTGTATCCTCCTTTCTCGCGGGCGCCGCCTTTGGGGCGGGCTGGACTCCCTGTGTAGGGCCCGTGCTAAGCGCGATACTGCTCCTTGCGTCAAAGGACGGGAAACCGGCATTGGCGGGCCTGTATCTTCTCTGCTATTCACTGGGCCTGGGCCTTCCCTTCATTGCCGCGGCAGCCTTTATGGATCGCTTCTTACGGATAACGGAAACATTAAAGACCCGCCTCACCCTGATCCGCATCATCGCAGGGATACTGCTCATCATTATCGGAATCATGATACTGACAGGCCGTTTCAGCGCCCTCAACATCCTTCTGCAGAAACTGCAGTACAGCTATATCGACTGGGCCGAAGGCCGGGGCGGGATTGCGGAATCTTTAAGCCGCTGGCTGCAACTACTGCTTTCGTTCTAACAGTACTACTGCCTCCCAGGGTTCAAGCGTATCATTCCACACGGTACGATCCGTGTTGCTTATGGCAATTTCAGCGCTGAGGAAATTTAAAGGAACACGGACGGAGCGCCGGGAAAAGTTAAGCACAACGGTGTAAACTTCCTCTCCCAAAGAGCGCCTGTAGGCAATAAGGTTTCGAGGCCGCGATTCGGAACCTCCCGCCGAACCGGAAGGGTAAGACTTCCCTCCGTAACTGATTTTTTCAAAGGCGCCGTATATGAGGCACTCGCTGGAACGCCGCAGCGCAATAAGCTTTTTGTAGAAATTCAAAATCGAAGCAGGGTTCTGTTTCTGGGATTCGTAGTTGATCCTCGTATAGTTACTGTTGATGCCGAGCCAGGGTTTTCCGCTTGTAAAACCGGCGTTGGGAGCGGCGCTCCACTGTACCGGAGTGCGTGAGTTGTCCCGTGAAGAAGCCCTGACCCATTTCCAGCGAAGAAAACCGGGAATGTGTATCTTCTTCAACAAGGCGTCAAGATTGCGGCTTTCCACATCGTTCAGTTCCTTGAGACTCCTGAAGTCAAAGTTGGTCATGCCTATCTCCTGGCCCTGGTAGATAAACACAGTTCCCCGGAGAGTAAGTTCCAATACGGCAAGAAGCTTGGCGCTCCGTTCCCAATAGTTTTTGTCATCCCCATAGTGGGACACGATGCGGCTCTGATCGTGGTTTTCAAGATACACTGCATTCCATTCAAGGCCCTGCTGCCATTTTGTCAGCACATCCAGCAGCTTTTGGGGTCTGAATTTTTTGGGAATAAAGCGGGCAAGAACCCTGTCAACCTCCAGGTGCTCAAAATAGAAGATCATATTGAGTTCCCGCCGTTCTGCATCGCATAAGAGTTTTGCTCCGGGCAGATCCGCCATGACCGTTTCACCCACGGTAAAGCAGTCGTATTTGTCCAGCACATCCCGGCGGAGTTCCTGTAGAATCCGGTGGTTTCCCTTCTGACCCTTGTAATGTTCGATGCCCGCAACGGCAATGCTCTTCTTTCCGTCTTCAAGACTCGTCTTGTAAAGAATGTTGATCACATCACAGCGGAACCCGGCAATACCCTTGTCGAGCCAGAAACGGAGTATCCCTTTTACTTCTTCAATAACTTTGGGATTCTTGTAGTTGAGGTCGGGTTGCTTCCTGTCAAAAAGATGAAGGTAATATTCACCGCTTGTTTCATCGTACTCCCAGACCTCGTTCATAAAGAAGCCGGTCCAATTGTTTGGCTTATCTTTTTTGGTACCCGGCTTACCCCCCCTCCCGGGACGCCAGATATAGTAATCCCGGTAGGGGCTTTTTGGATCACGACTCTTTTGAAACCATTCATGCTCGCTGGAAGTGTGGTTTATTACCAGATCCATGATGATTTTAATGTCCCGCCTGCCGGCCTCCGCAATAAGGCGCTCCATGTCCGCCATGGAACCGAATTTGGGATCTATGGCCCGGTAGTCCTTGATATCGTAACCGTTATCCGCATCCGGCGAAGGGTACACCGGCGAAAGCCAGATAATTCCCGCTCCCAGGGCCTGCAATTCATCCAGCCGGGAAATGATCCCCGGAATATCACCGATGCCGTCCCCGTTGGAGTCCTGAAAACTCCGCGGGTAGATCTGATAAACAATGCGTTCCTTCCACCATTCTTTCATTCGGACAGTTTAGCATAGAAGGACGGAGGGGTAAACCGATCACAATCGGGCCGGTTTCAAAGCCCGGTCAGTTTTGAAACAGTTTCCGTCTATCCTCTATTGAGGGCAAGGGTGATGGTATTTGCATTTATTAAGGCAAACGGAGAACGGCGATTTTTGGAGGATGATACTATACGAGAAAAGAACAATGACAAATTTATCACGGAATAATTACCTGAAACGGATTGAATAATTATGGATACCTTGTCGTTTTTTGAAGTCTTGCAAACTTTATGTATGCGCCATAAACGACAGATAAAACTATTCCTGAAACAGACAAACATAC
>JAITLC010000023.1 GCA_031278095.1 Treponema sp.
TTTTTGATTCGCAGGCCTGGGTTCATACCCCGGAGCTTGCTCCGGTTTCAATTTCGTAACAGTTTTCGTTTGCGGGTATGAACCCAGGCATACAATCCATACCTTATAGAACGAAGATACCCAGGAGCTGCTCCTGGGTATCTTCATTATCGGCATGTGGAGAGGTGTTAGTTAGTTTTTTTAACTGGTGTCTGTCCACAAAGCCGGTTACTTTGCGGACAGACCTTGTATTTGCGCATCTTTTTACACCAAAACGGTGTGTAAATGCCTATTTTAAGAAGTCTGTCCATAATATGTCTACATTACGGACAGACACTAACTACAAGAGGCGCCTTGATTTACAGAAAGCATCGATATACCGGTCCGGGAGGCGTCTAAGTTCAAGGCGGAATCTCTACACGCGTAAGGCAGTGACGGCTTTCATATTTTTGGATAATTTTTTTTCTTACTTTGAAAATTTAAAGAATTCGGCTTTTTCCAGAGAAGCACTGATTTGTTTAATCGGGAATAAAGTAGAATAACGAGCTTATTCCAAAAACTGAAGTTTTGGAATAATTTTGGTTTATTCGCACAAAAAATATGACAGGCCCTTGTCCAAGCTTTCCGTATTTATTATATTATCGTTATGTTTCATACAATAGCAGGCATAAAGAAAGAAAAGGCCCGACGTACCACAACTCATATTATACATTTACCCTCCCCATAGTGTCTTTCTGAAACCTGACACTCTCAATATAGACGGTAGATATCGTCCTTACGGGATGCCGGTTTTATTGTCCTTGGATTCAAGTCCTACGATAATACTCATCACAAACGGAACGTCCGCCGCGCAGGTAACGGTAACAACCTGTCCGGCAGGCCGCCGTGAGTTAGGCGTAAAAATAATTTGTGTTACCGGCGCGAGGGTCGTCCCGCCGCTATTGGTACACGCCCTCATTTGGCAACAAAGGCATTATCCGCCTTGAGCACTTGCATATACAAACCTGAGCGGCAGGAAATTTCGCTCAAACGGAGACTGTAAGAGGAGCTTGTTCCAAAAGCCGGAGTTTTGGAACAGCCTCAGAGGAGAAATATGAAGATTGGAAAGAAGATCATTCTGATTGTCGCGATTTTAAACATCATCGGCATCAGCGCCCTGGCGCTCATAACCATGCAGCGGACCCGCGCCGAATTCTCGCAGGTCATAGAGGACGGTACGGCAACCCTGGCCGAACGGTACAGCCGCGAAATTCAGATTAAGCTGGAAGTGTACCTGGATACCGTCCGGGCCGTTGGGGAGGTGATGGAAGAATACGAAAACCTGAATGTCGATCGGCGGCGTTTTCTCTTTGACGCCTTCCTGCAGGGAATAACCGAGGGGAATTCCGATATTATCGGCGCATGGAGCTGCTGGGAGCCAAACGCGCTGGACGGTCTGGACAGCGTATACGCGAACACTCCGAGGACCGACAGCACCGGGCGTTATATTTCCTCTTGGTATTGGTCGGACGGCAAAGTGTCGGTGGAACCTTTGATTGGTTATGATACCGGTGATTATTACCAGATTCCCTTAAAAACCGGAGAAGAAACAATTATAGAACCCGCCACCTATGTGGAGGGCGGCAAGGAGCTGTTTCTTATCAGTCTTGCGGTTCCCATAAAAAACAACGGGAACGTTGTGGGGGTAATCGGTATCGACATAGATCTGTCGGTAATACAGGATATTGTGGGCGTCCTCAGGCCCTTTGATGACGGGGTGGCCGCCGCTTTCTCAAACAAGGGGATCATCGTCGGCCACTTCGACCCTTCCCGTTTGGGAAAGCAGATGAGGGATACCGAACAGGATATAGCCGGCGCCCAGCTCTCCGATTTTGCCGCCACGGTTGAGGCGGGCAGGCCTTATCATTTTGTGGTTGAACAACCCGGTTTTAACAACAATATGTATGTCCAGACCGTCCCCATTACGATTGGAAGAACATCAACCAAATGGGCTCTGGCCCTTGGCTGTTCGGAAAGAACCATCATGGCGCCGGTTATGGGGCTTATGATTGTCACTATTGTTGTCGGTATGGCGGTTATACTGGCAATCTGCCTGGGCGCTTTTATTATGTCCCGTACTATCAGTAAACCCATTGTGTACACGATGAATATGCTTAAGGATATTTCCGAGGGCGAGGGAGATCTGACTCAGAGCCTCACGGTGAACACAAAAGACGAAATGGGGGAACTTGCCCACTATTTTAATCTTACCCTGGAAAAGATCAGGAACCTTGTGATGATCATCAAACAGAAAACGGTATCCCTCTCCAACATAGGCAGCGAGCTTGCAGATAACATGACCGAGACCGTCGCCGCCATTAACGAAATTACCGCCAACATACAAAGCATCAAAGGCCGGGTGTTAAACCAGAGCGCCAGTGTTACCGAAACACACGCTACTATGGAACAGATCACCACCAACATTGATAAACTTACCGGTCATGTGGATCATCAAAGCGAAAGCGTTGTCCGATCCTCCAGCGCCATTGAAGAGATGCTTGCCAACATTCAGTCCGTTACCCAAACCCTAATTAAAAACAGCGATAACGTGAAGGAGCTGAGCGATGCTTCCGAGGTGGGACGCACGGGAATCCAGGAAGTGGCGGCGGATATTCAGGAGATCGCCCGGGAATCCGAGGGGCTTTTGGAAATAAACGCGGTGATGGAAAACATTGCCAGTCAGACAAACCTCCTGTCGATGAACGCCGCTATCGAAGCGGCCCACGCCGGGGAGGCGGGAAAGGGATTCGCCGTGGTGGCCGACGAGATACGCAAACTGGCTGAAAGTTCCGGGGAGCAGTCAAAGACGATTTCCACAGTACTCAAGAAGATAAAAGATTCGATTGACAAGATAACCAAATCCACCGACAGTGTCCTTGACAAGTTTGAGGCCATAGACGACGAAGTCAAGATCGTATCGGAACAGGAGGAGAACATCCGCGGTGCCATGGAGGAGCAGAACACGGGGAGCAAGCAGATCCTGGAGGCTATCGGTCAGTTAAACGAGGCGACCCAACTGGTCAAGGAAAGTTCCGCGGAGATGCTTGAGGGGAGTAAGCAGGTCATAGAGGAAAGCAAAAACCTGGAGTTGGCGACTCAGGAGATAAGCAACGGGATGAACGAAATGGCAAGCGGGGCTGAACAGATCAATGTGGCGGTAACGCATGTCAACACCATCAGCGGTCAAAACAAGGAAAACATTGATGTACTGGTTCGGGAGGTGGCGAAGTTTAAAGTGGAATGAGGATTAACTGTGAACCTCCCGAATCCGGAATAACCCTTTTTTTTGTGAAGGCGCAAGTTTTATTGCAGAGTTTGAAGGTGAAGATTCTATCGGCTCATTCTTGAACAAGAAATAAGATTCCATGTTCAAGGCTTTGGCCATTCGTTCAATCACCTCAATGCCGTACTTGGCCTTTTAGAAGTGGAAATTCAAAAAAAAGTATTGATTTTACGGCGGCTCTGGCGCTCTACGGCGGCAGCCGGGCGGCTTACATGGGGATTCTTAAATCCTTCGTTACCCATACGCCGCTTCTTTTGGAAAAGCTGGCTAAAGATCCGGAAACATCACCTGTGGATTATTTGATAGAGATCTACGGACTCAAGGGAACCTGTAACACGATAGGTGCGGTGGAAGCAGGGACACTGGCCGGGGAACTGGAATCGGAAATGAAAAACGGGAACATGAAAATGGTAAAGGCCCGGAGCCTGACGGAAGACTTGCGGCGGACACTTGATGAATGGGAGGCAAACCGGCCGGTACGGGAGAAAGAAGGGAAGGCGGAACCGGACAGGGAACTGCTTAAAAGACTATCGGAAGCCGCGGAAACGTTTAATTCAAATTAAAAAAGTTGTAAACCAATCTTCGAACCGGGGTATGGACCCAAGAACCCGCTCACCGGTTCGATAGGGAGAGTATAATACATTTCCTCTCACACGAAGATACCTCGGGGCCTCCGAGATGCTTCGTTATCGCCCGTTCAATCCGCCGGCCCATCGTGCGTACCATGACGCTCCTGAAAGATGTTTCCGAGGGAGACCTTACCTGCTAAATTGGTATACACTCAAGAGACGAGGCGGGGGGAATCGGCGGGATATATCAATTTTACGGTAGACAAGATGAAAAACCTGGTTATAGCTAGTGAAAATGAAGAACCCGGGAGCAAGCTCCGGGGTATGAACCCAGGCCTGCGAATCAACTGAACAGATAAACGTGGCGGTAACACGGGTCAACGGCATAAGCGGCCAGAACAAGGAAACATTAATGTGCTGGCCGGGGAGGTATCAAAATTCAAAGCGGAATAGCAGTAGTGCAAAACGGCCGGGAGTCCATTCCTAAAAATGAGGTGGAAATATGCGGTTTTTTAGATTAAAGCCTTGCAAAACCGTATTTTTTGGCGGAATTTGTTCAGAAACTGAGGTTTCTGAACAACTCTACTAAAGAAATGCCGCAGAAACTCCGTTCACCGGATGCGCTATGGGGCCAGCTTGCCATAGCGTTCTGTGCCTTTTTCTGGAGTACCAGCGGGCTCTTTATCAAACTGGTTGACTGGCATCCGTTGATCATTGCAGGCGGCCGGAGCGCCGTTGCGGCTCTCTTTCTTTTTGTGTTCCGGCACATAAGCACAAAGCGGGCAGGGGTTTACAGGCCTAAGAACAATCCCTGGTATCTGGCCGCCGGGGCCGCGGCCTATGCGGCTACGATGATCTCTTTTGTCATTGCCAACAAGCTTACCTCCTCGGCAAACGCAATTCTGCTTCAGTATACCGCTCCTGTCTGGGCTGCTTTTCTCGGCTGGCTCATCATCAAGGAAAAACCGCGCTGGGAAATTTGGGCGGCGCTGGTACTGGTTATGGCCGGGCTTGTCATCTTCTTTAGGGAAGGGCTTTCCGTTGGTTCCTCAGGCTCCCTCCTCGGCGACGGCATAGCCCTGCTTTCAGGTTTCTTCTTCGGCGCCAACTCGGTGTGCATGCGCCTCCAGAAGGATGGAAACCCGGCGGATTCCATGTTTTTTGCCCATGTACTCTGCGCCGCGGCAAGTATTCCCTTCTGGTTTGTCTTTACTCCGGTCTTGAGGCCTGCCAATGCGATCGCCATTCTCTACATGGGTACCATACAGATAGGGTTGGCATCCCTGCTTTTCTCCTACGGAATAAAACGGATCAGCGCCGTAAAGGCCATGCTCACCGCTCTTCTTGAAGCGGTACTGAACCCGGTGTGGGTTCTGGCAATAACCGGGGAAAAGCCTTCGGTATCGGCTCTCCTGGGGGGTACGATCATTGTTTCTTCGGTGGTCTTCTCTTCGATAGTGAGTCAGAGCCGCAAACAGGCTTAATGGATCAGCATGGCATCCCCGTAGCTGTAGAAACGGTAGCCCGTCTCAACTGCCTCATTATAGCTTTCCATGATGAGACTTCTGCCGCCTTCCTCCGAGGGGGACCTTCGCTCGTTACCGCTCGCCCGGCGGAATGTTCCGGCAAAAGCCGATACCAGCATCAACAGTGTCGATTCGGGAGTATGAAAATTGGTAAAGAGGGCATCCACAAGGACGAAGCGGTAGCCGGGATAGATAAAGATTGAAGTACTCCCCTCCCCTGCAGACAATGATTTTGTTTCCGCATTCCATGCCGATTCCAGCGTCCTCACGCTGGTAGTACCTATGGCGCAGATCCGCCTTCCCTCCGCGGCGGCACTGTTTATCTTTTCTGCAGTGATTCTGTCAATGGAATAAAATTCCTCATGCATGCGATGTTCTTCAACAGTATTACTGCGTACCGGGAGAAAAGTCCCCAGCCCTACATGGAGGGTGACAAAGGCGCTTTCCACACCGGCTTTTTCCAGTTCCGCAAGGAGCTCCCCGGTAAAATGGAGCCCGGCAGTGGGAGCGGCGGCGGAACCTGTTTCTCTGGCATAGACGGTCTGGTAGCGTTCCGAATCGGAAACATTGTCTTCCCGTTTGATGTAGGGGGGCAGGGGAATGTGGCCATGGATATTCAGCCAGGATTCGTCCAGGACTCGTTCAAATTGAAGGACACGAAATTCTCCTTCAAGACCTACAATTACGGCCTCGACAGAATCGCTGCCGCTTCCAAAAACATAGCGGCTCCCCGGACGGCGGCGCTTTGTCCGCCGGGCCATGCAGAGCCAGCGCCTCCCCTCTTCATCCTGTTTCTTGAGAAGCAGAAACTCTACCCTGGCCCCGGTCTCCCCGGAGAGGCCGTAGAGCCGGGCCTTGCGGACACGGGAATCATTGAACACTAAAAGCGGTTTTTCGCCCAGCAGTTTTTTTCCGGGCCCCAGGAGATACGGAAGATCGGCGACAAGCCTGTGTTCCCGCTTTCCGCTTGAACGTTCAAGCAGCATGAGCCGGTCTTTTCCCCGCTCCAAAGGTTCCTGAGCTATAAGGCTTTCAGGCAGTTCAAAAAAGAAGTTCCTTGTTTTCATACACAAGCCGCCCTCCTGGCGGCGTATATAGTGTCTGTCTATACTATGGACACATTATAAAAAGTTCCGTCAAAATAACCGGCTTCCTTAAGCTCGCGGCCCGAAGAGACATATTGATTCGCAGGCCTGGGTTCTTCATTTAAAAGAGACCGTACTCATCTGAGGATTTTTTTACAAGGCTGAGGTGTTTATAGCCAAGATCGGTTACCATGCGGCCCCTGGGGCTCCGCTGGAGAAGGCCCGCCTGAATAAGGAAAGGCTCGTAGTAATCCTCCAGGGTATCCGCCGATTCCCCGATGGAAATTGCCAGCGTTTCCGCTCCCACGGGGCCACCGCCATAGCGTTCAATGATCATTCTGAGGATCTCTCTGTCGTAACGTTCCAGGCCAAGGCTGTCAATCTCAAGCCGTCTGAGCCCTTCGCTTACCACTCTCCGGCCGATCCTGCCGCCTTCTTCAGGCATCATCTGGGCAAAGTCTCTCATGCGCCTGAGCAGACGGTTTGCAACACGGGGGGTACCCCTGGCGGAGGCTGCCATAAGAGGAACGGCATCACTGTCAACATGAATCCCGACGATCTCCGCGGAACGGCGGATGATGGCCTCCATATCCTTCTGCTCATAGAAGGAAAAACGGCAGGTTATGCCGAAACGGCTGATCAGGGGCCCGGCAACATTGCCCGCCTTGGTGGTAGCCCCCACCAGTGTAAAGGGCTTGACGGGGATACGGATCGTTCTGGCCTGGGGCCCCTGCCCTATGACCCAATCCAACTCGTAGTCCTCCATGGCAATGTAGAGCATCTCTTCTATGGCGGGCTTGAGGCTGTGGATCTCGTCAATAAAAAATACTGAAGACTCAGGCAGTGTGGTCAGTATCCCTGCAAGATCTTTTGGTTTTTCCAGGGCGGTAGCAACAGTGTGTTTGAAATCTCCCCCCATCTCGTTTGCCACTACCTGAGCGAGTGTGGTTTTCCCCAAACCCGGCGGCCCGATGAGAAAGAGGTGGTCGAGAACCTCTCCCCGGTTTTTTGCGGCGGACATAAAAACGGAGAGATTATCCTTCATCTGCTCCTGACCGAGAAACTCGCTGAGAAAGCGGGGCCGGAGCGCCGTTTCATTCTGATCCTCGGCAAGCTTCTTTTCCGGGTGCAGTAATCCTGCTTCTTCGGTATCTCCCGCAAGAAGAGTCTGAGTCACCGTTACCGTTCCGGCCCCTGCCGGGGATGGCATAAAACTCTGTTTCGTGTTCGATTCAGTTTTTAAGGCTGCCTTTTTCTTTTCCATCACAGTCCCTTTTATTCGTGCGCAGCTCCTAACTCAAGAATACAATCGCTTCCCTGAAGAGAAGCTTTTCCCGTTCCGCCGCCTGAACATTTTTACCGGCAATGGCGCGGTCTGCCTTTGCAAGAGCCTCCGCAGCGGCCCGCCGATCATAACCCATACCAACCAGGGCTTCCAGAAGTTCCGCGTGAGGGGAAGAAACATCAGTCTTCGCCGCTGAACTAAACTTGAGCTTCCCCCTGAGTGCAAGGAGCATTTTTTGTGCGGTCTTTTTACCCAGTCCCGGCACTGCTTCAAGACGGCCCAGATCTTCGTTTTCCAGAGCCTTTTCAAGCTCCTCCTGGCCGATTCCCCCGAGAATCCTTACAGCCCCCTTCGGGCCGATGCCTTCAACCTTGAGAAGTTCAAGGAAGGTAGCGCGGCGGGTTTCATCGGCAAACCCGTAGAGTTTCATCTGGTCTTCCCGGTGGTACAGCCAGGTAAAAAGCCGGGCCTCCTCCCCATCGGGGGGGAGCCGGGCAATATCGCCCGCGGGAACGCTAATCTCCCACTCCAAGCCTCCGGTCTCCAGAAAGACCGTATCAGAACCCTTGCCGCCGATTATTCCCCGGATACTGTTGAACATGATAGTCTATTGTATCAGGAAAGGAAAAAAAGGTAAAATGCGGCAAAATCAAAGGCGCAGGAAAGGAAAGTATTGAACACACGGAAGCTGAAAACGCTCCTTGACACATGGACGCTCCGTATCAATACCCCCGCCTTTATCGAAAACGATCCGGTGCGCTTTCCCCGCCGCTACCGCAGGAAAAAAGACATCGAAATTGCCGCCTTTTTAAGCGCCGCCATTGCCTGGGGCAGACGGGATTTGATACTCAGATCCGCAGAAAAGATGTTTTTCATGATGGGAAAGAGCCCGTACAACTTTATCATGGAGGGGGCATGGAAAAGAAGCGGCGGCAGAGGCAGTTCCATTCACCGTACCTTTTTTGAAGACGACTTTGAGTATTACTGCCGGGGTCTTAATTTCTGTTATACACAGTACGGGGATCTGGAAGATCTCTTTGCCGAAGGTCTCGGGGGAGGCGGCATGTTTGAAAGCATCCGGCTTTTTCGGGAAACCATGGCGCTGGGAAACAGCGGTGGAGAAGGTAAACCGCTCTACAGCAAGCATGTTTCAAATCCCGGCTCCTCTTCGGCATGCAAACGCATCAACCTGGCTCTGCGCTGGCTGGTGCGGAAAGACGGCATTATCGACCCGGGAATATGGAAACGCATTTCTCCTGCATCTCTTTATATTCCCCTGGATCTCCACGTGGGCCGTACCGCCCGGCAGTTGGGTCTTCTGGAACGGAAGAGCAATGACCGCAGAGCGGTAGAGGAACTGACGGAAAAACTGCGGGAATTTTCACCCGAAGATCCTGTCAGATATGATTTTGCCCTGTTCGGCATTGGGATAGCTCACTCCGGGGGAAGATGATTCAGGAGCCTCTCCGCATTTGCGGCGGACAGATCATAATTGTAGAAGCGCCGGTAATAGTTTTGTGTTTCGGCGGCCATATCCAAATCGTCAAACAATTTGGGATACATTTTTTGAGCCAGGTATAACATCAGCAATACCCCTTCGCTGGAATAATCCCAATACATGACGCCGTCAGGGCAGAGGTAAACCTGCCCGTTTTTAACCGCTTTAAGTTCCAGCCAGGCCCGTCCTCCAAGCACCGGTTCTGTGGATTCCATGCGTCCCATAAAAATTACATCGGGATCCCAGGAAATGATCTCTTCCATAGTTACTTTGGTATCCATTTCCCTGCCGGTTTCGTCGGCTATGTTTCTTCCCCCCGCCAATTCAAGCCAAAATGATACATAGGAGTATTGGGAAAAGAGGCCGAGCCCTTCCTCTCCATAGGCATAGATGGCAGTCTTGCGTTCCGCCTGGGGGATAGAGGCAGTACGAGCGCGTACATAGGCAATTTTTTCATCAAAGTAACTAAACCAGTCC
Organism: Treponema sp.; assembly: GCA_031278095.1. Lineage (GTDB taxonomy): Bacteria > Spirochaetota > Spirochaetia > Treponematales > Breznakiellaceae > JAIRNJ01. Next base: position 9,742 of record JAITLC010000023.1, read on the forward strand.
CCGGCCTTAGCCTGGGCGCCGTCTCCCAGAGCGTCCGCAAAAACCTGTATCTCCTTTTTTTGGTAGGCGATAAATTCATTCAGCGTCCGGGGGTTACCGCTGGAGTTCTGTACAACCACTACGGGGATGCCCGCGTTTTCCAGACTTGCCAGAGGCTCGGCATAATCCCAGAAAAACACACAACCCGTACCAAGGTTTAAGAGTTCTTCCGCATTCGGTTCCGCAGGGTTCCGTATTGCCTGTACCGAAGCAATCGCGGGATTCGTTGCCTGCACCCAGGGGCGGCCGGTCATATAGAAATGAGCCCCCGCAAGCCGGCTTGCCTGTCCCAGCATAAAAACTTTTTCATAGGAAGGCCCTGCCAGGGCAATCGCCCGCCGGACAGGAAAGGAAAGAGATACCTGACGGCCCGCCAGATCCGTAATTACGCCTGCCGCGGCAGGCTGCGGCGATCCCTGATCCTGTTTTCGGCCCCGTGACCAGGCGGTTCCCAGAACCAGAGAGATCAATACAATCGCAAAAAATATGCGCATCGATCCTTTACTAAAACTGTTCGGAGACTTCAGTTTTCCGTCAAACCGAAAGTTCCTTGACGAGAAACCGCAGGACGTGTGAGAGAGCCAGCCGGGTTCTCGAACAAATCTACCCATTATTTTCATTTTTCTTCTCTCCTTGTTTATCGAATATTGCAGGCCGCACAGATCCTGCGTTTAATTTCGGGAATATATGCCATGTACATACCGGTCTTGTAAATCCGGCTGAGATTTTCCCGGGTAACAATTTCTTCGGCATTTCCGCTTGTCATCCTGCCTTCGTTGTCCAGTATCCCTGCCCTGGCATCCAACAGGATTGCATGGTCAGGCATGTGGGTACTGAGTATTACGGCGATCCCCTCTTCGGCGAGACCGATGATCATTTTCAAAACCTTAATCTGGTTTCCGTAATCAAGATGATTGGCAGGCTCATCCATCAGGATTAATTTGGGATTCTGTACCAGGACACGCGCGATCTGGGCCTGCTGCTTTTCACCTCCGGAAAGACGCAGCATGGATTTACGGGCCAAATGTGTAATGTGCATCTGTTCCATAACATGTTCGGCCATTTCATATTCGGCCTTCCCCGGAAGCTTGAGTATTCCGGTATGCGGGGCGCGGCCCAGCACAAGATAATCCGTCACCGTAAAATCAAAACGCAGACTTTCTGTTTGTGCAACGATCCCTACTTTAAGGGCATAATTTCCAGGGCTTATGCAGCAGATATCCTGTCCATCCAGCCTGATGGTACCGCTGCCGGGAGATAACATTCCCTGAAGACAGGCAAGAAGAGTGGACTTCCCCGCCCCGTTGGCTCCCAGGATCGTATATATCTCCCCCGCATCCAGGGTAAAGGATACTCCTGAAAAAACAGGCTTTCCCTTTTCATAAGAAAAACTGATGTCCTCCACTTCCAGAAGCGGCGCTTTTTCCGTGTTCATCACATTTACCCTATTCTCATCCTCTGACGCAGCAGGAACCATATAAAAAGCGGCGTACCCACAAGCCCGGTAAGAATACTCAAGGGTATTTCCGAACCGGAAATATTCCGTGCCAGCGTATCAACCATGATCATGAATACCGCCCCGAGCAGGGCCGATGCGGGGAGCATATACCGGTGATCCTGCCCGGCCAAAAGCCGCCCCAGATGGGGCATAACAAGTCCCACCCAGCCGATGGTTCCCGACAAACATATTGCCGAAGCGGTAAGCGCGGTGGAACAGAGCACCATCCATCCTCTCATGACAGAGACATTGATCCCCAGGGAATGGGCTTCCGCATCCTCCAGAGCCAAGAGATTGATCCGCCAGCGCAGTAACAGTATCACTGCCGAGGCTGCAAAAATTACCGGAAAGGCAAGTAAAACATCCAATTGCCTGACAGAAGCAAGGCTTCCCATAGTCCAGTACACGATGGCTGCCAGTTCGCTTTCCGGATCCGCCATATACTTCATAAATCCCAGAACTGCGTTCATAAACCCGGAAACCACCACCCCGGCCAAAACCAGCATGAGGGAAGATCTGTTTTTGAAGAGCCGGGGGATGGAAACGGATATCAGTACCGCCGCAAGTCCTCCGGCAAGGGAGAAAACCTGTACTGTCCAGGGTTCAAGGTGAAGCAATATCGCCCATGCGGCGCCTGCGCAGGCCCCGGAGGATACCCCAAGCAGATCCGGGGAAACCAGCGGATTCCGAAATATTCCCTGATAGACCGCGCCGGAAAGTGCCAGGGCGCAGCCCACCAGAGCCGCCGCGCATACACGGGGAAAACGTATGTTCATCACTACATTTTCCATCTGGATAGTCCAGGTCGGGTTTATGGGTATCACTCTGGCCGCTACTATTGCCGCGACTTTCTGAAGGGGCACGGGAAATCTGCCTATACTCAGGGCGGCAAGCCAAAAAACGGGGAGAAGAATGAGGAGGACAGCGATGATACGGGGATGCATATGCTCCATAAATAGTATTAACTCCGTTATTTTCACCATAAGTCTATCACGGGGTAAACAAAATTTCAACGCTTTTGTTTATTTTTCTTGTGTTTTGTTATATTTTTCATAATATTTATATTGTTATAGTATGTTTTGTTCATTTTAATTGAACCGGTTTTAAAACTTGAGGTATTGATTCGCAGGCGGGGTTCATGCCCGGGGCTTGCCCCTGCTGCGAAATAGCGTAATCGGAATAATGAGAGTGAATAATGAAGGTATAAATTGGTATGAACCATGCGTACAATCCATACCTTATAGAACGAAGATACCCGGGAGCCTGCTCCTGAGTTCTTCATTTTTTTTGCCTTTGCTGATAGATTTAGTATACAAGTTCCTTGTCGCGGCGGGGCCGCCCTCACCGGTCTGGCCGAAAAACGTGAACATGCCGGACAGGAAGAAAGACCGGAACCGGAATCCAAACCATTCGGGGCGGCAGAATAGAAAACAAGAACTGCTGGAGGGAAGCTATGGGTAACGCTTTAATTAGTGAACGGATCATCGGGCAGAGTGACAGGAAACGGCGGACGGATTTTTTTGCCGAACTGCCCTGTCCCATGAAGCAGCGTTTCCGGGACGCCTATGACGCCTTTGAAAAACAGTATTTTAAGGAAACAGGACAGCGTTTCTCCAGTTTTGTTCCCTCAGGCCGTCCCGGGGAGCATGTGGAAAAAGCCATGACTTTACAGGATATTAAATCTGCAAAAACACTTGATGCTATTCCGGACATGGTTATCTGTTATGCCCTCGATGTTTTTTCCCGCAGGGATTTTATCGAAAAATATATCAAGCCGGGTTATTTTGAAAAGGCGCTTGATACGGAAGGATTGAGCTTCATCAACCAGAATGAATTCGATGACCCCTATAGCTCTTTCAACAGCATCGGCTTTTTCCCCCAGATTGTTCTGGTTGACAAAAAACAGTTGGGGAACAGGCCTGTACCGGTCAGCTTGGAATCCCTCATGGATCCGGTCTACGAAAAAAGCATTGTCATACCTTCGCTTGATACTGATATTTCCACCATGCTCCTCCACCACATTTACCAAAATTACAGAGAGGCCGGGCTGGACAGGATTGAAAAGAACATCCGGGGAAGCCTGGGGAACACCGATGTGGCCAAAATCGCCGGTACCGGAAACAGCAACGCCGCCGTATATCTTGTGCCCTGGGTCTTTGCCCGGGGAGCGGCAGGGCAGGAACACACGGAAATCGTATGGCCCTCCGAAGGAGCATTGGTAGAGCCCATGGTTCTCATGATCAAAAAAAATAGAAGGAAGGAAACAGACGCACTGCTGAATTTTCTCCTCTCGCCTGAGGTATCACAAATTTTTGCGGAGAATTTTTTTATCTCCGTTGATCCCGAAGCGGATACAAGAATCCCCGCCGGGGGCAAGATCAAATGGCTCGGCTGGGATTATATCTATAATAATGACATTACCGCCATTCAGAACATGCTGACGGAGAGGTTTAATAAATTTCTCCACGCCTGATGTGATGTCACGGCAATGGCTACCATTTCCCCGCATGAGCCGCACAGATAGCGGCCCCCAGCGCATCAGCCGCGTGATCCGGCTTGGGTATCTCTTTTAGGCCCAGGATGATGCGTACCATCTCCTGAACCTGCTGCTTGTCCGCCCTGCTGACTCCCACCACTCCGTTTTTTATCTGGTTGGGGGTAAACTCCCGTATTTCAAGGCCCGCGCCCGCCAGCGCGATGCTGATAACCCCTCTGGCTTCGGCCACCGCCATGGCGCTGCTGACATTACGGCCAAAATAGAGGGTCTCCATGGCGGATTCCAGAGGTTTCCATTCACTTACAAGAGACAGAACGGACCGGTAGATAAAAAGAAGGCGGTCTGCCCTGGAGACATCCGCCTTTGTTTCGATACTGCCGTGAGCTACATATCGTATACGGCCGCCTGACGCATCGACAAGACCCCAGCCGGTAGAAGCCAAGCCCGGATCGATGCCTATTATTCTAAGGGAAAGCCTTGTAACACTCCTGCGCTTTTCAGTTTCCGCTCTTGCCAGGAGACCTTTGATCTTAAACTCTCCGGACTTACTCGCTTTCAAAGCCCTCCGGAATACTGATGTTGGAATAGACGTTCTGAACGTCATCATTCTCTTCCAGCCTGTCGATAAGCCTCAGGGCCTTGGAAGTTGCATCATGTTCCAGGGAAACTTCTGTTTCCGCAACCATGCTGATCTCGGCGCTCATAGTTTCAAAACTCTTCTCGGACAGGGCATTCATGACCGCTTCAAAGTCTTCCGGCGCGCTTAGCACTTCGATGATACCGTCGGATGCGGTTACATCTTCGGCGCCTCCATCAATAGCCGCTTCCATCACCCGATCTTCGGTATACTTTTCTCCATCAAGGGTGATGATCCCCTGCCGTTTGAAAAGCCGGGAAACGGAACCGGCCTTGGCCAGTTCCCCGCCTCCCCTGGTAAGGATGTTACGGACATCCGCGGCGGCCCGGTTCTTGTTATCGGTAAGCACTTCGATAAGAAGCCCTACCCCGCCGCCGAGAAAGGCTTCATAGGTCAACTCTTCGTAGTTTACCCCTTCAAGCTCTCCGGTACCTTTCTTGATTGCCCGGTCGATATTGTCCTTGGGCATATTTGCACCGCGGGCTTTTATAATCGCCGTTCTGAGCCGGGGATTTCCTTCCGGATTCCCTCCACCCATCCTGGCGGCAATGGAAATTTCCTTGATTAGCTTGGTGAACATCTGGCCCCGCTTTGCATCGGCAGCGCCTTTTGCATGCTTAATAGTCGCCCATTTACTGTGGCCCGACATAAATTCTCCTTAATAAATCTAAACTTGCCGTTCCAAAAGTATGATCCTGCCGGATCACCAAATTTTTGAACAGCCGCATCTATAACATATAGAGAGAAATATATCAATTTTGACCATTACAGTCAAGGAGAAAAGACTCTCTATCAGATGAACCTGTTCCAAAACTAATTGACTGTGCACTAAACGCGCACGGTTTTGGAACAGCCTCAGCTATTCCCGGTTTAAGATAACCACGAACCACTCGAACAGAAGAGAATTCAGGAAAAAATAAAGGCTGCCGAAGCAAACGTTAGTGTCTGTTCGCGCCGTTCGTGGTAAACTGAAAATTGCTGACTCTTAAGAAGAATCCGGACCGGAGTCAACTGATATACCTTCATTACTGGCTTTGGCTGCTCCGGCGATAATATCTGTCCCAAAAAATGCCTGTTCCCAGGTTGTTCCGACCGGAAAAATTCCAATTTGGATGTAGCTCTCTGAATCGACTTGACTGGCAGGGATACCGGTAATGACCAGCGTTTTTGGATGGGTGTTTCCGCCGCCTGAGGTACCGGTGACTGTAACGATTGCCGTGCCGGACTTGGCAGTGTCAACGACGGAGGTTGCCGTCACGATAAGGGTTCCGGCGGTTTCCCCGCTGGCCACGGTAAGGAGGCCGCCGGAGGTAATTCCGGTTCCCGAACCGCCGGTTACGGACCAGGTAACGGTCTGGGCCGGGTCGTTGCTTCCGCTTACCGTGGCGATAAACTGCCGTGTCCCGCCCTTAGCAACACTCACCACGGCGGGACTTACCGTAACGGCGCTGACTATGGGAGTGGTACTATCAGTGTTAAAGTCAAATTGGCAGCCCGTCAGAACAAGACCGAATACCGGCAATATGCCGAATATTCCCATTAAAATAAAGCTGCTTTTTTTTCATAAAAAAGCCTCCATGATTTTTATGCCGTTAGGCATAATGTATACCCGCCCCATAGGGCGGTTTTTTACCGACGCGTAAGCGACGCGGAATACGAGAAGGGAATCAACAACCCCGCCGCAAGCGGTCGGGGTATGTTGTTCTCTAATGGTGGTTGCACTCGGGGTTTAATACCTTTTTTAACCGCCCCAAGGGCTAAACTTGACCCACAGAATCACGCGAGATATTCCCGGTAAGCCAGCAGGATATATAACTTCATCAGCCCTATCCATATTGTCTTAACTCCGGGAGGCCCGTCACTG
>JAITLC010000034.1 GCA_031278095.1 Treponema sp.
CCTTAGAATCTTTCCAGTATTCCATCAGCCTTATTTTTATATATGAGAGTTGTTTAGAAACTTCAGTTTCTAAACAACTTCCGCCAAAAACCGCAGGACTTGTGAGGGAACCAACTGGATTATCGAACGCGCCTATTGAGCCTGTTCCAAAAATTAATTGACTGTGCGCTAAGGCGCGCGGCGCGGACCTCTGGTTCGATGGAACAGGCTCTTGGAAAAACCGATCAAAAGCCCCGGTTTTTCTTTAAATCCAGGGAAGCCGTTCCAAAAACTGAAATTTTTGAACAGCCTCTGTCAACCTGTATGTTTTTTAAAAGCCTCGGGAGGGTGATTCATGCGGAAAATAAAGGATTTTCTTAACCGGCATTTTTTTGCGGAAGAATTGCCTATAGATATACGGGTAATGAACGCGGCGGGCTTTATCGGCCTCGTTTCGATATTTCTGATTCTCGTGTTCCGCATCGTTCTCGGATCCAATTTATACCTGATTCTCTCCCTGTCGGGGGTGCTTCTTGCGCTCGGCTCCATCCTGACGCTGGGAAACCGTTTTGGAGACCGTCCGGAAGGTTTTTTTATTGCCCTCATTATCATCGGGAATATACTGTTTCCTTTCTTGTTTTTTCTCCTCGGCGGGACGACCGGCGGCATGACCGCCTTATTCGTGGCGAGTCAGTTTACGGTATTTCTGCTCCTCAAGGGAAGACCTTTTGCCGTGTTGATTGTTCTCCATATTTTTGTGATTATCATTACCTATTATGCGGGGTATGCCTTTCCTTCCCTGATTCGTCCGCTTACTCCATACGGGCAGTTGCTGGATAATGTCCAATCCATCATCATAAGCGGAATGTATATAGGGTTTGCGGTAAAATTCCAGCACAAGATATACCTTATAGAAAAAAACAAAATCGACGATTTCAGCAAAGAACTTCTGATACAGGACAAACTGCTGCGGACGGTAAATGATATTTCGGCAATACTGCTTACGGCTGACGAAATCAGATTTGAAAACTCCCTACAGATCAGCATGGAAATGCTGGCCGACTGCGTGGATGTTGACCATATTTATATCTGGAAAAACCATCAGGATCGGGAGGGCCTCTATTACGTTCAAAAGGCGGTCTGGAAAAAAGAAACCGACGGCGGTAATATGACCATGGAGAAACTTGATTTTTCGTACAACAGCAGCCTTCCCCTGTGGGAAGACCGGCTCCTCAACGGCGAATGCATCAACGGCACGATCCGCAGCCTGCCGTCGGACGAATTGTTGCGCCTGGAGCCCTACGGCATTAAATCGATCCTCGTAATCCCCATTTTTCTCCAGGAACGGTTTTGGGGGTTTATCAGTTTTGACGACTGCCGGAGGGAACGGGAATTTTCCTCAATGGAAGAAAATATCCTGCGTTCAGGAAGCCTCCTCATGGTAAACGCCGTAGTACGGAACGAAATGACCGCCAGCCTCATACGGGCCAGGGAAGAAGCCCTTTCCAGCACCAAGGCAAAAAGCGAATTTCTGGCGAATATGAGCCATGAAATGCGTACCCCCATGAACGCCATCACCGGAATGACGATGATAGCGAAATCTTCCCACGATATAGATCAAAAAAATTATTGTCTAAAAAAGATTGAAGACGCTTCCACCCATCTTTTGGGCGTCATCAACGACATTCTTGATATGTCCAAAATAGAAGCGAACAAGTTTGAACTTTCGCCGGAAAATTTCAACTTTGAAAAGATGCTTCAAAAAGTCGTAAACGTGGTCAGCCTCAAGGTTGACGAGAAACATCAGAACTTTCACGTGCATATAGACCAAAAAATCCCCCGGTTTCTTAACGGCGACGATCAGCGTCTTGCCCAGGTTATAGCGAACCTCCTCTCCAACGCCGTAAAATTCACCCCGGAACACGGGATCATACGGCTGGACGCCGGCCTGGAAGAGGCAGCGGGCGGCGTCTGTACCATACAGGTTAAGGTAACCGACACCGGCATAGGTATTACCGCGGAACAGCAGAAACGCCTTTTTAATTCCTTTGAACAGGCCGACAGCGGTACTGCCCGTAAATTCGGCGGCACGGGCCTCGGCCTCGCCATTTCCAGGCGCATCGTTGAAATGATGGAAGGCCGTATATGGGTTGAATCCGAACCGGGAAAAGGGTCTTCCTTCATCTTTACCGTTAAACTCAAATGCGGCAGGGACGAACGGGACGGTTTCTTAAACCCCGGCGTCAACTGGAAGAACCTGCGTACCATGATTGTGGACGACGATCCTGATATTTGCGCCTATTTCAAGCTTATTTCGGAACAATTCAGTTTCTTCTGTACCTCCGCATTAAGCGGCGAAGATGCGCTGCGTACAATCCGGGAAACCGGACCCTACGACATTTATTTTATAGACTGGAAGATGCCGGGCATAAACGGCATAGAACTCTCCCGGATGATTAAGCAGCAAAATTTGGGAAACACCGTCGTCATCATGATCTCCGCCGCGGAATGGCACAGCATTGAGGAAGAAGCCAGGAAAGCGGGGGTAGACAAATTCCTTTCCAAACCCCTCTTTCCTTCGGTTCTCGCCGACTGCATAAACGAATGTATAGGGATAGCGCGGTCCGATGCTGAAGACGCCGAAACAAAGGAGCAGGATAATTTTACGGGCCGCCGCGTCCTTCTGGCCGAAGACGTTGAGATCAACCGGGAGATTGTGCTTACCCTGCTTGAACCTACGGGCCTGAAAATAGACTGCGCGGAAAACGGCAGGCAGGCGGTGGAAATGTTCAAATCCGACCCGGAAGCCTACGATATAATTTTTATGGATGTGCAAATGCCCGAAATGGACGGATACGAAGCCACCCGCCAAATCAGGAAATTTGAGGCGTCTATGAGAGATCTCACGCCGGAACTTCTGAAAAAAAATCCCGGGCAGTTGTTAAAGTACCCAGGAAGGATCCCGATAATCGCGATGACCGCCAACGTATTCAAGGAGGATGTCCAAAAGAGCCGGGACGCGGGAATGAACGGTCATATAGGCAAACCCCTGGATATGGAAGAGGTGCTTTCCAGACTGCGGAAACATCTGCCCCGGAACCCTCCTCCGCGGGGGGAGGCCGGTCAGATCATAGACAAAGACAATTAAAAAACATATAGTGATTCATTATGGGTAACACAAACGCATCCGGAGACATTCGTCCCGGGGAACCGCTTGAAGAAATTGACTATTCCGAACAGGCGCGGATACGCCGGGAAAAGCTCAGGGCTTTGAAGGAAGCGGGGAAGAATCCTTTTGCTGTCGTTAAATTCAACCAGACCTGCCATTCCGGGGAAATCAAAGAACACTTTGAGAATTTTGAGAATACGAAAGTATCCGTGGCGGGCCGTATCATGGCCTTTCGGGACATAGGGAAAGCCGCGTTCATCGATCTCCAGGACCGGGACGGGCGCATTCAGCTTTATATCAACGCCACCAACCTGGGGGACGAGGCATACCGGGAAATAAAAACCTATGACATAGGGGACATCATCGGGGTTACCGGTACGGTGGCAAAGACCCGGCGGGGAGAGATTTCCGTGTACGCCTCCTCCGTCATCCTGCTCACCAAAGCCCTGGAGCCCCTGCCCGAAAAGTACCACGGACTCAAGGACATAGAAGTCCGCTACCGGCGGCGTTATCTCGACCTCATCATGAATCCCGATTCTTTTGAGACCTTCAGGAAGCGCGCCGCAGTTATCACCGCCGTCAGGGAATACCTTGACGGGAAGGACTACATTGAGGTGGAAACCCCCATACTTTCTACCATTGCGTCGGGGGCGGCGGCCCGGCCCTTCATCACCAGGTCCAACACCCTGAATATGCATCTCTACCTCCGTATCGCCACGGAACTGTACCTCAAGCGCTGCATAGTCGGCGGCATGGAGCGGGTTTATGACATGGGGAAAAATTTCCGTAACGAGGGGATAGACATCAGGCATAATCCTGAATTCACCATGATAGAACTGTATCAGGCCTATGCGGATTACAACGACATGATGGAACTCTGCGAAAACCTGATCTCCCATATCGCCCGTAAAGTTACCGGTTCTACCAAAGTCCGCTATCAGGATACGGATATTGAATTCGCCGCGCCCTGGCGGCGCCTTACCATGGTGGACGCGGTAAAGGAATACGGCGGGCCGGATTTTTCCGAGGTAAAAACCGACGGGGAAGCGCGGGAACTGGCGTCCGCCCAAGGCCTTACGGACCTCCTCAAGAAAAAAACGGCGGACTGCACCAAAGGGGACATTTTGAACGCGGCCTTTGAAAAGTTCGCCGAAGAAAAACTCATACAGCCGGTTTTTATCATAGACTATCCTACGGATATTTCCCCCCTGACCAAGGAGAAGCCCGGCGATCCCTCAATGACCGAACGCTTTGAAGCCTTCGTGTACGGCAGGGAGATCGCCAACGCTTATTCGGAACTGAACGATCCGGTTATACAGGAAGAACGGTTCAGGCAGCAGGCAAAGGAACGGGAGCTGGGAGATGACGAAGCCTACCAGCCGGACGATGATTTTATTTCCAGCCTGGAAATAGGGATGCCTCCCACCGGCGGCATGGGGATAGGCATCGACCGGATCGTAATGTTCATGACCAACGCCTATTCCATCAGGGACGTGATCCTCTTTCCCACCATGAAGCCCGCAGACTAAGATCCCTGGGCGGTTCGTAATAATTCGGATTAGGAGGGGGAGCGCGTGGATTCCAAAAAATAAAACCGCGGCGCCTCATGGCCGGCCTTTTTTGACGCTGCTCCCCCTGCGCTCCAGCCTTGCTCCAAAAGACTTGCGGAGGGGAGGGCCGAAGGCCCGGAGCAAGTCTTCCGCTACCCCCACTTGTTTTTTACAGGATATAGCGCCCTTGCCTTGTTGACAGCGGGAGACTTTCCCCGGCAACTTGGCGTTGCCCTTTTACCGCTCTTGAATTTCCAGCGTAATATTACTGTTTACCGTGGCGCCGTAATCGTTGGGATCGTAAACGCTTCCGTCCCAGCCGATGCCCCTAAAGGCGTTGCCCCAGTTTTGCACAGCGGATGAACCGGAATAGGCGGACGGAACCGCGCCGTAGCCTGCCGCGCCGGCGGGAACCTTTACCGTAACGTATTTGGGGACATTAACCCATCGAAACATAACCTCCCCCACTGCGGGGGCCGCGCTTCCCAATGTAATGGTCAAGGCGGAGTTTTCCGTATCGGCAAAGACGCCTTCGCCGATACGGTTCGCTTTAGGGATTTCCAAACCGGCAAGTTTGGTACAATCGGCAAAGGCGTAATCGCCGATATGAACCGCTTCGGGGAAGGCGGCGTTTTGCAGACTGATACAGTAGACTTGTTCAAGAACCCGGTTGGTTCTCTCACAAGTCTTCCAAAAAACGCATATTTTTGACAAAATCCGCGTTTTTTGCTGTTTTTAAGCGGTTGTTGTTCAGAAACTGAAGTT
>JAITLC010000046.1 GCA_031278095.1 Treponema sp.
TAGCTTCTCTCAATTCCTTTATCGTCAAGGCGGCCATGGGGATCGGCGGGGCCATCCCCGGCTACATCCTTGCCGCCACGGGCTATGTGCCGAATCAGGCCCAGTCGGATGTGACCAAAACGGGGATCATAGCGGCGGTTATCGTAGGGCCCGCGGCCCTGAACCTTATCGCATTGTTCATTTTCGGTTTTGGGTATACTATCAATAAAACCCGTTTGGCGGAGATCACCCAGTCGCTTCGGGATCAGCGTCAGGCAAAAAAATAGCCGGTCATTAACCTGGGACAGTAATGGAGGTTGTATATGAAGGATCTGCAAAAACGGCTGGACAAGCCCTCTATTGAGTATTGGCCCGATGTGCGCTGGTGGCTGGCGGAGGGATTCCACACCGATCAGACCCTGAAGAAGGACATTCAAATGCTCTACGATGCGGGGTTCGGCGCGGTGGAATTTCTTGCCATGGACGAACCGGGGGCGGATCACGCCCTCTACGGCTGGGGCTCGGAAGAATGGGTCCACGACTCGCAAACCATTGTCCGGGAGACCACCGAACGGGGTATGGGGGTCAGCTTTACCAGCGGTACAAACTGGTCCAACGCGAACCTCATCACTATCAGCCCTGATGACCGGGCCGCGGCCAAGGAACTGGATTTCACCGTGGAATCCCTCAAGGCCGGGGAATCCCGGTCCGGGCCGCCGCAAAAGGCGTCCGTCAAAATGCCCAATGTCAATGTTCAGGAACTGATCGCCGTGGTGGCGGTCAAACGGACGGGCGAAAGAAACGGCAAGATCCTTCTTGACAGAAAGAGCGCCCTGGTACTAACCGGCCGGGTCTCCGGCGGAAACCTGGACTGGACAGCGCCGGCGGGCGAATGGGAGCTTTTCAGCTTCTGGCTCCACGGCACAGGCCAGACCGCCACCCCCTCGGTGAGCGTCTCCTACACGGTAAACTATATTGACCGGTACGGCATCGACGCCCTCACCGTCTACTGGGACAAAGAAATTTTAACCCGGAAACTGCGGGACCTGATACAAAAAAACCGCCGGGTGCAGATGTATATGGATTCCCTGGAACTCTCTACCTACGGGAAGGGCGGCCAGTTCTGGGGCTATCATTTTATTGAGGAATTCCAAAAACGCCGGGGCTACGATCTGAACCCCTGCTTGCCCTTTGTCCTCAAAAAAGGCGGCTTTATGGGCGGAGCCGGTGAGTATCAGTACCTCTACGAACCGGATGATCCGGCGGATTCCTTTATTGGAAAGTTGCGGAACGATCTCTACCAGACCATGACGGAACTCTACATCGACAACATGCTGAAACCTATGTCGGAATGGCTCCACCGGAACGGTATAGGTCTCCGGGCGGAGATCTCCTATGGTATGCCCTTTGAGATCTCTCTGCCCGGTAAATACGTGGACGGCATCGAAACCGAATCCCTGGAATTTGCCTCCCAGATAGAACCCTACCGGAATCTGGCCGGCCCGGCCCACCTTTTTAACAAGCTCTACTCCAGTGAAACCGGCGCTGCCATGCTGAACTATCAAATGGGCCTGGATTTTTACACCCAGATCATCTATACCCAGTTTGCCGCCGGGGTGGCCCGTACGGTTCTCCACGGCTACTCCTCCATTGCCGGTTCCGAGAGCGCTACCTACTGGCCGGGCCACGAGGGCATGTGGCCCATCTTCTCGGAACGTTTCGGCTCCAGACAGCCGGCTTACCGGCACTATCCCGGCTGGACCGCCATGCTGGCCCGGTATCAGATGATCCTCCGCCAGGGCAAACCCCGGATAGATCTGGGGATCCTGCGGTTGGATTATAACTTTAACAATATGTATTTCTTCGGTGCCGAGGAAAAGGATATCTACGAAAACCAGTTGATGCGGGCCAACCAGGGGATCTACTGGCAGGATATGGGCCTGCAAAACGCGGGGTACACCTTCGATTACTTTGCCCCCCAGATACTGGAGGATGAGGATATCCGTTACGCAGGAGGGGAACTGGCCCCGGACGGCCCCGGATACCGGGCCTTGGTGATCTACCAGGAGGCCCTGCCTCTGAGCTCCGCGAAACGGATCCTCGCGCTGGCCAAGGCGGGGCTTCCCGTTGTTCTGGTAAACGGCGTTACCGAGAAGATCCGGCCCGCGCTTTCCAGGACCCACGGGAAGGCGGCGTCCTGCACCCCCTTTAACGCTGAAAGCGACGGCGAACTGACCGCGGTGATAGGGGAACTGAAAGCCCTGGCCAATGTGGCGGAATTGGACGATCAGTCAAAGACCAATGAGACACTCAGGGCCCTGGGAGTGCGTCCCCGGGCCGCCTTTACGGAGCCCAACAAAAACATCCTCAGCGCCTTCCGGGAAGATGGCGATAAGCGCTACATCTTCCTCTACAACTACCTGTATGCCCAGAGGGAAGCCTTCGACTTCGGCGTCACCCTGGAAGGGGCAGGTAAACCCTGGCGGCTTAACTGCTGGACGGGCGAAGCGGAAGAGCCGGGCCTTTACGCCCGGGACGCGGCCCATACTACCCTAAAGCTGACCCTGTCTCCCGGCGAAGCCGCGTTAATCGCGGTGGATACCGCCGGGGCGGATCCGCTCTACGCCCTCAGCGCCGATACGGATAGCGCCGATTCCGCCGGCACTGCGGTCATACGGCGGAATGGCAAATTGGCCCTTAAAGCCTTTAGCAGCGGCATATATAGGGTTAAGCTGAGTGACGGTTCCGTAAAAAAAGTAGAAGCCGCGGTGCCCGAAAACATTCCCCTTAAAACCTGGGACCTGGAAGTGGAGGACTGGGACGAGGGGGAAAAGAAAACCATCGTCGAAGACCGGGGCCTGGGGATAGTTACCAAAGAGGTCTATTATGAAACCAAAAAGACCCTCATTCCCGCGGGAAGAACGGAACTCAAACCCTGGCGGGAAATCCCGGCCCTGGGGCCTGCGGTGTCGGGGGTGGGCTACTATAAAACAAGCTTTACCCTGCCTGCGGACTGGAGCGCGGATAACGGCGCCCTCCTCTGCATAGGATCCACCAACGGCAATTCCGCCACGGTCTATGTGAACGGCAAAAAAGCGCCGGCCTTTGACTTTAACCGCCGGAAGCTCGACATCACGGCCCTTCTGGTCCCCGGGGAGAACAGCGTCACCGTGGAGGTGTCCAGCACCCTGAATAACCGCCTTTTGGCCCGGAACTACCATGCGATTGTTGCAAAGACAGGGGAAATGATGGCTCAAAACTTCAGCGAAGAGGAAGGGATGGATGAGATGTCCAATATGATGAATATCAAGCCCCCCGACCCCCAGGATTACGGCATGACCGGAGAGGTAAAGATATTGACCTATACCATCAAGGAGTTGATTTAGGACACTAACTAGAGTTTGTCCATAAAGTAACCGGCTTTATGGACAGACACTCACTAAAGCCAATTACTTCTGAAGCATCCTGTTTGCCGCCAGCCGGTGGAATTCAGGGCCGAGTATGCAGAAATAGGCGGTGAACCCGGTTACCCGGACAATGAGGCCGGGATACTTCTCCGGATTTTTATGTGTCTCCGGCAGCTTTGATTCGTATGCCTGGGTTCATACCGATTTATACCTTTATAACCACGGCAGAGCCGCGGGGTACGAAACTCTCGATACGAATTAACCGAGGTAAGTCTCAGGGGATGAACCCAGGCCTGCGAATCAATAGCCTTCTTCAATATTCCACCGCATCAGGCTCAGGCGGCTTACGCTGCTTTTCGCGATTTTTACCCTCTTGCTATGTCCCAAAGCCATGATTTATTCTAGTTTTACCGGAGATTTCCGGGTCTACGTTCCGGAGAGACCTAAGGAGAGTATATTTGAAACCGTTCATCGACAAGGATTTCCTCCTTCCCGGCGAATGCGCGACCAGGCTTTACCACGAAGCGGCTGCAGGGGAACCTGTCTTTGACTATCATTGCCACCTCAAGGCGGAAGACATCGCCCTGAACCGGCGTTTTTCCAATCTGGCCGTCCTCTGGCTGGGGGAAAACCGCTATGGAGACCATTACAAGTGGCGGGCGATGCGAGCCAACGGGATCGACGAAGAGCTGGTTTCAGGCAATGCCGATCCCTACGATAAATTTATGGCCTGGGCCGCTACGGTTCCGGCCCTGATGGGTAATCCTCTCTACCACTGGACTCATCTTGAATTGCGGCGTTACTTCGATATTTCTGAGCCCCTCAACCCGGCAAGCGCCCCTGCAATCTGGAAGGCGGCGAATGAAAAACTGGAAAAAGAAGACGGGCTTTCCGTCTGCGGAATCCTGAAAAAATTCAGAGTCTATGCCCTGGGTACCACCGACGATCCTGCAGACAGTCTTGAATGGCACCGGAAGCTTCGCAGTGAAGGTAAAACAGAAACCATGGTTCTTCCGACTTTCAGGCCGGACAATGTCATTAACATTGAAAGACCCGATTTTCCCCAGTATATTACCCGGTTGGGAAAGGCGGCAGGCAGAAACATTGACTCTTTTGAAGATCTTCTGGCTGTCTTGAAGGAGAGAGTTGACTTCTTTGACCGTGAAGGCTGCTGTTCCAGCGATCACGGGCTTGAATATATTCCCTGGCCGACAGGCAACTGCATTACCGTTCCGGAAAAGCCGGGTGAAGCGGCCCGGGAAGATGAAGCAGGGCGGATCTTTGCCGCTGCCCTGGCAGGCAAGGCGCCCGGCGCGGTGGAAAGCGAATTATGGAAGAGCAAAATTCTTGTCTGTCTTGCAGGTCTCTATGCCGAAAAGGGCTGGGCAATGCAGCTTCATCTTTCCGCAATCAGAAATGTCAACTCTAGGGCAGCCGGGCTTCTGGGGCCTGATACAGGCTACGACGCGGTACACGATTACAGTGTTTCTGCGAAGCTTTCGGCTTTTCTGGATTACTGTAACAGCAGGGACGCTCTTCCCAAGACAATTCTCTACAGCCTTAACCTGAAAGACTTCTATCCTCTTGCAAGCATCATGGGCTGCTTTCAGGGGAATGCGGCATCAGGGGAAAAAGCCCTTCCCGGCAAAATGCAGCTTGGTTCGGCCTGGTGGTTTCTGGATCATATCGACGGCATGGAAGCGCAGATGCGCATCCTGGCCAATACGGGACTCCTGTCCCGCTTCATCGGAATGCTCACCGATTCAAGGAGCTTTCTTTCTTACCCCCGCCATGAATACTTCCGCCGGATCCTTTGCAGGATTCTCGGCGCCTGGATGGAAGAGGGTGAAATCCCTGCGGACTATGAAACGGTAAAGGCCATGGTACGGGATATTTCTTTTGGCAATGCAAAAAATTATTTTTTAGGAGGCCGTTCCGGAATCTGGTGATCCGGCAGGAGCATAATTTTGGAACAGGAGTTCCGGATTGGGGAAATCGGGCTTTAGACCGATTTCCCAGGAGCCTGTTCGGAAAAACCAGAGTTTTGGAACAGGCTCAAAGGATAAAAAAATGGATCAAGCGGTACTGGCTTCCGGAGAGGGGAAAAAAATTTTTTTTCTTTACCCTCATAGTGTCATAAGGGATGAAATGCTGGATGTTCTCATCATGGCAGGCTTTGAAACATATACCAGCGCGGATTCGGGCCGGGTACTAAGACTGCTGGAAAAATTTCCCGGTTCGATCCTCTTTATAAACATTGATGAGCGTTTCACGGAAAAAGAATGGGAAGCGTACATCCGTTCCATACAGGAAAGGGACGCTACCAAAGATTCCCTCATCGGTATCCTCTCCTACAATCAGGATACAAAGCTGATGCAGAAATACCTGATGGAAATGCGGATCCAGTGCGGATATATTCAACTCAAGCTGGGGGTACAGGCCAGTACAAAGATCATCCTTGACGCACTGGCGGCAAACGAAGCCAGGGGCCGCCGTAAATACATCCGGGCCGTTTGCGAAGACGATACACACGCTACCCTGAATTTCAAGGACTACAATCAAATGTTTCATGGAAAAATTCTCGACATCAGCTCCGTAGGCATTGCTGCACGTATAGAAAAGCTGGGAGAAAAGGCGCCAAATACGGTGCTCAAAGGGGTGCAGTTGAAACTTCATGGGAGCCTTGTCATGATCGATGCAATCATCATGGGCAAACGCCAGGACGATAACGATGTTTATATTCTGCTCTTCGATCCCAACCGCCTGACACGGGAAAGCAAGCTGGCAATCCATCACTATATAAAGCAGTGCCTGCAGAAGTACATCGACAACCTGAAGGTATAAAACGGCTTTAATTGGTGCCTGTCCATAATGTCTGCATTATGGACAAACTCTAATTAAGGCTGACCTTCCCCTTTCTTCAGCTTTTCCGCCACTTCATCGCCCTTCTGTATGGTTTCAAAACAGAGTTCCTGTTGGATTCCGGAGACATCCCGGTAAAAAATTACCAGAACCGGAGGGCGGGAAAAGAGCAAACGCTTCCACCAGGACTTTTCCCGGCGGAGGCAGGCAGTAACAATGCTGTCATTAGGTATAAACAGTTCCCTTTCCTTAGGTGGTTCTCCGCCGGACATGATTCTTGTCAGGGCTGTCATCCAGCCTTCACCGGGGAGGTGAAGAAACCGGAAGCCCCCGGAGGTGGCAACTATAAGCCCCCAGAGGCCTGCCT
Source organism: Treponema sp. (assembly GCA_031278095.1). Taxonomy (GTDB): domain Bacteria; phylum Spirochaetota; class Spirochaetia; order Treponematales; family Breznakiellaceae; genus JAIRNJ01. The sequence continues at coordinate 6,616 of JAITLC010000046.1, forward strand.
GGGGAATCTCCGCAAAATCCTGCCAGCCTGAAAGGTAGCGCCCCAGCGCCCGGCTCAGCACCTTTTCTCCGTATCTGGCTTCATAATCGGCCCAGAATTCCTCAGGTCCTCTTGTTTTTTTCATATCAGTATTCAATATTCCTTATGGCTACAACATCTATCCCCATGCCTTTCCAGTCCGCAATGATCCTGTCGCCGGCCTTTACCGGAAGCTTTATCCTTGTCTTGTAAATATCGGAAAGAAGTTCATCGATCTTGTCCTTAGGACAGGCAACGGCGCTTTTTACAGGAGCCCGCCGGGGCGCATAGAGGCTCCGTTTTTTTATATCCTCCGGAGAAGCATCAATGAGGCAGGTCGCCGTAACAACACGTTTTGGAGAACAAATCTCCTCACGGGCATACGCGGCGCCCCGGGGGCAGCGGTTGCCGCTGATATTCAAAACAGGAAATCCGTCTTCGCCTGGAGGGCCTTCCTCAACGGTCAGCGAACATCCAATGGGGCAGCTGATACAGGTTAAATTTTTCATGTCTCAATCCTAATTGGTCTCTGTCCACAAAGCCGGTTACTTTGTAGACAGAACTTTTTAAAGTAGTCTGTCCTTAGTGTGCCTACATTACGGACAGACACTAATTAATGCTGAATTCCAGCACGGATTCTGTGCTGTAGCGTATATTCTCAAGGTCTTCGGGCCCGAGCCGTACATTGATCATCTCGGAAGGCTGCACATGACCATGCTTTATACTTTTGATGATCTGGTTATCCAGCCTGAGTTCCAGTACCGCATCGTTTTTGACGATGAGGGAACGCAGATATATCTTGTTTTCCCCGTGAGGATTCAGCTTGCCGGGATTCACATAACGGACATTGGCGCCCGGTTTAATGCGGAACTGGATTCCTATGCGGCTGCCCTTGAGCCATTCTACGGCATGGCGGCCTGCGGTCCGCGCCTCCTCGGCTACCCAGTCCACGAGATCGTGTACATGAAGCACATTACCGCAGGCAAAGATCCCTTCCACATTGGTCATCAGGGCCGCATCAACCAGGGGGCCTCCGGTGGTACTGCTGAGTTCAACCCCCGCTTCCTTGGAGAGTTCGTTTTCCGGCACAAGTCCTACCGAGAGAAGTACCGTATCACAATCGATGCGGAAACGCTTCTCCGGAACAATGGCGCCGTTTTCCATAGGGCTTATCTCAACCCCTTCAACGCGATCGTTTCCAAAGATGGCGGTAGTCTGGGAGGAAAGATAGAGGGGGATATTAAAATCATGAAGACACTGAACAATGTTCCTGGTGAGGCCCGAAGGATACGGCATTATCTCTACCACTGCCTTCACCCTGCATCCTACCCAACTCATGCGCCGGGCCATGATAAGACCGATGTCACCGGAACCTATGATTACAATTTCCCTGCCGGGAATATAGCCCTCGATGTTTACAAGCCGCTGGGCAAGACCTGCAGTATAGACTCCTGCGGGCCTTGAACCGGGAATACGCACATTGCCCCGGTTACGTTCTCTGCAGCCCATGGCAAGGACAAGCGCCCGGCTTGAAATTCGCAGGACGCCATAATCGGAAGAAGCACAGAATATCTCTTTACCGGCAGGAAGAGTGTTGACATCCGTGACGGTGGTATTAAGGTATATGGAAATTTTTGACTTCAACGCCTTTTCCGTAAACCGTTCCGCAAATTCCGGTCCGGTAAGCTCTTCCTTAAATTCGTGGAGACCGAAGCCATTGTGGATACACTGCATCAGGATCCCCCCAAGGTGATCCTCCCTCTCCACAAGGGCAGTGGAAAAACCGGCCCCCTCCAGTTCCAGGGCTGCCGCCATGCCTGCCGCCCCTCCGCCGATTACAACCGCATCATACTGTAGATCCTTCATTGGTCTTTTCCTTGCAGCCTTCAGGATAACTCTGCTTCCAGAAGACGGCTTGTTCCGCCGTGCTTGGTGACCTCGTTCCAGGAGAGACCTGTTTCCCGCATGATAATCTTTATTATCTTGTAGGTACAAAAGCCGCCCTGACAGCGGCCCATCTGGGCACGGGTAAAATACTTTACCCCGTCAAGCGTGTAATGCCCCAGCCTGATCGCCTGCACTATTTCTGCTTCACTCACCTGTTCGCAGCGGCAAACAATGTTTCCCCAGGCAGGATCTCTGGCGATAAGTTCATCCAGTTCAAAGGGCGAAAGCTCCCTGGCGCGGGCCCTGCCGGAAACAAAGGGATCCCAGCCGCTCTTTTCGGTAAGGGAAAGTCCCATCCCCTTGAGAAGATCTTTGACGTACTCTCCGATGGCAGGGGAAGCGGTAAGGCCGGGGCTCTGAATTCCCGCAACCTGTACAAAATTCGGCGCCTTTTTGGAGGGCTCTATGTAGAAATCTTCTTCCAGCACGGGCCTGAGCCCTGCAAAACTGGTGATAACATCATTACGACTCAGGGAAGGGATCATGGCCTTGCCGGATTCCAGAATTTCTTCAAGGCAGTCGGCGGTGGTGGAAAAATCAGTTTTACTGTCAACGGCATCTGCGGTCGGCCCGACAAGAACAGTGCCTTCCACCGTGGGAATTACCAGCATGCCCTTGGAGACCGATGTGGGTACCGGGAACACTACCCTGTCGGGCCTGGCCCTGCTGAGTTTATCCATGAGGAAGTATTCACCCTTGCGGCCCTTGATACTGAATTCCTCACCGCCGAAAACCCGGGAAACCTCATCCGCAAAAAGGCCGGCCGCATTGACGGCATAACGGGCCTTGATTGTTCTGCCGTCTTCGGCATGGATGATCCAGTGGGCGGCATCCTGAGCGGCATCTCCCTTTTTGAACTCCGCGGAATTTACCTTGAAGACGGTAAAGAGATGAACTCCGTTCTTTATGGCCGATTCCACAAGCGCAAAGACAAAACGGTAGGGCTCTATCATCCCGCCGCCGGGCGCATAGAGGCCGCCTGCCACATCGGAAGAAAGTCTGGGTTCCAGTTCCAGTATCCGTTCCCTGGAACAGAGTTCTATGCCGATAACCCCGTTCTCCACACCCTGCCTGTAGAGGTGCTCCACAGACTTCATCTCGTCTTCATGAAGGGCTGCAACGACGATACCGCAGCGCTTGAAGGGAAAATCCAGTTCCCGGCGGAGCTGATCGAACATCAAGTTGCCCTGGATTTCGAGCCGTGCCTTGAGATACTTTTTGTTGTGATGAAACCCGCCATGAACTATCCCCGAGTTGGCCTTGGAAGTACCAAAAGACACATCCGCGGATTTTTCCAGTATGGCAATTTTGATGTTGTACGCCGAGAGCCGCCGGGCAATATTTGCCCCGGAAACACCGCAGCCGATGACTGCCGCATCGTATTCTTCGGCAAGGGAAGACGGATTATAGTTTGGAATTTGCAGAGTAAGCATAAAACCCCTCCCGTGTGAGGCTGTTCCAAAACTTCAGTTTTTGGAAGACAAGCTTTGCCTGTCAAGCTTATTCCGAAACCCGGTTGGTTTCGGAATAAGCTCATTTTACTATATAGAATCTGTCTACAATGTGTCTACATTATAGACAAACCACCTTATAAAAAGTTTCGTCCATAATGTGTCTACATTATGGACAAACTCTATATATATTCAGGGCGAAAAAATCTGTATAATGGAGACATGGCTGGTTTTGATGTCTCGCTGCCCTGGGTGATTCTTTCCCCTGCCGGAATAAAAGCAGCCGAAAGCGCCGCCGCGGATATTTCCCATTACATCGATCTCCTCCGTCTTAAAGCCGGGAAGGGCCTGCCGCCGCCGAAGGTGATTGACGCCAACGGGCCTGCCCCGGATGATTCGGTTCCCGTCATCCTCCTCAACTCCCGGGGAGGCAGTCTTGACCGGAACGGTTTTACCTGGCGCGCAGGGAGGGAACGGATAGAGATCTACGGCAATTCCGACAGAGGGCTCTGCCGGGGGGTCTATGACTTTCTCGGGGCGCTGGGTATACGCTGGCCTTCTCCGGAAAGCGAGGAAACCCCCTCCCCTCCTTCACGGGACGGCCTTACATACAGCGAATATCCCCTTGCTTCCGACAAGGCATATGCGGCTTCTTCCGTCGATTTCCGGGAACGCAAACGGTTTCTCCTCGGGAAAGGTGAAAAACCAAAAAAACAGGAACGCCTTATCCGCTGGGCGGCCCGCACAGGCTGTGACGCGCTGGTAGTCTCACTGCTGGAGAAAAGAATTCCGCCTGCGGTTGAACGCTATGCGCTTGTTGTTGAACGGGGAGGCCATGAAATCTCCCTTCTTGTACCCCGCCGACTTTTCCTTTTCAAGCGGAGGATTTTCGCCATGGCAGGAGGCAAACGGGTAAAGCGGCGCCACTTCTGCCCTACAGATCCGGATACCGGAAAGGTAATTGCCAAGGAAGGAAAGATCCTTTTCTCCGCCGCATTAGCCGCCTGGAAAACAAAAAACACGGCGCCCTGCAGCCTCATTATCAACCTCTGGCCTGACAGGGACGCTGCGGATCAATGGTGTTCCTGCCCGGCCTGCCGGGCCTTCAGCGCAAAGGAACAGTACTCCATGGCGGTCAACATAGCGGCGGATACGCTTTCCGAACTCGATCCGGAAGCGAAGATCGGATGCCTTATTCCTCCTGTGCCGCAGGACGAAGCCCTGCCCGAAAAGGGAATCCCACTGCGCAGTAATGTTGCGATCCTGCAGGAGGAGCACGGCAAAAAACATGCGGAGCAGCAGCATTGATTTATTCTCGATTGAATTAACCGGCGCTTCCTTGGCCGGGCCGGCGTTCCGGCTACTCCCCGGCTTCGACTACAAGGCCTTCCCGGGCCATCATAACTTCCATGCTTGTCTTGCCGGCAATCTTTCCGCGATATTCCTGTTCCAGACTTTCGAGTGTACTGTCTTCCCGGTTTGGATCGTGGTGAAACAGTACGAGTTTTCTAACTTTTGACTTGTTTGCGGTATTTATCGCATGTTCATAGGAAGTGTGGCCCCAGCCGATCTTTCCGTTCCGGTATTCTTTTTCGCTGTACTGGGCATCGTGAACGAGTATATCCGCCTTGTAGAAAAAGCGGAGAAGTTTTTCATTTTCTTCTCTAACCGCCTGCTCTCCCTCAATGACGGCTCCCTCATCGTAACCCGGATCCGCAGGATCGGTGGGAAAGAGGTTCCGGTACGGTTCATTATCGTAAACGGTAACAATGGAGGAGCCCTGATATTCAAAACGGTAACCGAGACAGGAAATAGGATGATTGAGATACTTGGTGATAACCTTAAGGCCGTCCCCCAGATCCATGCTGGTTTCCTGCAGGCGATCATACTGAATATTGGCGGAAAGTTCATTCAGCCGTATGGGCCAGTAACGGTAGGAAAGCTGCGCACCCAGAATCGACTCCAGAGTATCATCCTCGTAGGAAACGGGCCCCCTGATCCGCAGTTTTGTTGTGGGAATAAACAGGGGCGTAAACATGGGAAAACCCATGATATGATCCCAATGGGTATGGGAAATAAAGATATCCGTATCAATGGGGCCTTCATTAAAATCATTTTTCATAAGAAAGTCACCCAGAGGCTTTATACCCGTCCCCAGATCCACAATGACAAGCCGTTTATCCGCCCGGATCTCCAGGCAGGAAGTGTTCCCGCCGAATTTAACGGTAGCAGGCCCCGGACAGGGAATTGAACCCCGTACTCCCCAGAATTTTACCGATAACACTATAACCTCAGGAAAACCTGTGCTTTTTCAATTTCTTCAAGCACGGTTTTTTCAATACCGTCAAATACATCACGGCCCACTCCCAGCGTTTCCCAGACGGCAGGATCGGTTTTTTCAGGGAAACGGTCGCCGGAAAAACCTATTTCCTGCAATGAAGCAAAACGGTTGGCGGCAATGACACTACAGAGAATATCCCTGTGGAAGCCTTTATAGTCTGAATAGTTATGATGGAACATGACTGTTTCTCCCACCGCTCCTTCCAGCCGCCATGACTTGACAATGAGAGCCCCGGCGCCGCAGTGGTCAATGCCCAAATTCCGCTCTTCCGCCCTGCTGAGGGGAATACGTTCCCTGTCGGCGGCGCCTACGGTCAAAAGGTAGTCCCGGGGCAGAAGCGCATTTAGGGGAATTTTCCCGATATCGTGCAGTAATCCTGCGGTAAAATACTCTTCAATTTGCCTGCTGTCAACATTCCGGTATTTCGCCAGATATTTTGCGGTTACTCCCACACAGAGGGAATGCCGCCAGAATGCTTCCATATTGATCCCCTGAACCGTTTTCCGGGAGGACAGGTTGCTCATAACCGCGGTTGAAAGGGCCAAATTCTTTACCGTGTTGATACCCAGCATGATAATGGCCCGTACCAGATTTGTTACCTGCTGACCCATGCTGTAGTAGGCGCTGTTGATAAGCTTGAGTACACGGGCTACCAGAACCGGGTCAAGGGAAATTACGCGGTTCAAGTCTGCAGGACTCGTCTGCGGATTGTTACAGATCTCAAGTACCTTGGAAACCGTAGTGGGAAGGCTCGGCATATTTTTAATATAGACGCCTAGTTTTTCCTCAAGATCATCCATGGGTCTTTTTCCCCAACGCACTCATCACTGTTTCCAATTTCCGGGAGATGGCTTTTCCCAGATCCTGATCCGGCAGAGCGTCTGCAAGTTTTTTAAGGTACCCCAATGTTCCGGAGAGACTTCCCTTCCCGGGGGCGCCTTCCGCGGAAATATTAAACCTGTCTTCTATGTCCTTCCGCAGACCTCTGTGTCCCTCCATGGTATCAATAAGATACTCCATGGAAACACGGACATCGCTTTGCATAAAAGTCTCTCTTTCTTTTTCGGGCAGGGATTTTGAAAGACCCTTGAGGTAGTTCATAAGACCCAGTATATCAGGAACCGCTGCCGAGTTGATACCCTCAGCAGAACAGAGGACCGTCCCGGGCGGAGCGGCGGCTCCGGGATCAACGGATTCGGACGCCGGAATTTCACTGTCCGGTTTTTCCGCAGCCTCAGTTTCGCCGGCGGCGGCATCTTCTTCTGCAGAATCACTGTCGTCTTCTGCTCCGGTTTCTTCAGACAGTCCTTCCTCCGCAGGTTCTTCTGCAGGAATTTCTTCTTCTCCGGATTCCTCTGCGGGGGTCTCTTCTTCAAAAGGCTCTTCTTCGGGAATTTCCGCCGGTATATCCTCTTTCGGGAACTCCTCTTCGGGACTCTCTTCGTCGATAGCGCCGTCAAACATATCATATGGTATTTCATCAGGGTTTACATCTTCATCCCCTTCCGGCATCATCTCTTCGGTGTCATCAGGGGTTTCGCCAATCTCTTCGGAATTTTCATCAAAGAGAGGCTCCTCATCTTCACCATCCCCTTCCATCATCCCGCCGGAGAGAATATCATCTTCGTCTGCGGTTTCTTTATCTGTCTCCTCCGGAGCTTCTTCTTCAATAACAAGTTCCTGTTCAGGCGGGCTCTCTTCCTCCGGGATAATGTTCTCTTCCGGCAGGACTTCTTCAGGCGGGCCTTCTTCCACAAGCGGAATCTCTTCTTCATATGGATTTTCGGCAACAGACTCTTCCTCTTCGTCCATGAAAACATCTTCTTCACCCTGATCGTCAATGGGCAGAGCCTCGGGGCTCTCATCAAAATCTGCCGGATCTCCGGAAAAGGCCTCTTCCTCTTCTACCGGTGTATCGTCCACCGGACCGGGAAGAGGCGCCGGCTTTGGAGTCGGGAAGCGCCGCGGAGTCTGCGAAGCGTTGGGAGCCTGGGGCGGAGGCGGCTGTTGTACCGGCGGAGGAGCGGCAGGCTCACTGCCCTCAGGCCGGGAAGGCGGAGGAATTTCTTCGGGAGGAGGACTTTGAGGCCACGGCCCTCCGGAAGGCATTGGCGGAGGCGGAGCGTACGGCTCGGCCATATTATCCAGAGAAAGATCTATGGCTTCATCTTCGTCGATGGGCTCCGGTTCTTCATCCGCACTAAGCTCATCATCCTCTACCATCTCATCATTGCCGAATTCTTCTTCCACAAACAGCGTTTCTGTTTCCTCATCCATTCCGTTAACAGCCAGGCCCGCGGAGCCCAGCATGAGGGAAAGGTTCTCTTCGGATTTTTCGTTCTCTTCCTGTCCGGCATCCATCATCATCCTGATGTTCCTGTCCCACATTTCCCGGACTGAATTGGAATAAGCGCTTACCGTATTTTCATAAAACTCCAGAGATTTATTGAGATCGGAAAGATCCTCTACCGTTGCACGCTTGCCCTGCAGATTCACCAGTTTGTCTGCGATACGAAGGGCCTTTTCCAGTTCCCCCGCACTTTGATGCAGTTCTCCTGCGGCGGCGAGGGCCTCCGCATCATCGGGATCCGCCTTGGCCAATTCTTCAAAAACCTGAATGGCATGAGTCCGGTTTCCCATTTCGGTATAGAGTTTTCCCAGAAGAAGTTTGGCTTCCCGGTCATTGGGACGGCGGGCAAGATAGGTAAGGATCCGCTCCTCCGCTTCCTTGTATTCTTTTCTTTTAAAGTAGATGTCCGCCAGATCAAGATGAAACGAAAGATTCCCCGGATCTATCGAAAGGATCTTTTCAAAGATCTTCCGGGCTTCATTATCATTGCCCATGACACGCTGGGCTGTCCCTTCAATCCGCAGTGCATTAATATTTTCAGGTTCCCAATCCAGAGCTCCCTTGGCCAATTCCAACGCTTCAGGATAGCGTTCCATCTTCATGTAAAGCTGGGCCAGCTTTATCTTTACTTCCGCGCTATCCGGGCTGAGCTTGACCAGCTTTTCCAACTCTACTACCGCATCCGCCAGATTACCTGCATTCTCAAGAGCGCGTTCCAAATTGACGATGGCTTTGGTGTAACGGGGATCCGATTCAATGGCCCGGCGGTAATTTTTGATGGCTTCTTCAGTCCTTCCCTGATCCGCCTGTACTACTCCCAAATTGTTCCATGCTTCCGCATTGCGCGGATCGGTATTGAGAATACGGTTGAAAATATCTGAGGCTTTCTTGTGATGACCCTGTTTAAAAAGTACAATGCCAAGATTGTTCATCGGCTCAAGCCAGCCGGGTTTGCTGCGCAGACTTGCTTTGTATTCGCTGGCGGCATCCTCAAGACGGCCCATGGCTTCCAGCGTTATGCCGAAGTTAAAATGCAGCATGGGATTGTTGCGATCCAGAGCCAAACCCTTGAGAAAAATATTGAAGGCCTTGTCATATTCCCTGAGTTGATCGTAGATCGTGCCCAAATTGTTATAGGCCGGTACATAATCCGGATTAAGCTCTACAACCCTGGCATAGGCCATGGAGGCGGCTTTGAGGTTTCCCAACTGCTTGTGAATGTTCCCGATATTGTAGTGGAATTCCGCCCGGTTAGGATCAATGTCGATGGCGTCGATCAGGGTGCCCAGAGCATCCTGAAGCTTCCCCTGGCGGCGATAAATGACAGCAATGTTGTTGAGAGCTTCCAGATCCTGGGGATTCTTTGCCAGCAGATTGGTAAATTCTTCCGATGCTTCCGAAAATTTCCCCATCTTGGTATACGTGGTCCCCAAAAGAAGCCGGCCTTCCCGGCTCTCCGGTACTTTGGCCAAATATTGTGTGAGGAGTTTTTCCGCCGCTTCATGATCCCCCACCCGGACTGAACCTTTGGCGCGTTCAAGAATATCCTGTACGTCGAGAGGACTCATGCAAGCACTTCCTCTTTATTTTCCCGCCAGAGGTTCTGCGGCCGCCTGATACCGGGCCGACAACCCCTCCAGGGGCCGGACGCTTAATTCCCGTGAAAATTCTCCGGCATGGAAAAAGGCAGGAGGATCATCTTCCTCCAGGGCCTCCCAAAGTCCGGCGGCATCATATGCGGCAACGGTAAAGTAATAGAGCCTTCCGTTTTGAAGCCCATCGATCCGTATGGTTGTCCGGTTTCCCGCATCCACGGGGGAAACAGGCCCGCCATTCTTCACATTATCCCTGTCGCCGAAATATTCACCCTTTGAAGTTCCGAAGTAAACCAGATAGCCGGCAGTATCCCTGTCTACACTGTCCTTCCAGTTAAGTTCCACCGCCCCGTCCAGCGCCCTGCAGGCAATCTGGGCCGGCGGCCGGGGAGGCTCGTCGGGAAACCATGCCAAAAAAATTTTTTCCAGATAAGGACTGCCTTCCCGGTCTCCCGAAGGATACAGATCCGCCGCCACCTGGACATAACGTCCGCGGAGGCTGGGCAGTACCGTTCCCGGTATAAAAGGCATCCACGGATCGGATCTGAGGGCAAAGGGATCTTCCCCGGCGCGGACAAAGAACCGTACCGCAGAATCATCGGAGAGGCTCACCGGCCTGAATGCCCCGGCGCCGCCGTAGTGATTCTGCAGCTTCCTTCCCGCAGAAACGGCATGTCCTCCCAGTGCAACTATATTGAAGACGCTGCTGTTCTTCTGTCCCAGATCCAGTACCCTGCTTTCAATACGCCCGCCTTCCGTACGGTACCTCCCCGCTTCAACCTGTTCCGGCGCCCTCCCGCGGATGATCAATTCATCAATAAGGCCTGAAAAGTGCTTTCCCAGCGTGAAAAAACCACCCTGTCCTGCCGTCGGAGTATAGACTTCTCCGCCCTCGCGGCTGTTTCCGGTAGTATAAACAATGGCTTCCACCTCGCCGTTGACAAGGTATTCCAGGAGCCCGGTGTTTCCGTCGTAACGGATCAGATGATGGCTCCATTGTTTTGGAATCACCGCGGAAAGGCCGCTTAGACGGAACGGGCTGATGTTTTTCCCGTTCTCCGGGGGCAGGAAGAAACCCTGAAAATCCCATTGAAGCCGGTTTCTGGCCGCAGAGCACTGAATCCGCTGCCCCTGGGCAATCCAGCCAAGAATCTGTTCGCCGTTTTCCAGATTTTGCGGGTAGAGCCAGAATTCCAGGCTGAAACTACCCATGGGGTTTCCCGGAGCAAAGAGGGCGTCTGCGCCTGAAGCTTCAATGTTCAGGGCCTCAGACTTCCCGCTGAACAAGGCCGCCCCGGCTCCCTGCCGGGCCAGACGGGGGCCTGCCGCAGCAGTCATCCCCGGCTGAATCCGGTATGAGGCACCGGAAGAGGCAAAAAGTTCCGGGTTCCCTTCATCAAAAGAGAGGGAAAGATCCGTAGTAAGGGCTGGTCTCTCCCTGGCAGAACTCAGGGTAAGGACGGGGTAAGGCCTGAAACCTTCGGTTTCGATAACATTATGACGTTTTTCGACCCCCTGCCAGGTGGCGCTTCCTCCGAGAATGAGGTACTTTTCACCCACCGCAGACAGGCCGCAGGGGCAAAGAAAGAGAAACAAAACCGGAATTATGCCGCTCAAGAGCCTCCCCGGCAGCAAAAAACCGGGATCCTCTGTAAATTTATTCATTTTCCTCATATAGTTATCGGCACATATCTGTATTCTGTATATGGAGCCTTTCCCAAAACTTGAAGTTTTGGGAAAGGCCCTATGGAAGCACTGATTTATTCAATCGAGAATAAATCAGTGCTGCTTTAATGCGGTATGTGCGCAATGAAATGAGCACATACACAGGGAAACGCTGATTGGCGTCATTTAATCAGCGTTTCCCTATGTTAAGATAAGGAGGCTATTCCGAAACCGGGCGGGTTTTGGAACAAGCTAAAAAATCCAAATGTGCTATAAAAAGTCCAAAAATTCTATTTTACATTTGATTGAAGTTATGATATCCTGTTTAGTCAGGAGGATTTTTACAATGAAGAAACAAAATATGGGATTTATTTCACTCTTATTGTTCGTTTTGCTTGTTATGTTTTCAATGACGGCGTGCGGCGATAAGCCGTCCCCGGGGGGGGGGGGGCTCCACCTAAAGTAGGCCAAGCCGGCGGAGGTGTCAGAGATCCCCAGCCTGTTCCCGCGGGGGACTGGAAGCAGCCCTACGCCACGATGGTGAATGTTACTACCGTTAAAAGCGCCAACAACGATCTGGTATACGAACCCGGCGACGACGAGACCAACAACCCCTGGATACGGGCATGGAAAAATGAGTTAGGCATTGAAGTTACCTACGACTGGATCGACCAGGGCGGCGCCCAGTACGACACGAAGCTGAACATGGCCATCGCCTCAAAAACCCTGCCGGATGTTTTCAAATGTAATTACATACAGTTCCGACAGTTGATACAGGCCGGCCTGCTGATGGACATTACGGAGGCCTATCAGAATTACACTTCCCAGCGAATCAGAGATTACGAAAAGACGGATCCCGACACTATTAAGACAGCGACGGTAAACGGCAGAATTTACGGCATACCCAATTATTACTACGGGGTTATCGACAACCCCAAGGATCTGTGGGTCCGCAAAGACTGGTACGAAGCGGCCGGCAGCCCGCCTTTGAAAACCGTCGCCGATTTTGAAAATCTAGCCAGAACATTTATGAAAGAACACGGCGGCTACGGCATGGGCTTCAGTAATACGCTGGAAGAGCTTTTTATGACCGGCCCCATGTTTAACGTGTACCTGGGCAACCCCAGCCTCAATAATGATTTCTGGTATAAAGACAGTACAGGCCGCATCAAGGCGGGCGTTTCCCATCCGGAGACGAAGACGGCCCTTACCTATTGGGCCAAGTGGTATAAAGAAGGCATCATCAACCCGGACTTTGCCAACACCGACGCCGCCAAAATGAATGAAGACATTGTGAACGGCAAAACCGGCATGCAGCCCTACTACCAGTGGCAGGGCTGGCTGAACGGCCCCAATCTGGTAGCGGCCCAGGGCAGCGACAATGCCTACATGATTCCCTTCCCCTTCCCCACGGTAGACGGTTCCCAGGTAATGGGCCAGGTCGGTTTCCCCAACGGCAGCCTCATTGTGGTAAACAAGGACTGCCCGAACCCCGCGGCCATCATGAAGCTGTTGAGTCATGTAGATTATATCATGTTTGACCCCAATACGGTGCTTACCGAGGAGGAATTCCACGGCTTTACCGACGGTCAGCGGGAGCACACCCCCGGCGCTCTTGAGATTATCGACCCCCTGGCGGACATGCTGCAATTCGAGCATGTGCTGCACGCCTTAAAGACCGGCGATACCAGCCAGCTCTTTACCTCCGGTATGAAGAAGAAGTACGGGGACTCCATCAATTGGCTCACCAAGAAAGACCCCGGCGGTTTAGGAGCGTACCTGCAGCAGGGTTTTGACGGCTGCGCCTATGATAACGCCAAATTCGTTCTGGACAACAACTTCATCGTCAGGACGGATATGTGGGGGCCGCCGCCGGAAGACTTCGACAAAACGGTGAACGCCTTCGATGTGGTGGTCCAGGGCTTTACCAGGATAATTATGGGAGTTGAACCGGTGAGTTCCTACGATAAAATCATAGCCGACTGGTATGCCAACGGCGGACAAATCATGGAAGACGCCGTAAACAGGGACTACAACAAGTGAGCTCGTTCCGGAACCCGGTTGTGGGTTTTGGAACAAACTCTCGGAAAAACCGGCCAAAGCCTGTTTTCCACTAAATTTGAGGCCGCTGTTTCAAAGCTGAAGTTTTGAAACAGCCTCGGATAGTCTTGGTTTTTCATCGAATTTGAGCCTGTCCCGAAACCGCCGGGTTTTGGAACAGGCTCACACATATGTGTTGTTTCCCCTGTCTTGCTTTTGAGGGGAGTACTTTTTTTTAAGGCGGAGGAGCGATGCTTGGACGTTTAAAAAAAGACTGGCCTTTTCACTTGCTGCTGCTTCCGGGCGTTGTCCTGACCTTTATTTTTTCTTATATGCCCATGTACGGACTTGTCATGGCCTTTGAGGATTACAACCCCGGCATCGGTTTTTTCAGATCTCCCTGGGTTGGGCTGGAAAATTTCCGTCTGGTGTTCTCCCAGGGCCAGTTTCAGCGCACTATCTTTAACACCCTCTTTATTTCCTTTCTTAAAATCGCCATCGGCACCTTTTCATCCGTTGTATTTGCCCTGCTTCTGAACGAAATACCTTCCCGCTTCAACAAACGGCTGTTTCAGACCATTGTATATATTCCCAATTTTATATCATGGGTTATTATGGCGGGCATTTTATATAATATCCTGGCTACGGACGGGCCTATTAATCTTGTCTTGCGCCTCTTTAATATCCGCCCGGTTCAGTTTCTATCCAACCAGCAGATATTCCCCTGGACCATCATTGTAACGGATGTCTGGAAAACTTTTGGGTTCGGCACGGTGGTGTACCTGGCGGCCATTACTTCCATCGATCCTGAAATATACGAATCCGCCGTCATCGACGGCGCGGGCCGCTGGAAGCAGACTCTCTATATTACGCTGCCCTGTCTGAGTCCCATTATAGTCCTTATGACGGTACTGGCTTTAGGGAATGTACTGAACGCCGGTTTCGACCAGGTTTATAACTTGTATTCTCCGGCTGTTTACACAACAGGCGACATTATAGATACATTCGTATACAGGCTGGGACTCCAGAACGGAAAATATGCCATTGGTACAGCAGTGGGTTTATTCAAGTCTGTTGTTTCCTGTATTCTTATTTCCCTGTCTTTGATTATAGCCGACAGGGTTGCGAATTATAAAGTTTTTTAGGAGTGGCAAAAGATGGTTCTTCGGACAAAAGGGCAAAGAATATTTAACGTTTTTAACTATTTTTTTGTGAGCCTGATTTGCTTAACCTGTTTTTTGCCGATTCTAAACACACTGATGGTGTCTTTCAGTTCGCCATCCTTTGTGGCCACGGGCAAAGTTCTCTTCTGGCCCAAAGGTTTTACCACCATGTCCTACGATTTCGCCATCAACAACGGAAAGTTCCTGCGCGCCTTCCAGGTTTCCGTACTGCGCTGCGTGTTGGGGGTGTCGATTAACCTGTTTATGATGGTAACCACGGCTTATCCTCTTTCCAAGACCC